>DASXOA010000186.1:0-15024 GCA_036494675.1 Rugosimonospora sp.
ACGGGCGTGGCGCTGTCCATGCCGCTGCCGGTGAACCAGTGGACGTGCGTGGAATTCATGGTGAACGGCACCGCCGGCACGATGCAGACCTGGGTCAACGGCACCGACGTGGCCGGCCTGCACGAGGACGGTACGCCGACCCCGGACGTCGACCGGCAGTGGCTGTCGCGCGCCAACTGGCATCCGCAGCTCACCGACTTCCGGCTCGGCTGGGAGAGCTACGGCGACGGCGCGGACACCCTGTGGTTCGACGACGTGGCGCTGGGCGCGACCCGGATCGGCTGCTGACCTTTCGGCCGGTCCGGCGCCAGTGACGGATGCCGGACCGGCCGACCACGCTCACGGCGGGCCGGAGCCATCGTGACCGATCCGGCCGCGTCCCGAGGGCTAGACGGAGAGAACTTCGAAGGACACGCCGTAGCGGGCGCCCAGCCGGGCTCCGTACGGTCGCGCCACCGACTCCAGGAACTCCTGCGGGTCACTCATGGCGGTCGGCCCGAGGCCGCGCAGGTATTCGCCGTGCGCCTCCAGCGACGCGACGCCGCGGTCGAACGTCTCGCTCACGTCGACCCCGTGGGTGGCCATCGGACTGCCGTGGACGAAGATGTGCGTCGCCTTCCACGGCTGCAACCCCTCATCGAGCAGCTCACGGAACACCCACCGGTTGGCCGCGTCGCGCACTCCGTCGATCACGCAACGGCCCAGCGCGATGTGGTCGGCCTGGTTCTGCGCGCCCGGCCCCCAGCTGTCGTGGTGGTTGCCGGTGATGACGACGTCCGGCCGGTGCCGGCGCACCGCGCGGGAGATGTCGCGCCGCAGGTCCAGGCCGTACTCCAGCATCCCGTCCGGGTACCCGAGAAACTCGACCACGTCGACGCCGACCAGCGCCGCCCCGGCCCGCTCTTCCTCCTCGCGCAGCGGCCCGCACCGCTCGGGTTCGATGCTGTCGATGCCCGCCTCGCCGCTCGTCGCCAGGCAGTAGACGATCCGCTTGCCCTGCGCCGTCCAGCGGGCGATGGCCGCGGCGGTCCCGTACTCCAGGTCGTCGGGGTGCGCGACGATCGCCAGCGCGCTCGACCACGACTCGTCGACCGGTTCCAGGGGCACGATCGGTTCAGTCATGACGCCGACGGTACCCGAGACGTCGCGGGACGGTCCGCTTCCACTTCCGTACCGGGGGTACCGGCCGCCGGGTCCCGGCGGGTGCGCCGGCCGGCGTACAGCAGTGCCGCCGCCGCGACCGCGAGCGCCCACAGCACGTACCACCCGTTCATCACCAGCAGCACCGAGACGGCGGCCAGTGCGACCGCCGCGGCCCGCCGCGACCAGCTACGCCGCGGCAGCAGGCGCACTGCGGCGGCCGTGCTCAGCACGTACACCAGCACGAACGAGCCGGTGGCCAGCAGTGCCGGCGCCCGCGCACCGGCTCCGGTCGCCGCCACGATCGACAGGGACAGGCCGGACAGCGCGGCGAGCGTGGCCAGGCTGCGCCGGGGGATCTCGCCGGCGCTGCTGCCCCGGGCGAACCAGGCGGGCAGCGCGCCGTCCCGGCCCAGCGCCGCCCCGAGCCGGGCGGCCCCGGCGAAGTACGCGTTCATCGCGCCGAGCGTCAGCAGCACGGCCACCGCCGCGGTGACGATCCGGGCCGGCGCGCCCAACCCGATGGCGAGCAGTTCGGCCAGCGGCGCCTGGGTGGTCGCGGCGGCCGGCCCGAGCACCAGCACGCTGGACCCGGCGACGCCGAGGTAGAGCAGGCCGACGACGACGACCGCGACGGCCGAGGCGCGTGGCACGTCGCGCTGGGGGTGGCGGAAGTCCGCGGCCAGCGAGGTGACCGCCTCCCAGCCGGCGAAACCCCAGACGAGTACGGCGGCGGCCGGACCGATCGCCAGCCAGCCGTGCGGCGCGAACGGGTGCAGGTTGGCCAGGTGGCCGTGCGGCAGCGCGCTGAGCGTGGCGGTCAGCAGCAGGGTCACGAGCACCGCGGCCATCCCGAGTTGGAGCCGGCCCGAGATGCGCACCCCGCCGGCGTTCATCACGGTCACCGCGACGATCATCAGCGCCGAGGTGATCAGCGTGGTGCGCATCCCGCCCCCGAGGACGGCGGCGACGTACGCGCCGCCGAACATGGCCGCGGGCGGAGCACCGGCCGGTACGGCGAGGTAGAAGCACCAGCCGACCACGGTGGCCGCCCGCGCACCGAAGGCGGTCCGCACGTACGTGGACACGCCTCCGGCGTCCGGGTACCGCGCGCCGAGCGCCGCGAACGTGGCGGCCAGCGGCACGGACAGCAGGATCAGCGCGGCCCAGGCGAGCAACGACGCCGGCCCCGCCGCCTGGGCACCGAGCGCCGGCAGCGCGATCACTCCGGTGCCGAGGACGGCACCGATCGACACCGCCGCGCCCTGGGGCACCGTCATCCCGCTCACGCCGATCAGCCTAGGTGCCGGATTGGCTCGGCATCAGGTCCAATAGTTACTATCTCGACTGAGCCAATTCACGCGGGGGGAGTGCCGCCGGATGGACCTGCACGTCAGCCTCGCCGGCCGCGGTGACCTGGCCGCCCGCATCTACCGGCAGGTGCTCGACGCGATCCTGGACGGCCGGCTGCGCACCGGCGAGCGGCTGCCCCCGACCCGGGAGCTGGCCCGGCGGCTGGACGTCTCGCGCAACACCGTCGCCGTCGCCTACGACCGGCTGATCGCCGAGGGATTCCTGTCCGCGCGGGTCGGCGCCGGCACCTTCGTCGCCGACCCTTCCGGGAGCGTCGTCGCGGCCCCGCCGGCGCACGGCCGGCAGGGGCGGCCGGCAGGCAACGGGGGCCGGCGGCCGGTGGCTGCGCACCGGCATGCCCGGCACGGTGAGCCCCGGCACGGTGAGCCCCGGCACGGTGAGCCCCGGCGCGGTGAACCCGGGCACGATGAACCCGGCGGCGGTGAGCCCGGGCACGGTCAGCCCGGGCACCGTGAACCCCGGCGCGCAGCGGGCGGCGGCGAGGCCACGCCCCGCCCGCTCTGGCGCCCGATCGTGGACGCGCAGGTGACCATGCCGCCGCCCACCACCATCGACTTCCGGGTGGGCGTGCCCGACCCGGCGCTGTTCCCGATGCAGACCTGGCGCCGGCTGATCGGCCGCGAACTGCGCCACACCGCGATCGACCCGGCCGGCTACGGCGACCCGGCGGGGCAGGCGGGGTTGCGCGCCGCGATCGCCCGTCACGTCGGGCTGTCCCGGTCGGTCCGGGCCGGCGCCGACGACATCCTGGTCACCCAGGGCGCCCAGCAGGCGCTGGACCTCATCGGCCGGGTGCTGATCGAGCCCGGCGCCACGGTCGCCGTGGAGGAGCCCGGGTACCGGCCGGCCCGGCTGCTGTTCCGGTCGCTGGGTGCCCGCGTGGTCGGGGTACCGGTGGACGGCGAGGGGCTGGACGTCGCCGCGCTACCGGCCGGCGCCCGGCTCGTGTACACCACGCCGTCCCACCAGTTCCCGCTCGGTACCCCGATGTCGCTGGCGCGCCGCACCGCGCTGCTGGACTGGGCGGGGCGGCACCGCGCCGTCGTCATCGAGGACGACTACGACAGCGAGTTCCGGTACGGGGACCGGCCGCTGGAGCCGTTGCAGAGCCTGGACCGCCGGGGCCGGGTGGTGTATGTCGGCTCGTTCTCCAAGACGATGCTGCCCGGCCTGCGGCTCGGTTTCCTGGTCACGCCGGCGTCGCTGCGCCCCGCCCTGCACGCCGCGAAGCGGTTGACCGACTACCACGGCGAGGTCGCGTCGCAGCGGGCACTGGCCCGGTTCATCGACGACGGGCTACTGTCCCGGCATGTCCGGCGGGCACGCCGCGAGTACGGCGCCCGCCGGGACCTGATCCTGACCGCCCTGGCGGAGCGGTTCGGCGCCTGGCTGGAGCCGGTACCGTCGGCGGCCGGCCTGCACGTGTGCGCCCTCCTGCGACCCGGGGTGACCCTGGACCTCGCCGAAGTGATCGAACGTGCCCGGCAGGCACAGGTGACGGTCGAGAGCCTGGCCGACTACTACGGGCAGTCCCCGGCGCGGCAGGGATTGGTGATGGGATACGGTGCCGTCCCGCGCGAGCGGATCGAACCCGGGCTGCGGACTCTCCTGCGCTGTTTCCAGGACGCGGCCGGCTGACATGCTGTTGTCAGAGCCTGCCGGCAAACCCAGCTGGCCAGCCGGCTCTCACGTCCATTCCCAGTAGAAGCCGACGATCGCCCGCTCGACCACGTCGAAGCGGCGGTGCACCGAGCGCTGCTCGTCCAGTTCGACGGACTCGCGTTCGAGGATCCGGCCCTGGTCCAGCCCGTCCCAGCTGGCCGACCAGATCCGCTTCGGCAACCGCTGTGGGTGGAAGGTCACCCAGATGCTGACATCCCGGGTGGCGCGGGCCAGGCCGCGGCGGAACTCCGCGGGCGGCTGCGAGCGGTAGAAGAACGTCGTGTGGTACTGCATGAGCGAGCTCTCGCCCTTGGCCAGCGGGCGGGTCAGCAGGATGTCGACCGCGTACAGCGACTCGGACATCCGGTAGATCCGCTGCCCGACCCGGCCGCCCCGGGTCACCTCGACCGTCAACTCATTGGTGTCGAACCGGTACGGGTACGAGTCCAACCGGTCGACCGTCGAGCGGATCACCTGGATCGTCTGGTGCTCGGCGGGCCGGCCGTCCGGGCCCAGCGTGTGCATCTCGTGCATGGCGAGCGTCTCGTAGCCGGGCGGTCCGCTGCTCTGGTAAAGCTCGGCGGGCAGCAGCGCGTCGCCGGTGATGACCCGGGTCGCGGCCGAGCCGCGCAGCACGTCGCGCAGCCGGTTGGCGTGCCGGCCGGTGAGCCCGAATGCCTCGATGAAGCGGTCCAGGGTCGCCGGGCTCAGCTCGGTGCCGGTCAGCGCCCTGCGGACGGTGTCGACGTCGACGTGCCCGGCACCCGGCTCGCCGTCGTCGAGCACCGCGGCGACCGCGGCGTAGTCGATGTCGCTGGACTCCGTTCCGGCACCGGAGACGGTGTCGGAACCGGCGATCGTGTCGGAACCAGAAACCGTGCCGGAACCGTCGATCGTGCCGGGACCGGAAACCGTGCCGGAGCCGGAACCCGTGCCGGAACCGGAGTCGGCAACGGAAGCCGTCTGCTGGCCGGAGAACCCTTCGTGGCCGGAAACCGCGTCCGGTCCGGTGCCCGTCCACCGGCTCCGGTACTCGCCGGGTCGCAGCAGGAGCAGGCGCAGATACGCGCATGCCTGCTTGACCCGGTCGTCCTCAGCCATGTCGGTAATCCTCCGTCACCGCGACCCGCGCGGACATACCGCTAACGGCCAGGGTAACCAGTCTGTCCGCGATGAGCGCACCCGCGGTGTCGCGGGTGGGCCCAAGGGTCGGCATCCCGGGTTGACCGCGGGTTGTGCAATGCACAATGCTGTGCCGAATATGTTTCGCTGCGGCCGGGCGGTGCCTAGCCTCGTCGGCGGCGGGAGGAGGGCGGGGCGGCGTGTTCGACCTGGTTATCCGGGGTGGCTCGGTGCTCGACGGCACGGGTGGGCCGCCGCTGCTCGCCGACGTGGCCGTGAACGGCGACCGCATCGTCGCGGTTGTGCAACGCGGCGATCCGGTCCGGGCGGCCGGAGCGGGCTCGCCGGCCGGAGCGGACGGGTCGCGCGGGTCGCTGCCGGCCCTCCGGGAGATCGACGCTACCGACCGGTTCGTGACGCCCGGGTTCGTGGACGCCCACGTGCACGCCGACGCCGCGATATTCGACCCGGACGTGCAGCACGCCGTGCTGCGCCAGGGCGTGACCACGCTCATCCTCGGGCAGGACGGGGTGTCCTTCGCGCCCGGCTCACCGTCCACTGTGGGCTTCGCGACCCGGTACTTCGCCGCCGTCAACGGGGCACATCCGCTGCTGGAGCCGGGTACCGGCACGTCGGTCGCCGGGCTGCTGGACGGGTACACCGGGCGGATCGCGTGCAACGCGGCCTACCTCGTACCGCACGGCACCGTCCGGTACGAGGTGATGGGCGCCGACCCCGGGGCACTCGGACCCGACCAGCTCACCCGGATGCTCACGCTGATCGAGGACGGGCTCGCCGACGGCGCGGTGGGGCTGTCCACCGGCCTGGAGTACACGCCGGGCGGGTACGCCACCGCCGAGGAGCTCATCCGGCTGTGCGCACCGCTGGGCGGGCGGCCGTACGTGACGCACATGCGCGGGTACGAGTCGGACGCCGGTACCGGGATGGCCGAGGCGACCGCGATCGGGCGGGGCAGCGGCGCCCCCGTACACATCTCGCACTACCACGGCCCGGCCACGGAGCTCGGCGCCATGGTCGACCGCGCCCGCGACGGCGGCCTGGATCTGACCTTCGATTCGTACCCGTACCTGCGCGGCTCCTCGACGCTCGCGCTGGTCACGCTGCCCGCCTTCCTGCCCACGGCCGACCTGGACGCCACCGCCGCCGCGCTGCGCGACCCGGAGACCGTGCGGCGGCTGCGCGACCGGTGGCCCGAGGACCTGTGGCCGAGGATCACGCTGTCCTGCGTCGAGCACCCGGACTGGGCGTGGACCGAGGGCCTGCGGCTGCCCGACGCGGCACGCCGGGCGGGGCTGGACCCGGCGGGACTGGCGGTCGAGTTGCTCGTCGCCACCGGGCTCGGCGTGGGCTGCGTGTTCGACCAGCCGCCGGCGGCGAGCGAGGACTCGGTCCGGGCGCTGCTGCGCCATCCGGCGCAGATCGGCGGCTCGGACGGCATCTACCGCGGCGGGCGGCCGCACCCGCGCGGCTTCGGGGCGTTCGCCCGGCTGCTCGGGCGGCACGTCCGCGAGCTGGGCGACTGGGGGTGGCCGGAGGCGGTACAGCATCTGGCGTCCGCCCCGGCCCGGCGCTTCGGCCTGGCCGACCGGGGGCTGGTGCGACCGGGCCACGCCGCGGACCTGGTGGTGCTCGACCCGGAGACGATCGCCGACCGGGCCGGCTACGCGGATCCGCGCGTACCGGCGGTCGGGGTGGACGTGGTGGTGGTCAACGGGGTCGTGGTGCTCGCCGGCGGGGCGCTGACCGGCGCGACGCCCGGCCGCGGGTTGCGTGCGTGATCCGATGGACGCCGCACCGGACACCCGCAACCAGAGCGCGTCGCTGCGCCGGGGCGTGGCCCTGCTCGGATACGTGCGCGACCACGCCGGCGCCGGCCGGGGCGTGAGCCTCACCGAACTCGCGCGCGACCTGTCCCTGAGCAAGAGCAGCGTGCTGCGCCTGGCCGCCCCGCTGATCGAGACGGACCTGCTGGCCCGCGACCGGGACACCGGGGCGTTCCGGCTCGGCCACGGCGCGCTGCGGCTGGGCCAGGCGTACCTGTCGCGGCTGGACCTGCGTACCATCGCCGCTCCGCACGAGTACCAGCTGATGCGCGCCACGAACCACACCGTCCACCTGGTCATCTACGACGCGCCGCACGTGGTCTACGTCGACAAGGTGGAGAACGAGGCCAACGTGCGGATGGCGTCCCGGGTGGGCAGCCGCGCGCCGGCCTACCGCACCGGGGTCGGCAAGGCGATCCTCGCCTGGCTGCCACCCGCCGGGCTCGACGAGGTGCTGGCCGGCGACCTGGTCGCCGCGACGCCGTCCACCATCACCGACCCGCGCCGGCTGCGCGCCGAACTGGCCCGGGTACGGGAACGCGGGTATGCGGTGGACGACCGGGAGAACGAGCCGGAGGTGCGCTGCGTAGCCGCGCCGATCTTCGACCACGCCGACCGGGTGGCGGCCGCGCTGAGCGTCTCCGGGCTCAGTTCCCGGCTGAGCGCCGCCCGGGTGCGCGAACTCGGCCCGTTGGTGGCGCAGGCGGCCCGGCGGATTTCCGGAGAGATGGGAGCGACGCGATGAACCCGGAGTGGATTCGCGAGTCCGACTGGCGGGACAAGGGATTCTGGTTCCCCGACGCCGCCGGCGACCCGATCGGGCAGCGCCTGGTCGACGGCCCGTTCACCTGGCCGGTCCTGGTCGCGCGGGACGGCGCCCTGCGCCACAACATCGGCACCATGGCCGGCTACCTCGCCGACCGCGGCGTGCACCACGCGCCGCACGGCAAGACCACCATGGCGCCGTCGCTGTTCGCCGCCCAACTCGCCGCGGGCGCGTGGGGTCTCAGCGCCGCGACGGCGAACCAGCTCCTGGTGTACCGCAGGGCCGGCGTGCGCCGCGTGCTGCTGGCCAACCAACTGCTCGACCCGCGTCCGCTGCAGTGGCTGGCGGGCAGCCTCGACGGCGACCCCGACTTCGAGCTCCTGTCCTATGTGGACTCCGAGGAGGGCGTCGCGGCACTGGCGGCCACGTCGGGTACCCGGCCGTTCCGGGTACTGGTCGAGATCGGGCACCCGGGCGGGCGTACCGGGTGCCGGACGGTGGCGGAGACCGTCGCCGTGGCCCGTACGGCGGCGTCCAGCCCGCGCGTCGAGGTGGCCGGCGTGACCGGGTACGAGGGCAGACTGTCCACCGTGGACGAGGTCCGGGCCTTCCTCGGTACGCTGCGCGCCGCCGCCGACGCGATTCCGGCGACCGGCCCGGTGGTGGTCAGCGCGGGCGGCAGCGTGTACTTCGACGTGGTCGCCGACGAGCTGACCGGGCACGGGTACGAGGTCATCGTCCGCCCCGGCGCGTACGTCACGCACGACCACGGCTACTACGCCGAGCGCAGCCCGCTGGCCTCCTCGCTGCGCCCCGCACTGGAGTTGTGGGCGCAGGTGCTGTCGGTACCCGAGCCGGGCCTGGCCATCGTCGGGATGGGCCGGCGGGACGCACCGTACGACGAGGGACTGCCGGTACCCCTGTGCCACGCCGACGGCGCACCGCTCTCCGGGACCGTCGAGGCGCTCAACGACCAGCACGCCTACCTGCGCGCCGACGGGCTGCGCCCGGGCGACGTGGTGCGCTTCGGGATCTCCCACCCGTGCTCGGCGTTCGACCGCTGGCGGGTGATCCCGGTCGTCGACGACGCCGACCGGGTGATCGACTTGATCCACACCTACTTCTGAGACGGGAAGCCGCATGCCCTCACCGACCAACGCCTCGCCGCAGGAAGCCTCAGCGCAGGACGCCCCACCACGGGACGCCTCACGACGGGACGCCTCACCACTGGATGACGGCCTCATCGCGATCCTTCGCGGGCGCGACGCGACGCACCTCGACGCCGTGATCGACACCCTCGTGGAGGCGGGCGTACGCACCCTGGAGGTCACCCTCAACACCCCGGACGCGCTCGGTGCGCTGCGCCGGGCCACGGGCCGGCTCGGTGAGCGTGCGCTGCTCGGCGCCGGTACCGTGCGCAGCACCACCCAGGCCCGCGAGGCGGTGGCCGCCGGCGCCCGGTTCCTGGTCTGCCCGCACACCGATCCGGAAATCGGGCAGGTGGCCCTGGAGTCCCGGGTGGCCTGGCTGCCCGGCGCGTTCACCGCGACCGAGGTGGTGGCGGCGTGGGCGGCCGGCGCGACGGCGGTGAAGCTGTTCCCGGCGCGGCTGGGTGGGCCACGGTACCTGCGGGACCTGCGCGAGCCGCTGAACGACATCCCGATCGTGCCGACCGGCGGCGTCAGCGTCGAGTCCGTGGCGGACTGGTTCGCGGCCGGCGCGGCGGCGGTCGGCGCGGGCGGGTCGCTTCTCGGCGACGCGCTGGACACCGGCGACCTGGCGGCCCTGCGCGGGCGCGCGGCGTCCATGCTCGACGCGGTACGCCGGGCCAAGCGGTGACCGCCGCGGCCGAGTCGGGTCCGGACGCGGCGGACTCCCCGGACGCGGCGGACTCCGCAGGCTCTGCGGGCTCTGCGGGCTCCCCGGGCTCCCCGGGCTCCGCGGGCTCCGAGGGCTCCGGCGGCGCAGCCAGCGGAGGGCCGCCCGCCGAGGTGGTCACCATGGGCGAGACCATGGGGATGCTGAGCACCCCGCGCATCGGGCTGCTGCGCCACGCGGCCAGCCTCGACCTGTCCACCGGCGGCGCCGAGAGCAACCTGGCGATCGGGCTGTCCCGGCTGGGGCACCGGGTGGCGTGGATCGGCAGGGTCGGCGCCGACGAGTTCGGTGCGCTGATCCGCCGTACCCTGCGCGCCGAGGGGATCGACAGCCGGGCGATCGTCGACCCCGCCGCGCCGACCGGGCTGATGGTCAAGGCTCGCCGTACCGAGGCGGTGACCCAGGTGAGCTACTACCGCAGCGGCAGCGCCGGGTCCCGGCTGTGCCCGCAGGACGTGGACTCCGACCTCGTCAGCCGCACCCGGGTGCTGTACCTCACCGGGATCACCCCGGCCCTGTCCGCCACGGCCCGCGATGCCGTCCGGTACGCCATCGATCTGGCCCGGCGCGCGGGCGTCCTGGTCTGTCTGTCGCTCAACTACCGGCAGGCGCTGTGGAGCGCCCAGGCGGCAGGGGCGGAGTTGGCCGAACTCGTCGCGCTGGCGGACCTGGTGTTCGCCAGCGAGGCCGAGGCGCGGCTCGTCGTGGACGGCGACCTCGCCACGGACCTGGGCAGGGCGCTGTCGGAACTCGGCCCGCGCCAGGTCCTCATCACCCGGGGAGCGCTGGGCGCGTTGGCGGTCGTCGACGGCGAGGTGCTGGACTCACCGGCGTACCCGGTGAGCTCGGTCGACCCGGTCGGCGCCGGGGACGCGTTCGCCGCCGGGTACCTCAGCGCGACCCTGGACGGATTGTCCACCGTGGACTGCCTGGACCGGGCGTGCCTGGCCGGCGCGTTCGCGGTGACGGTACCGGGCGACTGGGAGGGGCTGCCGAGCCGGATGGACCTAGCGCTGCTGCGCGCCGACGACGCCGTACTGCGCTAGCGCCGCGCGGGGGGTGCCGGCGGGGGCGGTGCCGGTCGGGAAAGCTGCCGCCGCGCGGGGGCGGTGCCGGTCCGGAGCCGCCCCCCGCGCGGATCGCCGACGGCTGACGGACCCACCGAACTCAGCGGCGCGGAGTGGCCGGACGCAGCGGCTCCGGGTGGGGCGGCGGCGGGGCGGTCGGCGCCGCGAACGACCCGTGCGACCAGCGCAGCGGTCCCGGACGCAGGCTCCACAGCAGCCGTCTCCGCAGCGGCTGCGCGCGGCGCAGGCCACGCACGTAGGACGTCGCCCGGGTGGCGGCGGTCGCCGCGTCGTGGTCGTCCGCGAACTCCGGCGCGAACGCGACCAGGTTCGCCAACTCCACCAACTCGTCCAGCGGCGGCAGCGGGCGACCCTTGCCCGGCGGCCGGACCGCCCAGTCCGCCACCTCGGTCGCGGTCAGATGCTCGGGCGTACGGCGCCCGGCCAGCCGCAGCGCGTCGAGCACCTCCAGCCAGGCACCCCGTACCCGGTCGGACGGCGGCCCCTGCGACAGCCGGGCCCGGGTACGCGAGCGGCGCGTCAGCACCACCCACAGCTGCGCGACCAGTACGAGTACCAGCACGGCTCCGCCCGCCGCGTACGGCGTCCACGGCGGCAGCGCGGCGGAGCCGGTGTTCCCGTTCGCGTGCCGGCTAGCGCTGGCGCTCGCCGAGGCGGACGGTGACTTCGTCGCCTGGTCGGAGGGGTCGTCCGACGGTGTCGGCGGGTCCGGCTTCGGCTTGTAGTCCTGATCCAGCGACCGGTGCGTGGTGTCCTTCGCCGGGATCGGGTCGAACGGGACCCACCCGACGCCGGAGAACAGCACCTCCGGCCAGGCGAGTGCGTCCTTGCCGCGCACCGTGCCGTGCCCGGCCGGGGCGTTGAAGCCGACCACCACCCGGGTCGGCAGCCCCATCAACCGGCCGAGGACGGCGTAGGACGCCGCGAACTGCTCGGAGGTGCCCCGCTGGCCGCCCTGCGCCGCCGGGCCGAGCAGGAAGAACTCCAGGTTCGGGTACGCGTGTCCGCTCGGCGCGTCGGTGACGTAGGTGTAGTGCTCGGCGATGAACTGCTGCAGCGCGTACGCCCGCTGGTAGGCGCCGCCGTTGCCCTCCTCGATGGAGTCGGCCAGCTTCTGCATGTCGGCCGGCACGCTCTCGCCGGTCTGCAGGTACCTCGACACCGCCGGGCCGCTGGGCACCGTCGCCATCGGCAGCAGGTTCGGGTTCGGCTTCGCCCAGTCGGACACCACCGAGTAGCTGGTACCGGGGAGCAGCCCGTTCGGGCGCAGCAGGGTGCCGCTGCCGGTGTCGTACGCGACCCGGATGCCGTCGATCTCGTGCGGCGTGCTGACCGCCGGTACCAGCCGGCCGGCGAGGTCGCGCACGGTGATCTGCTGGGTGATCCTGGTGACGGAGCCCGGAGCCACGGCACCGCCCGGCGGCGGGGACAGCGCGGGTAGCTCCCGGCCGGCGTCCCGGTAGTTGGCGTCGATCGTCCAGGTGACCCCGTCGAAGTTGGTCAGCACGGCCAGTTCGATGCGCGTACCGGTGGACACGGTCGCGTCGAACAGCGGCTCGGTCGGGTTCTGCATCCAGCCGGAGATGCGGGCCAGCGGATCCTGGTCGAGGGTGTCGGACTGCGGCGGGGTGACCGCGGCGCGCGGGTCCACCGGCGTGTCCGGCACGGTCGCGGCGACCGCGGGGACCACGGCCGCGGCCAGCGCGACGAACACCGCCACCCCGGCCGCCGCCCGCACCCGCAGCCGTGCGCGCATCGGTCCGCGCTGCCGGGCGGTCAGCTCGGGCCCGATCGGATCCGTCGCCGCGCTCCGGGCCACCGTGCCGATCAGCGCTCCGGCCGACAGGACGACGTAGGCGACCGCGCGCCACGCCTGGACGCCACCGTGCGGACCGGCCAGGATCAGCGCCGCGAGGTAGAGGACGGTCGGCGGGATCAGGGCGAGCGGTGCCCGGCCGACGCGCAGCCCCAGTTCGGCGCAGATCAGTCCGGCGATCCAGACCAGCACGACCGGCACCAGCACGGTGTCGGGCTGCGCCTCGATCGGGATGAGCGCGGTGAGCAGTTGCGGGCCGCCGTTGCGCACCGCCTCGCCCAGCAGCGCGGGCAGCGCTCCGGACACGCCGGACGCGCCGGCGGAGTACCAGACCGTGAAGACGACGTACGCCAGCATGGCCACCACCGACACCGGCGCGACCGTCCACTGTGGACGCCGTACCAGCAGCAGGCCGATCCCGACGGAGCCCACCGCCGCGCCGGCCACCAGCAGCGCGAACAGCGGCCCGTCGTAGATCCTGCCGGCCGCGCCGGCAGCCAGCGCGAGCAGACCCGCGTAACACAGCGCGGCGATGATCCGCCTCACGACCAGATCCCGTCCCACAGCTGCGCGAACTCGGCGGCGTCCCGGGCCGCGATCACCTGGAAACCCGAGTCGCCCACCGGGCCCGGCTGCGGCCCGAACAGGCCGATCATGATGGAGGCGTACGTGCCGCGGAGCGCCATCATCGCGCCCAGGTCCTCGGGCGCCGCCCGGCCGGTCAGGCAGATCAGGGTGTCACCGGCCTGCATCTGCCGGGCCCGCTCGGTGATCCCGATCAGCCCGTGCTGGCCCAACTCGTCGTCGGTGTGCACCCGCGCCTCGGCCAGCACGTCCAGGTACCCGCTGCTGTCCGCGGCGACCGGCAGGCTGGTGCCGCTCGCGGTGAGCAGGTGCACCGACAGGTCCGCCCGGATCGCGGCGGCGATCAGCGAGGCGGCCGCCTCGCAGGCGTCCTCGAACGTGTCGTCGTGATGCACCGCGACCCGGTCGTCCAGCAACACCACGATCCGGGGCCGGCTGGTGTCCACCCGCTCGCGCACCATCAGCTCGCCGATCCGCGCGCTGGTACGCCAGTGCACGTGCCGCAGATCGTCGCCCGGCACGTACTCGCGCAGTGAGTCGAACGTGGAGCTGCCGTGCGGTACCCGCTCGGCGAGCCCGTCGAGGTTGCGCGACGAGCCGGTCGGTATCCCGGCGATCGGGTGCAGGTACGGGTACACCCAGACCTGCCCCGCCTCGCCGAACGGCCGCTGTACCCGGGCCAGCCCGAACGGGTCGCGCCGGCCGACCCGCAGCGGCCCGAGCTGTACCACGCCACGCCGCTGCGTGGGCACCTGGTAGCTCACCGTCGTGGCGCGCCCGGAGCGGAGCCGTACCAGCGGGATCGGCACGGGACGCGTCCCGCAGTAGTCCTCGCCCACCACGGTGAGCGAGCCCCACGACCGGGCATTGCTGACCTCCAGCGTCACCCGGCACCGCTCGCCGCGCATGACCCGGTCCGGTTCGATCTCGCGCGCGACCTCCAGGCGCGGCCGAACCAGGCCGGCGACCAGCGACATCCCGACCGCGAGCGCGCCGGCCACGCCGATCGCGGCCACTTCCGGGTAGTTGAACACGATCCCGCCGACCAACAGGAGGATGCCGGTCGCCAGGATGCCGATGCCACGAGGGGTGATCCTCAACGCGCCCGGCCCGGCCCGCCCGCCGCGCCGGCTCACGTGACCACCCCTGGCCACCCGCCGCCCCGGCTCACGTGGCTACCCCGGGCCGCCCGCCGCGAGCTCACGTCGCCACCGGCGTCGGCACGGGGACGCCGTTGCGCACATCGTCCAGCACGTCGTGGGGAGTGACACCGCGCATCTGCGCGTCCGGCATCAGCAGCAGCCGGTGCGCGAAGACCGGCGTCACCAGCTCCTTGAGGTCCTCGGGCAGCACGTACCCCCGGCCGACCGTACAGGCGTAGGCGCGGGCTGCCCGGGTCAGCGCGATCACGCCACGCGGGCTGACCCCGACCCGTACGGACGGGTGGCCGCGGGTCGCGGCGGCCAGCCGCACCGCGTACGCGTACAGCGGATCGGCGAGGTAGACCCGGGCGGTCAGCCCGATCAGGGTACGGACCATCTCGGTGTCGGTCATCGGCTCCAGTTGGTCGGGCGAGTGCCCGGCCCGGGCGGCACGGACCACGTCGACCTCGACGGCCTCGTCCGGGTAGCCGACCGACAGCTTCATCAGGAACCGGTCCAGCTGCGCCTCCGGCAGCCGGTACGTGCCGTCCATCTCCACCGGGTTCTGGGTCGCCACGACGAGGAACGGCCGCGGTACCGGATGACG
>DASXOA010000187.1:0-32627 GCA_036494675.1 Rugosimonospora sp.
GTTGCTGGTCGACAGCCACGGCAACCCGCTGCGCTCGGTCGAGGTGCGGTCGGCCGGTGGCCCCTGGCACGCGCTGGACCGCGCCGACTACAACTACTGGCTGGCAAGCTCTGGGCTGGGTACCGGGCCGTTCTCGGTGCGGGTCACCGACGTGTACGGCAACCGGGCGACCGCCTCCGGCATCCGGATGGCGCCGACGGCGCTCCAGCAGACGCAGGTCTGGATGTACGGGCACTCGCCGGCCGCCCCATCCGCGGCGGCCAGCCACTGGTCAGCGCCAGCGAGCCCGAGTCTGAGCGTGAGCCCGGCCGCGACGCCGTCGCCGACCCCGACCGGCACGGCCGCGTTGCCGGCCGGCCTGGCCCCGGTCCGATCCGCGGACTGCGGCCGTGGCGGCACCCCGCCGAGCCGGGCCGGACAGCAGGCACCCCGCCGAGCCCAGCCCGGTCCGATAGCCGTCGAGCCAGGCCGGACAGCCGGCGGGCACCCGTGCCCGGCCGGGGAGGCCCGCAGCGGGACCCCCCGACCGTCGATACTCAGGCGACCGAGACGGCGTCCAGGTCGGGCGCGTAGGCGCTGGCGTTGAAGAACTTGATGGTGTTGTTCCCGGCGTTGAGGTTCACCGTGACCGTGGTCGTGGCCGGGGAGTTGAAGTCCGTCCCGGTACACGGCACGGCGATCGTGGCGCCGCCGTTCACGCTCAGGTCGAACGTGCGGGTGCCGTTGACCTCGTACGTGATGGTCAGTTGGTGGCTGCCCGCGCTGGCCGCGTTCACGTTGTTGACGATCTCGTAGTTGCTGCTGTTGTTGCCGATGAAGCGCACCTTCGCGCCGCCCGAGCAGGCCGAGCAGGTGGCGACGACGGCGGCCCCGGACAGCGTGTTGCCCGACGCCTCCGCCTGGACGGTGGTCGGCGGCGGGGGCGTGCTGCCACCGCCCGCGTACGCGGTGCCCAGCCACAGTTCGTCGATGCGCAACTGCTTCGACGACGCGTACGTGCTGTCCACCTCGAGCCGGACGTAGCGCGCGGTGGCGCCGATGTCGATGAACTGCGCACCCCGCACGTTGGGCAGGTTGCCGGTCTTGACCGTGGTCCAGGTGCTGTTGTCGCTGCTCGTCAGGATCTTGTACGCGTTGATGCGGGCCGACGAGGTGGCGGTCTGGGTGATGGTGTCCTCGCGCTGGTTGATGGCCAGGTAGGCGGCTTTTTTGGCGGACTTCTGGTCCAGCGTGATGGAGACCGGCGTGGTGTCGTTGCTGTCCCAGTAGTTCAGGTAGGAGCCGTCGACCAAACTGCTCGCGGCGTGCCCGCTGGCGGACGCGGTCGCGGTCGCGGTGACGCCGGTCTCGATGCCGGTACGGCCGGACATCGTCACCGTGAACACGGTGTCGTACGGGTCCCAGGTGGACACTCCGCTGATCGTCAGGTACCCGCTGCCCTGGCTGAACGACACGGCGGCACCGGTACGCAGGTTGGTAACGCCGGACACCGCGTACCCGCTGTCGCGCAGCATCACCGAGGTGCCGGAGGTCGGCTTCGTCATCACGTGCACGTACTGGAGGTTGGCGTTCGTCTTGTTGACGGTGGTGTACCCGTACGCCCCGTTGCCGAAGTTGCCGCCCGGCATGCCGCCGTACATGTAGCCGCCGCCCTCGTCGCCGTTGACCGACGCCCAGATCGGGGGCAGGTAGGTGTTCATGAAGTTGTTGAAGTCGACCTGGTTGGACGGGAACTTCCCGTTCACCATCGCGGTCTCCGCCATCAGCGACTTCACGGAGTTGCCGGCGTTGGCGACGTACCGTCCGATGTTCAGCGCGTAGTCCACTGTGGAGTTCGAGCCGTCGTACCACCAGTTGCCGGTCGAGGGCAGCTTGTAGTCCGCCTCGGTGAGCCGGGGCTGTGCGGTGAAGTACGCCTGCGGCATGTCGTACGCCGGGGTCATCCCGGTCTTCTGCTCGTTGCTGATCATGTCCATGATCGGGGTGTCTTCGTTGTTGTTGGACAGCGTCATGTTCGGGTGCAGTTGGTAGATCTGGGCGTAGAGGTTGTGGTCCAGCCAGTACTGGTTGTCGTTGTCGATCCAGAATCCGTCGAGCGTCGGGTGGCTGGACATGACGTCGAAGAAGTTGTCGTAGCTGTACTCGCCGAAGCCGTCCTGGGTGTCCAGGTCGACGGTGTGCCCGGTGTACGAGGAGAACGCGGCCGAGTCCATCCACTCGTGGCCGTTGAGGTCGTGCCACTGCGCGTCGTTCGTCATGTACAGGATGACCCGCAGCCCCTTGGCGTGCGCCGCGGTGATGAGCTCACCCAGGAAGTCGCGCTTGGTGCTGCACGTGCCCGGGATGCTCGACGGCCAGGCCCGCCCGTAGCCGAGCTTGCTGTGGAACGTGGCGAGGACGATGTAGCTGGCGCGCAGCTTCTGCGCCTCACTGACCCAGTAGTCGGCGCTCCATCCACCGCTGGTGATGGCGCTCTCCCACGCCGTACAGCTGGTGTAGGCGGGCGAGGTGAGCATGCCCCAGTGCAGGAACAGGCCGGAGGTCGAGGCGCGCAGGAAGTCCTGCCGTGGATTGGTCAGGTCGGCGCGGGCCGGCGCGGCGCCCGGTCCGAGCACGGCGACCGCGGTCGCGGCCAGAGCGATCAGCACGGCCAGCGTCAGGCTCAACCGCCGGCGTGCCCGGATCGCGAAACTGTGAGGTACCAATGCCGTTCGCCCTTCTTCAGGTCCGACCACGGGCCGGCCGGCGTTGGCTGTGCGCGCGACGCGCGGCGTCATGCCGGAACGGTGAGCCCGGAAAAGGTCGGAGGAGTTGCTCCGTCGGAGTCGATGAGCTGCTGCTCACGCGCGCGGTCGTCGCCGAAGTCGGGAGCATCGCCGGCGGCCACCGCGACACGCTCCGGAACCTGCCCGGCGGGAGGGCGGGTGTCGGAAACACTATCGCTGAATACTCGAAACATAGGATGTCTTGGATGGATCGTCAATAGCGCTTTCCACCGGGCAGGGCCGGCCCGGCTCGGCCGCCGGCTCGGCTCCGGCCGCCGGCTCGGCTCGGGCCGGATCCCAGAGAACGCCGGCGGATCCCGGAGAGCGTTGGCGGATCCCGGAGAACGCCGCCGGATCCCGGTCGCGCCGGAGGGAGCCGGGTGCGAAGATGCCTCGATGCGGGTACTTGTCGTGGGCGGCGCGGGCTACGTCGGCAACCTGGTCGTACCGCTGCTGGCCGAGCAGCACCTGATCCGCGTCCTGGATCCGCGCCGGCCGGCCGCCGAGGTCGAGCACCTGGCCGGCAGCGCCACGGACTACGACGCGCTGCGCGCCGGCATGGACGGCATGGACGCGGTCATCCACTGCGCGATGGGCAGCCACGACTGGCACAGCCCCGCCGGTGCCGCCGACACGCTGGACGTGAACGTCAAGTCCGTGTACCTGGCGCTGATGGCGGCGCACGAGGCCGGGGTGCCGCACGCCGTGCACATCAGCAGCATGTCGGTCTACCGCGACCTGGAGAGCCGGCGGCTCGACGAGTCGGACCCGCCCGACGCCACCGACCCGTACGGGCTGAGCAAGCGGCTGGGCGAGGAGGTCTGCGCGGCCGCCGTCCACGAGTGGGGCCTGTCGGTGAACATGCTGCGGCTGACCTGGCCCACCCCGGACGAGCTGTGGCCGGCCTGGGGTGCCTTCGGAGGGAGCGAGATCCGGTATGCCACGGACGGCACCCGGATCGACGCGACGGCGGCGAGCGACCTGGCCCGCGCGATGCTGGCGGCGCTGGAGCACCGCGACGGGCTCGACGTGTTCACCATCTCCGGTGACCGGTCGGCCCGGCTGTGGAGCACCGACCGGGCACGGCGCGTGCTGGGCTGGGAACCGACCTTCCCGCGCTGACCGGAGCCGCTGACCGGAGCCGCTGACCGGGGCTGCTGACCGGGACTGCTGAGCGAAGCTGCGGCCGGATCTGCCGACCGGGGCTCAGGCCGGGCCGGCGAGGTCGACCGAGTCCAGTTCCGCGTAGCACGTGTTGTGCGCGAACCGTACGGTGTTGGATCCCGCGGTGAGCGTGACGTCCGTACCCACGACGACCCACTGGTCCCAGCCGAAGTTCCCGTACATGAGCACCCGGCTGCCCTGCCCGTTGACCGTCACCGTGTGGCCGCACTGCGTTGCCTCGCCGGAGGCGGCCCGCACGTACATCCGGTACACCCCGGCGGTCGGCACGCTCACCGCGATGTCGACGTAGCTGTCGGCGTTGTTCAGGTTGCCGACCTTCCGGTTGCCGGAGGCGTTGGCGGTCGCGATGGTGGACGCGTCGTGCAGCGTGTTCGCCGGGCTCTCGGCCTCGAAGCGGACCGCCGCCGCGCCGGTGAACTGCGCGTACCAGCGGGCGGCCAGCTTCGAGTACCCACCGTTGGACGGGTGGACCCCGTCCGGCGACAGGTCGGCCACGCCGATCGCCGCGTGCATGTCGACCAGGTCGACGTGCCGGCCGGCACCGGCCTTCGCGGCGACGATGCCCGGGATCGCCGCGTTGTACGCCCGCGCCGCGGCGTCCTGCCCCGAATCGGCGAACGGCACGATCGTCGCGACGTCGACCTCGGCCCGCGGATCCGCGGCCGTGATGTCGTCGATGAGCGTGGACAGCCGGTCCGGGGCCTGGCTCAGCGCCCAGTTCTGGATGACGTCGTTGGTACCGATGTGCAGCAGCACCACGTCCGGCTGGTACGTGGCCATCCAGCCGGTCACCCCCGCGTCGATCTGGTCGATCCGCCATCCGGGGTGGCCCTCGTGATCCTGGTCGCGCAGTTGGGCCGGGCCGCTGACCTGTGAGCCCACGAAATCCACGTAGCGCCCGTCGACGGTGAACGCCTGGAACAGGTCGGACCGGTACCCGCCGGTGTTGTTCAGGCCATCGGTGATGGAGTCGCCGAGCGGCATCACGGTCAGGGCGTGCTCCAGGTGCCAGATCTGCGGGCCGAGCCCGTTGCACGTCCACTGCTGCACGGCGCCGCCGGCCGCCATCGAGCCGCCGGCCACGTCCAGGCACAGCCCGCTGACCTTGGACACCAGGGTGTACGACGTGCCGCCCACGTTCACCAGCCGCCACAGCTGCTCGTTCGTGGTGGTGCAGGTCTGCTGCTGTACGACGACGCCGGGACTGGTGGAGCCGCCGGGTACGGCCGCGCACAGGTTGCTCTGCTCGCTTCTGAGCGTGAAGTAGCTGCCGTCCCCGGTGACCAGCTTCCAGTTCTGCGGGTCCAGGCCGTTGCAGGTCCACTGTTCCAGCTTCACCCCGATGCTGCCGGAGCCGCCGGAGACGTCGAAGCACAGCCCACTGTGGACGCTTCGCAGCCGGTACGTCTCGCCCGTCGCCACCCCGGTCGCGTCGCCGGTGCCGAGCGTCGGCGCGCTGCCGAAGAACGCGGCGCAGGTGCCGTCGGCCTGGCGCCTGGTGGCCACCTCCAGGACCGTGCCGCCATCCGTCGACGGGAGCAGGCTGGAGCTGTAGTTGTCGCAGACGATGTCGGCCTGGGTCGGGTTGTCCGGGAAGTTGACGGCGACCGGCGCGGCGATCTGGGACCAGTCGCCGGCGCCGTTCTCGGTGTTGGCGAAGATGGTCGTGCCGCTGGCGGAGTAGTCGATGTGGCCCTTCGCGTCCTTGACCAGGTCGCCGATGAGCAGGATCCGGCCGTTCGGGCCGCCGCCCGGCGTCCACGCGATGGTGGGCGCGTGGAAGAAGTGCTCACCGTCGGCCGTCTGCACGACGGTACCGGGGGCGGTCGCGCTGCCCCAGGTCCAGCCGTCGGGCGACGTCCGGTAGCGCACCTCGCAGGCGTCGGGAATGCCGCTGCCGCACAGCTCGTAGGACATGAAGTAGCTGCCGTTGGGCAACTGGCGCACGTTGGGCATGCCCGGCCGGTAGGTGGCGGTGGCGGTGGCCGGGATGGCCACGACGTTGTGCTCCGGCCCCCAGGTGAGCCCGCCGTCGGTGGACGTCGCGGCGGCGATGAACTGGTCGTACCCGGTGTGTGAACCGACCACGAACCGGGCGTCGTCGGAGAAGTAGCAGTTGAGGTAGCCCCGGGCGTCCACAGAGAACTCGGGCTCCCACAGGCCGCGACCGGTCGGGGCGCCCGGTGCGCTGGCGCAGCTCGACTGGTACGCCCAGGTGTTCCCCTGGTCGTGGCTCGACCACACCCGGATCTCTGGAGCCCGGTCCGGCGTGGCGGCCGTGTCGGCCGTGGTCGCGAACAGCAGGGTTCCGGCGGGCTGCGTGCCGAGTTGCCGGGGAAGCTCGAAGAGGGTGGCGCAGCAAGAGCCGCGCCCGCCGGCCGCCCGCGGATCGCTGATGGTACCGATCGGGTGGAAGCTCACACCGCCGTCGGTGCTCTCGAAGAACTGGGCCGAGTCGACCACCCCGCCCGGCGTGCCGGCGGTCGAGACGCTCGCGATGAGGCGGCCGTTCGCCGGTCCGGAGTGGGTCAGCCGGATCACCCTCGGGTACATCCCGTGGCCGGTACCCAGCTGCTGGCCCGGCCCGGCCGCGGCGGGTGCCGACCCGGAGGCGGCCGGCCCCGAGACGGCCGGCCCGGCGGAGTCCACGGTGGACGCCACCGCCACACCCGAGGCTGCCAGCAGCCCGGCGACCAGCGCGGCGGCCGCGCCGCCGACGGACATCCTGGTGAGTCGCATCGAACCCGTCCCTCCCAAGGCCTTCCCCGCGGTCACGTCGTAGCGGCGCACAGGTTACCGGCCGTACCGGATCGACGGTGTCCGAGCTACCGCGCCGGTATGAGCCGCGTTGGCCGCAGCTCACGGCCGAGTTGGCCGCAGCTCAGGTTGCGCCGGCCGGAGCGGCTCGCGCGCCCTCTCCAGAATCGCGCGCGCCCTGTTCAGAAGATTGAGCGCCCTGTTCAGAAGATTGAGCGGTGCGCCGGGCGAGATGCGGCGGTGCGCAGGGGGCATGATGGCCAAGGCCGGCGCACGCCCCGGACCTGACATCTCTTCCCTTGGAGGTCACAGCAATGGCGGCACCCCTCCCGATCGGTCGGCGTGAGCTGCTCGCCCTCATGCCGTACGCGACTGCACTTGGCATCATTCTGGAAGACGCGAGCCCGACCCTCACCCGTGGCAGCGTGGACTGGTCGCCCAACAGGTGCACGGTCGACTCGGCAATGCATGGGGGAGTGCTGATGTCGCTCGCGGATTCGATCGGGGCCGTCTGCGCCTACCTCAACGTGCCGGTCGGGGCCGGGACCTCCACGGTCGAGTCCAAGACCAACTTCTTCCGGGCTGTGCGGGAGGGCACGCTGCACGCCACCGCGCGGCCGCTGCACGTCGGCCGGTCCTTCGTCGTCATCCAGACAGACCTCTCCGACGATCAGGGACGGCCGGTCGGCCAGACCACCCAGACCCAGGCTGTCATCGCGCCGAAGCCGCCGCCGCCCGCCTGAGCGGGGCCGCCGCTCGCCGGCCGAGTCGCCGACCGTTGCTGTCCGTGATCGTACTGACAGCTTCTGTTGATGGGCGCAGGGTTCTCGCATCGACCCGAACCGGGCCGCGAGAGCACCGGCGGAGGCCACCGATGGACCCTCTTCAGCAGCCCACCCCACCGCCCTCCGAAACGACCGCGGCGCAGCCGGAGCCGGCCGCGCCGGTCGGGCCCGGGCAGGCGGCTGGCACGGTCGGGCAGGCGGCCGGCGTCTCCGGGCCGGAGGGCGACGCGGCCGGGCCCGCGTCCGGCGCGGCCGGGCCCGACGGGACGGACGGGACGGCGCCGGAGAACGGGGTGTCGCCCACCACGCAGGAACTGCGCCTGGCCATCGTGCTCACCGGCGGAGTCAGCCTGGCGATCTGGATGGGCGGCGTGTGCCGGGAGATCGACCTGCTGAACCAGGCGAGCGACCCGGCGGGCCAGGTTCCGACCGGCCGGACCGAGGGCGACCGGCAGGTCTGCGCGCTGTACCGGCGGCTGCTCGACCTGCTCGACGTGAGGGTCAGCCTCGACGTGCTGTCCGGTACCAGCGCCGGTGGCATCAACGCGGCGCTGCTGGGCATGGCGAACGCCCGGCGCCGCGACATGGGTGCCGTACGGGACCTGTGGATGGACGCCGGCGCGTTCGACCAGTTGCTGCGCGATCCGCGCCGGCCCGACCCGCCGTCGCTGCTGCGCGGCGACGACTTCCTGCTCGCCAAGCTCACGGACGCCATCCGGACGATCGCCGCCGACACCGTGCCGGACCCCCGGCCCACGCACGTGTTCATCACCACGACGCTGCTGTCGGCCGAGGTGAGCCGATTCACCGACAACTACGGGACGCTCATCGGGGACGCCGATCACCACGGGCTGTTCCACTTCACCGAGGGGCTGCTGGGTCGGGCGGCACCGAAGGACCTGGCAGCCCCGCTCGCGCTGGCGGCGCGTAGCAGCGCGTCGTTCCCGGGCGCCTTCGAGCCGGCCTTCGTGCCGTGCGGATCCCCGGTGGACGACGCGCACCCCGACATGTCCGCGTACTCGAACGCCACCGCGCCGCACTGGGCGTCGGACGGCGGGCTTCTGGTCAACCGGCCGATCGCGCCCCTGCTTCAGGAGGTCTTCGAGCGGGCCGCGAGCGGCCAGGTACGGCGGGTCCTGCTCTACGTCGTGCCGTCGTCGCGGCCGGCCCGGACGGCCGAGCCGGACCGGTTCGACAAGCCGCCGAACCTCGGCGAGGCGCTGATGCGGGATCTGAACGCGACCCTCAACCAGTCGATCGCCGCGGATCTGGCCGCGATCCGGGACCACAACGACCGCGTCGCGGCCGTCGCCGAGACCCGGCTCCGGCTCGCCGCCCTGGGTGTGCGGCTCGACCACAGCGGAGATCCCGACGCCGCCGACCTGACGGTGCTCGTCGACTCGCTGGCCTGGCGCGACTACCGGCACCGCCAGGCGGAGTGGCTCGTCCGCCCGTTGGTCGCGGCGGTGATGCGCCTGGTCGCCGCCGACGCGGAGCTGCACGACCGCTGGCTGGGCAGCCTGGGCCCCGGCTCGGACGGCGAGCAGCGGCTACGGATCGCCGCGGGTGCCGCGGTGGTCCGGGACTGGCCGGCGGAGCGGCCGACCTCGGTAGGCACGGTGGTACGCGCGGCGGCGAGCCTGGGCCGCCCGGCCCTGGACGCGGCCAAGGCCACGATCCTGGACATCCTGGGTGCCGGGTACGTGCTGACCGACGACTCCGACGCCCGCGCGCAACTCGCCGCGTGTGGTACCCGCGTCCACGAGGCGTCCACCCCGGCGGGGGAGGAGGACCTGCACGCCTTCGTCGCGGAGCGGCTCGGCGCATCTCCGCCGGCGGAAACCCTCATCCAGGCGGTCGCGAGGCTCGCCGGCGAGTTCGTGGGGCGGCCGGGGCCGCAGGGCGACGACGGCACCACCGCCGAGGGGGAACGCGGCGGGGACGCGGCCGGGAAGACCATCGATTCGTTCATGGCCGCGTGGCCGACGCTGGCCGAGGCCCTGATCGACGTGCGCGTGCTGCTGCGCGAGCTCGCCGACGCCGTACCGGCCGGCCAGCCGAGCGGCGACGAGGAGTCGGCCGACGGGCAGGTGCGGCGGTCGCTGCTCCAGCGACGGTCTGACGCGGCCTACCGGGTACACACCTATCTGGATTTCCTCCTCGCCCGTGACGTGTCGCGGACCGTGGCCCGCCTGCTCGACCTGCACGTCGCCGAGCGGTCGGTCCTGCCGGTCGGCGTCGACGTCCAGCAGCCCGTGGAACTGGTCCAGCTCAGCGCCGACACGCGAACCCTGCTCGATCCGGGGCGCCGCACCGCCGAGGACAAGCTCACCGGCATGCAACTGCACCACTTCGGCGCGTTCTACAAGGGATCCTGGCGGGCCAACGACTGGATGTGGGGCCGGCTCGACGGCGCCGGGTGGCTCGTGCACCTCCTGCTCGACCCGCGGCGGATCCTGTCGGCCGCCGAGGGAGCCGGCGTCGAGCCGGCCGAGCGGGCGGCCTGGCTCCTGGAACGGCTCGAAGAAATCGTGGGGCCCGCGCCGCAGACGTGCCCCGACGGCTCGCTGCCGACGCGCGGCAGGCTGCTCGACTCGCTCGCGTTCCTGAACTCCGACACGGCGCCCGTGCCCGCCAGCGTTCCCGATGTGTCGCAATGGGTGGCGCTGTGCGCCCAGCGCGCGATCGCCGCCGACGAACTGGGAACCGTCGCGCGGCAGGTACGCGACGGTGCGGACGGCGCACCGAGCAGGATCGAACGGGAATGGCTCGCCAGCTACGACGCGACCGCGCCCGGCGACACCGCCGCGACGGCGGGACTGCTGGCCACCTGCCCGGTACCCGCACAGCGCCTCACCGACCGGGAGCAGACCGAGTCGCCGCTGTTCATCCGCACGCTCACCCAGACCGTGGCGGTGACCACCGCGGCGGCCACGGCGATGACGAGCCCACCGGCGTTCCTGCGCCCCACGTTCGCCATCGCGCGCTCCATCACCCGTACCGCCTACGTCGCCACCGACCGCATGCACGGCTCCCGCGCCGGGGTGCTGGCGGCCGCGCTCGGGATGATGGCATTCGGCATCCTGGCCATGATCACGCACAACGTCGTCCTCGGACTCTCCGGGCTGGCGCTCGTCGGCGCGGGCGCGGTGATGTTCTCGATCGCGCTGTGGCGGGCCACCCCGACGATCCTGGCGTCCGTCGTCGCCATCGTCCTGGTCCTGGTCGCCGCCGCGCCCTGGCTGCCCTGGCTCGACGTGCGACTGTTCGGGTGGCTGGAGAAGTCCGCCGTGCCCTGGATGCGGGAGCAGCGGTGGGCGTGGAGCGTACTGTTCCTCCTCGTCCTCCTGCCGCCGCTGGAGGCCCTGATCCGGCTGCTCGGGCTGGCGTTCGCGCGGTTCCGGAGCATGCGCCTGACCCGCGCCGTACTGCGGGCCGCGACGCTGGGTGCCGACGCCGCGGTACCCGACGTGGCCCCGGTACCCGACGTGCCGGCCGTACCCCGGCAGGCGGATGGCGCACCGGCCGCCGGTGCGGTCACGACGGGTACAGGCCGCCGTCCAGGGTGACGACCTTGTTCGTCAGGTACCCGTTGGTGAGCATCGCCAGCGCCAGGTCCGCCACGTCCTCGGTGCGCCCCAGCCGGCCGACGGGAACGGGCATCGGCATCGTGTCGGGGTCGGCCGGGAAGAACCCGGTACCGGTGATCAGCGCGGGAGCGATCGTGTTGACGGTCACCCCGTGCCCGGCGACGCGGCCGGCCAGGTGGTGCATGAGGCCGTGCAGGCCGGCCTTGCTGGCGGCGTAGTGCGGTCCGACGATGCCGCCGTTGAGCGCGGCGATCGACGAGACGTACAGCACCCTGCCGAAGCCCCGGCTCACCATGCCGGGCAGGGCGGCCCGGGTCAGCAGCCACGGTGCCCGCAGGTTGACGGCCATCGTGGTGTCCCAGGTGTCCAGGTCGAGGTCGTCGTCGTCCCAGGCCAACTGCCGGCCGGTACCGGCGTTGGCGACGAGCACGTCGAGCGGCCCGAGTTGCGTACCCACCTGGTCCACCAGTCCGCTCGCGACCCGCGGATCGCTCAGGTCGGCCGGCAGGACGACCGCCCGCCGTCCCCAGGAGTGCACCCGTTCGGCGATGGCCTCGGCCGCCTGCCGGTGCCCGCTGAACGTCAGCGCGAGATCGGCGCCGGCCTCGGCCAGCCGGAGCGCGAGCGCCCCGCCGATACCACCCGACGCGCCGGTCACGAGCGCGATGCGTCCGCTCATCGATGCGTTGCCCGGCTGTGTCATCGTGCCCCTCCGGTAATGGCCTTCTGGCGGCGTTGGTCTGGGCTGCGTTGGTCTGGCGGCGTTTGGTTGGCGGAGACGGTCTGGCGGAGACGGTCTGGCGGCGGCGGTCTGGCGGAGGCGGCCTGGCGGAGGCGGCCTGGCGCCGTTGGGGCGGCCCGCGCCGGCCGCCGCCGTCCACCTCGGCGGCGGCCGGTTAACCGTGGGGTATGCCCAGTGGCTCCGGTCCGAAACTGCTTGCCGGAACGGTTGCCGTGCCGGCGAGACCGGCTGCGTCGGTGTCGAGACCGGCTGCGTCGAGACCGGCTGCGTCGAGACCGGCCGGCGGGGCTCCGGCGGATCCGGTCAGCCGCCGGCCGGGGCCCGTTCCCGCAGCGCCTTGTCCATCGCGTCGC
This sequence comes from Rugosimonospora sp., assembly GCA_036494675.1. Taxonomy (GTDB): domain Bacteria; phylum Actinomycetota; class Actinomycetes; order Mycobacteriales; family Micromonosporaceae; genus Rugosimonospora. The sequence continues at coordinate 12,178 of DASXOA010000187.1, forward strand.
GCACCTGCGAGCCGGGCGCGCCCACCATGCCGGTGCCGTGCGCCGTCGTCGGGGCGAGCAGGATGGTCCGGTCGGTGCCGGGGGTCGCGTCGTACAGCGCCTGTGCCTGGTCGGCGTAGTCGTTGTCGCTCACGCCGGCGGCGTACAGCACGGGCACGGTGAGCTTCGCCGCCGCGGCCAGCGCGTCCAGACCCTGGTAGTACTTCGGCGCCGACAGGCTGATCACCACGGCCGGTGGTGGCCGAAGCTCGGTCGCGGCCACCAGGGAAGCCGTTCCGCCCATGGACGCGCCGAGCAGAGCGATCGGCTGTGCGCCGTGCCCGCGCAGGTACTCTGCCGCCGCGAGCACGTCGCCGTCCAGGGTGCTGCCGTCCGCGCCGCCGGACGTGCCGAATCCGTGGAAGTAGAAGACCATCACCCGGTACCCGTCCCTGGCGATCTGCCTCGCGTAGGCGAGCCAGCCGCACACGTCGCCGTCGGACATGTGGGCGAGCACCACCCCGGTGCGGCCCGTGCCCAGCGTGACGCCGGTGAGCTCGGCCCCGTGCGCGTCGGTGAAGCGCACCTGCGTGCCGCCGTCCACGAGGTCGGGGCACTCCTCGCCGACGAGCGGGGCTGCTGCGCTCGTCGCCGGCGAGGGGCCGGCGGAACAACCGGCGAACACCATCGTCGCGAGGCCGGCGGCCAGCATCCGGCCGATCTTCGACAGTCCCGGTTGCACCTCGGGCCCCTCTCCAGCGACTTTGTGGAAGCGCTCCCACGGTCGGAATTATACGGGGCGTGACCGAACCGTACTGTCCCGTGGGCATCCGGCCGGACGGCCTGTGATGACCGGCACCTGGCCGGTCCGGGAGGTCGGAATCGGTCGTACTGTGGGCCCGGATCAGAGAGGTCAGACCTCTGTCCTTGTGTCGCGGCTCGTCCTCGTGACCCGGCCGGGGCGGGGCTGACCGACGCAGCGTGCCGTAGGGGAGTCTCCTTGTTGCAAGAAGCGGCGCCGCGCTACCGCGGCCACACCTCGTACTCGTACCTGGAACCGCACCTGGACTACCGGGTCTTCGCCCTGGCGCCCGAGGTGGAACGGGTGCCCGACTACGACCTCGGGCTGTCGGAGGCCCAGCGGCAGCGGGTGGACCGGCTACTCGCCGAGAACGTGGTGATCTCGTTGCACGAGCACCCGGTCGTCCTCCCGCAGGACGTCGGCGAACTGCGCGCGTACAACCGCACCGCCCGCCAGCACACCGCGTACGCCGGGCTCGCCCGCTCCGGCCTCACCGCGGTCTTCGACAACTTCATGGCCGGCGCCTCGTGCGTCACCAGCGAGAACGGCTGGAAGTGGAACGACCTCATCTACGCGCTCGGGATGCGGCTGTCCGACGTGGCCAAGCAGGACTACGTGGTGCACGCGACCTCGCTGGCCGACATCCACGCGGCCAAGCAGGCCGGCCAGTTGGCCCTGGTGGCCGGCCTGGAGTGCAGTACCCCGATCGAGAACGAGCTTGACCGCATCGACATCCTGTACGGCTTCGGAGTGCGCCAACTCGGCATCGCGTACAGCCAGTCGAACATGCTCGGCGGCGGGCTGTCCGAGTACTCCGACGGCGGGCTGACCCACTTCGGCCGGCGCGCGGTGGACCGGATGAACCGGCTCGGTATCGCGATCGACATCTCCCACTCCGGCGACCGCACCAGCCTGGAGACCATCGAGGCGAGCCGGGTACCCGTGTTCATCACCCACGCCGGCGCCCGTGGCGTGTGGGACACCCCGCGAATGAAGCCGGACGACGTGATCGTGGCCTGTGCCGAGCGCGGGGGAGTGATCGGTATCGAGGCGGCGCCGCACACCACGCTGTCCGCCGCTCACCCGCACCACTCGCTGGAATCGGTGATGGACCACTTCGTGTACTGTGCCGAACTGGTCGGGATCGACCACGTGACGTTCGGGCCGGACACCATGTTCGGCGACCACGTCGGGGTGCACCGGACCTACGCCGGCAACTACGCGCACGACGCCCGGCCCACGCCGGAGCACCCTCGGGTACCGTACGTGGCCGGCATGGAGAATCCGGCCGAAGCGTTCAACAGCGTGGTCGGCTGGCTGGTCGCCCACGACTACTCGGACGACGAGATCGCCAAGGTCGTCGGCGGCAACGCGATCCGGGTGCTCGAACAGGTCTGGTGAGGGTGGATGGCTCGGCGGGAGACGGCGCAGGACGCCGCGCAGGCGAGGCTGCGTGAGCTCATCAGCACCGAACTCCGGCCGGGCGACCGCCTGCCCAACGAGCGGGATCTGGCCAGCCGCCTCGCGGTGAGCCGGGCAACCATGCGCGAGGCGCTCGGCCAACTGGTCGCGGCCGGCGTGGTCGCCCGTACCTGGGGCGTAGGTACGTTCGTGCGGGAACCGCCGGCCGGGGTACCGGTGTCGCTCGGCGACGTGATCGCGTTGCGGGACAAGATCAGTGCGACCGGGCACCGGCCGGCCCTGCACGACGCCTCGGTGCGGCGGGTACCGTGCCCGGTCGACTGCGCCGGGGCGCTGGGCTGCCCGCCGGACTCGACCGTGTGGCGGGTGGATCGGCTCTTCGCGGTCGACGGCGTACCGGCGGCGTGGATCCGCGACCACCTCCCGCTGGCGGTGTCCGGTCGCGAACTGGACCCGTCCGCGCTGGTCAGCATCGACCTGGATCTGCTGGAGTTCCTCGCCCGGGCGACCGGCGTACCGGTCCGGCGCACCGAGGTCGACATGGCCGCCGTGCTGGCCGAGGGCGACGCGGTCGACCGGCTGGCGGTGGCCGCCGGCCACCCGTTGATGAGCGCGACCCAACTCGGTTTCGGGGCGGAGAACGTCCCGCTGTTCCACGGGCACATCCTGGTCCGTACCGACGTCCTGACACTGCGGATCACCCGGCACAGCTGAGGCGTCCGGTCCGGACGCCTGAGCCCTGGGTACGTCAGCCCCGGGCGACTCGACCCGCGTCAGTGCCCGGGAGCGGCCAGTTCCCGGGCCCGGTTCTTGCGCATCACGTGCTCCATCAGCGTGATGAGCACCTCCTTGCCCGACTCCCGGCGGCGCGCGTCGCAGAGCAGCACCGGCACCTCCGGGTCGAGGTCCAGCGCCTGGCGCACCTCGTCGGGCTTGTACTGCCGGGCCCCGTCGAAGCAGTTCACCGCGACGATGAACGGGGTTCCCCGGCGCTCGAAGTAGTCCACCGACGGGAAGCAGGCCGCCAACCGGCGCGTGTCGGCGAGCACCACGGCACCGACCGCACCGAGCGCCAACTCGTCCCAGACGAACCAGAATCGGTCCTGCCCGGGCGTGCCGAACAGGTACACCACGAGCTTCTCGCTGATGGTGATCCGGCCGAAGTCCATGGCGACCGTGGTGGTCGACTTCGCCTCGACGCCGGACAGGTCGTCCACGCCGATGCTCTCGTCTGTGAGGTACTCCTCGGTGCGCAGCGGCCGGATTTCGCTCACCGCCCCGACCAGCGTCGTCTTGCCCGCGCCGAATCCGCCTGCGACCAGAATCTTCAGGGCGGTGGGCAGGTCGTCGGCGGACAGCTCAGAGTGCCCGTAGTCCATTGATTACCGCCTTGAATATGTCCTCGGAGGGCAGTTCTGCCGCGGGTTGCGGCACCCGGACGAAAATCAGCTCACGGTCCAGCAGGTCGCCGAGGAACACCCGGATGATGCCGATCGGCAGGTCCAGGTGCGCGGCGATCTCGGCCACCGACAGCGGCCGTTGGCACAGCCGGATGATGGCCAGGTGCTCCGGGCCCAGCCCGACGTCGGTCGCGGTGGAGTGTCGCATCGCCACCACGAGCGCGATGAGGTCGAAGTCACCCGTCGGCCGGGTCCGGCCGGACGTCATGGCGTACGGCCGGACTACCGGTCCGGCGTGTTCGTCGAGCCAGAGGTTGTCGTCGCGGTGCTCGTCGCTTCCCGGCATGGCACGGGGTCACTCGTCTGGGCGGGCTGATGCCCGCACCGGGGTGGACAGGTATTGACCGACCCTGGTGACAAGCATCGCCATCTCGTACGCGATGAGCCCCACGTCCGCGTCCTCGTCGGCGAGTACGGCGAGGCAGGCGCCCGTACCCGCGGCGGTGACGAACAGGAAGTTGGTCTCCATCTCGATGATGGTCTGCCGTACCGCTCCGCCGCCGAAGTGCCGCCCGGCACCCCGCGCCAGGCTCTGGAAGCCGGCGGCGACGGCGGAGAGATGCTCGCCGTCCTCCCGGCTCAACGCGCTGGATGAGGCGATCAGCAGGCCGTCGGTGGACAGCACGACGGCGTGCCTCGCCTGCGCCACCCGATCGACGAGATCATCGACCAGCCAGGTGAGGTCGCCTGTCGACGTTGTCTTCTGCACCACAGTCATCCTCTTTCTAGCGCTGCCCCGGGGGCTTCTGCGCACCTGGGGGGCCGGCATGCGGGTTGTCGGCTGGCTCACGACTGCTGATCGTCGGCCGTTTCGGTGGGCGGCTGCGGCGCGGCGGGCGAACCGGGCGAGGGCGGGCGGCCACCCGGTGGCTCGGGTGCCCGGTGGCTCGCGTAGTTGCCGGCCTGTTCGGTGGTCGGGCCGGTGGTCTCGCCGGCCGGGTAGGCCGCCGCGCGTCCGGTGACCCGGTCGGTTCCGCTTTCGGTGGCTCGGTCCGAGTCGTACCCGCTGGTCTGGTCCGCGTCGCGTTCGGTGACCCGGTCGGCCTCCGCGCGCCCGCGCCGGGTGCCCGTCTGGTACGAGGACATCATCCGGCGGATCTCCTCCGGCCGGCGGGCCGGCTGCTCCTGCCTCCCGGCATCCGCCCCACCGGCGTCCGGGGGTTCGGCGCGCAGCGGCGCGGCGAGGCTCGCCTGCCGGCGTCGCCAGGGCAGGCCCGCGGGGGTGAGGATGACCGGGTCGCCGGACGGGTCCTGCTGCGCGGTGCTGGACCGGCGTGGCAGCGAGTCGACCGGGCCGTCGTCGCCGATCCGGTCCGGCGGTGGCGGGTAAGCGGCCGCCTGGCCGGACGCCGAGGGGAACCCGTCGCCGACCGATCCCGACGGGTCGCCGGTCGGCCCGAAGGCGTCGCTGTCCGAATCGAAGGCGTCCCTGTCCGACCCGAAGACGTCACCGGCCGGGCCGAACACGTCACCGGCGGATCCGGCGGACGGGCCGAACGTGCTCTCGGCGGCGGTGGCCGGGCCGAACGCGGCTGCGGCCGCCGGGCCGGAGCGCGAACCGTCCGGCGCACCGAACAGTTCGGCGCTCGGGCCGCCGAACGGGTTGGCGTTGCCGGACACCCCGAACGGGTTGGGGTCGCCGGGCGTGGCGGCCGAGCCTTCCGAGGTCCGGTCGGGCGCCGCGGTCGGCTCCGGCGTCCGGTCGGGTGCCGCGGTCGGCGTGACCTCGATGACGCGCTGAGCCATCTGCCGGTCCGTGGCCGGCGGCGCGGTCCGCGGCCGGGGGCCGGTCGGCATGCCGTCGGGACCGATCGCCTGGCGGGAACCCGCGCCGGGGGCCGGGCGTGGCGTGGGGCCGGCGGGGGCCGGCGCGACCACCGCGTCGGCGGGGCCGTCCGGGGCCACGAGGCCGTGCGGGGCCGTGCCGACGGACGCGCCGGAGATGGGGGAGCCGGCGATGGCGGTACCGGATGCCGGAGCGCCGGACATCGGAGCGCCGGATGCCGGAGAGCTGGACGTCGGGGCGCCGGGAGTCGCGGTGCCGTACGTCGTGGTGCCCGGCGTCGCGCTGCCGTCACCGGGCGCGGCCGTGATGCCGGCAGCGGGTGCCGCGATGCCGGCACCGCCCGCCGCGGCGGTGGCGCCGGGTGCCGGTGTCCCGCCCGCCGCGGCGATGCCGGGGGTCGCGATGGTGGGTGCCGTGATGCCGGCCGACGTGGTGCCATCCGTGATCGCCGGGCGGCCCGACTGGTCGCCGACCTGGAGCGCGGGCCGGCCGGCACGGCGGCCGCGTACCGTCGCGTCCTGCGGGTCGACGACCAGGATGGACGGGATGAGCACGATGGCGGTGGTCCCGCCGTACGGCGACTCCCGCAGCCGTACCCTGACGCCGTGCCGGTCGGCGAGCCGGCCGACCACGAACAGGCCCAGCTGAGCGGTGCTCGACAGGTTGAACTCCGGCGGCGTGGCCAACTGCTCGTTCGTCTTGGCCAGGTCGGCGTCGGACATACCCAGACCGCGGTCCTCGATCTCGACCGCGAAGCCGTTGGCCACCAGAGCGCCGCCCACCTGAACGTTCGTGTACGGCGGGGAGAACGACACCGCGTTCTCGATCAGCTCGGCGAGCAGGTGGATGACGTCACCGACGGCCCGGCCGGCCAGGGCGGCCGACTCGATCGGCAGGACGGTGACCCGCGCGTACTCCTCGACCTCGGCCAGCGCGCCACGGATCACGTCGACCATCGGGACCGGGTTGCGCCAGCCCCGGCCTGCCACCGCACCGGACAGCACGATGAGGTTCTCCGCGTTGCGCCGCATGCGGGTCGCCAGGTGGTCGATGCGGAACAGCTCGTCCAGCTCCTCCGCGTCGTGCTCCCGGCGCTCCATGCCGTCGAGCAGTTGGAGTTGCCGGTGCACCAGCGCCTGGCTGCGCCGGGCCAGGCTGAGGAACACGTCGCGGACGCTGCGCCGCAGCTCGGCCTGTTCGACGGCGACCCGGACCGCGGTCTCCTGCACCGCGTTGAACGCGTGCCCGAGCTGGCCGATCTCGTCGTTGCCGAACTCCAGCGGTGGCGCCTCGGCCGCGACGTCGACCTCGTCACCGTGCTGCAACCGGGAGACCACGCCGGGCAGGCGCCGCTCGGCCAGCTCGCGGGCCGCGGTGCGGAGCAGTTCGAGCTGGCGGACCAGCGAGCGTGCCGTGGTGACGGACACGATGATCGAGGCGATGACGGCGATCAGGCCGAGACCACCGGCCAGGATCAACCGCACCAGGACCCAGATGGCCGCCGGCTCGGCGTCCTTGACGGCCTGGTTGGCACCGTCGATGACGAGGTTGCTGAGCGCCTTGTTGACCGGGTCGATGGCCTCCTGCCAGGCGGCCGCGGTCAGCGGGGGGGTGGCGCCGGCCTTGGCCCGGGTGCGCAGCTGATTCTCCAGGTCGGTGAACCGCGCGTAGTCCGGCCCGGTGACCATCTGCTGGTACTGCGCGTGCACGGCGGGCGAAAGTTGCGCGTCGGCCTGCGCGTAGAGGTATTGCTGGACGCCGACCAACTGGACGAACTGCTGCAGTTCGGTGGTCGTGAACTGGCCGGCGGACAGGGCGCCGGCCGCCAGCGCGTCCTCCTCGGACAGCACCTCGCCGGCCTGGTCGAGGGAGACGAGGGTGCTGGCCTCCTTCGCGATGTCCTGATCGGAGAACGACGTCAGTGAGCCGTAGATCCGGAACTGGACGTCGATCACGTTCGTGTACGCGGCGGCCGCCTGGTTGCGGTCGGTTTGGAGCGCGTCGACCTGGTCGCGGATCTGGCCGAGGCCGCCCAGGCTGGTGAACGCCTGGGTGATCCGGTGTTGCAGTTCGGCGCTGGAGGCCAGGTGCACGTCCCGCCCGTCGGTGGACTCGCGGAACTGCCCCAGCGCGTCGTCGGTGCGGGTCCGCTGCGCCGTCAGGGCGGTGCGTTGCGCGTCGCCGTGCGTCGCGAGATAGACCACGGACAGCCGGCGCTCCTGCTGGAGGTCTTCCACCAACGAGGTGTTCGGTTTACCGATCTTCTCGTTCATGGTGTTGACCCAGAGAAGGTTCAATCCGTCCCGCACCGTGACGACCGCCGCGAACACCCAGAGTGCGGCGAGCGACAGCAGCAGAGCGAGGATCTTCGTGCGCACGTGTAAGCTGCGGGATTTCATTGAACCCGTCCCCGGCCAAGCTAGAGGGGTTAGTTTCCAGGACCACCCGTCCGCTGCAGAGGATCACGCGGACAAGACCAACACGCCACCCGTCGGCGTCCGGGCACCCGGGCACGGTAGCAGCGTCCGGGTGCGTCACTCAAGACGTCGCGACGGACCCGGCGCCGGGCTGGTTCCGGTCTGTCGCGATTCATGATCGGTCGGCGAGGGCCGTGGATCACCGTGCGGTCGTCACCGCCGGACTGCGCTGGGCGAGGTGCAGCGCGGCGAGCACTCCACCGTGGACCACGGCGGTGGGCAGGTAGAGATCCTTGTCGTGCCAGAGCGGCGGATCGGGCTGCTGGCCGTACGCGGCGCGCAGGTACCCGTACCCGCGGGCCGCCTGGGTGTCGGCCCGCCCCGCCGCGGCCACCAGGAGTACCTGCAACGCGTACCCGGTCTCCTCCGCCGTACCGCCCCACCGGCCCCACCCGCCGTCACTGTCCTGAGTGGACATCAGCCACCCGATCGCGCGGTCCACCGCCGCCGCGCCGGCCGGCCCGCCGAAGCGGTGCAGGGCCAGCGCGCAGCGGCCGGTGGCGTAGTAGGGCGACGCGTGCCACTTGTCCGACCAGCTGCCGTCCGGCTGTTGTTGCTGGCTGAGCCAGTGCGTCACGGCTTTCACGGCGGCGGTGTAACGCGGGGCCGGCGTTCCGCGATGCATGAGGTGATGTCCGAGGGTTTCCAATACATGCGCGTTGGCGGACGGCGAGGTCGTGCGCTCGCCAGGCCACACGCAGAAATGATCGTCTGCCTGGTAGGCCCACAGGCAGTCGACGTCCGGCCGCCGCCCGAGTTGGGCGAGTGTCAGCAGCACGACGGACGTGGTGTCGGCGTCTGGCGGCAGGCCCGTGCCGCCAGACGCGCCGGCAGCGCCAAGCCCGGATGACAGTTCATCGGCCAGCCGGCCGCTGGCGGCGGCGTCCAGCCCGGCCACGTCCACTCCGGCCTTGTGCAGCCCGGACAGCACCCAGGAACGCTCGAACATCGTGATGGGGATGACGCTCGGCACCGGCCCGCCGTGGGTGGTGGCAACGGTTTCCAGGTAATCCACGGCCGCCGCGTCCCGTTCGCCGGCGCGGGCGGCCAACCATGCCGCGGTGGCGGCCGGCGAGGCCCCGACGGTACCGGTGATGCCGGCCCGTACCGCGCCGACGTCACCGAGGATCTCCAGTGAGTGCAGCAACTTCAGCGGTACTTCGCGCGCTCCGGCCACCTTTGCCCGGACCGCGGCCAGCAGCGCGGCGTCGACGCCCGGAGGCAGCGGCAGCCGGGCCGCGCCGCGCCGCGCGTCGAGTCCGGCATGCGGTGCGTCGGGCAGCCGGTCGAGGTGCCCGTTCACGGCGGCGATCAGGGCCGGCACGATGATTTCGATGGCCGGTGTGTCCGGCAACGTGCCACCGGCCGATGTGGACAGCAGCAGCCGGCACGCGTTGAGTCCCTTGTGGACGGACGCGGCGAGCCGGTCCCGCGCAACGGATTCACCATCCGGCGACTCGCTCCCGGCCGGCGCCGAGTCCCGGACCAACGCGCCGAGCAGAGCGTCCGTCGCGCTCAGCGTCGGCACCAGCGCGTAACTGCCCGGACCTCCCCAGGACCCGTCCGGATGCTGGGCGCTCAGCAGGAACTCCATCCGCGTCCGGTGGCCGGACAGCCAGGGCGCGAGGGCGACCAGCCGACCCGTCTCGTACACCGAAGGGGAGATCTGCCCCCACGGCGCCGCCAGCAACCCGGCGAGAAGTTCACGCGCCGCGGCGGGTACGTCGACGGCGCCGGGTGGCCCGTCCCCGCTCGCGCCGGCGCCGGCAGCGGCAACGGGTTGCGGCGTCACGGATGTCTGGGTCACGTTAGCCTCCGGGGGTCGGCGGGACTGACATGTCGGGCGAGCGGACGTAGGGAGCGGCTGTGGTAGAGCCAGATCTGGGGCCGGCGGCGCCGCCGGCCCTGCAGTTGGGCCGGATCGGTGCGACGGCCGGTCGGGGCCAGCGCGACCTCCAGGAGTGCGCCGCGGCGTACCCCGATCTGTTTCCGGCCAGACCGTTCGAGCCCGCGGTGTTCAGCACCATCGCGCTGGCCAACGCGAGCAGCGCGCCGTGGCTGGACGCGTCCCGGCTGCGGGTCACCAACCGCGCCGCGCTGTGGGCGTTCGGGGTTGACCGGCTGATCGACCACGTCGCCACGTCGCGCGCGGAGGTCGACGACATCGTCGAGCGCTGCCGCGCGGTGGCCGCGGGCGGGCAGCCGGCCCCCGACGACGCCCTGGCCGGAATGCTGGCCGACCTCCGTGATCGGCTGATCGCCGCACCCGCACACCCGGAACTGCTCGCCATCTGGCGGGACGAACTGGAACGGATGCTGACCGCGATGGTGCGCGAGTGGGACTGGAAGTCCGCGGGAACGGGACTGCCGACGTTCGACGAGTACCTGGCCAACGCCGACAACCTCGGTTTCTCCTTCGTCTACGCGGCGTACTGGGCAACGAACGCGCCACCCGGCCGCCCGGCGCACGTCGAAGCGCTGCGCGGCGCGGCCGGCGTGGTCCAGAACGCCATCCGGCTGATCAACGATCTCGGCTCGTACGATCGGGACGTCCGGTGGGGCGACCTGAACGTGTTGATGCTGGGGGTCGACGCGGATTCGGTGGGCCGGCGGATCGCGGAGTTCGCCGACGAGTGCGACGCCCGGCTGCGCGACCTACCCTCCGATCACGCCGGCCTGGCCGGGTACCTGGCCCGGCAGGTGCGGTTCAACATGGGCTTCTACCCGGTTTCCGATTACTGGGTCTAGGCCTGCTGCCGGCACTCGACCCGTTCGCGGCCGGTCTCTGCCGGGGTGCCGGTTTCTGCCTGACCCGGGCAGACAGGACGAGGTCGATCGGCCGGCTCGGCCGCAGATTCACTGCGGCGCGCGGCGCGACCGGCCCGGACTCGCGGCGGGCCAGGCGGAACCGGGCGAGCAGCGCGGCCACGATGAGCTGTGCCTCGACCATGAAGAAGTGGCTGCCCAGGCAGCGGTGTGCGCCCCCGCTGAACGGGTAGTACGCGAAGCGGTGCTGCCCCTCCCGGCGCTCCGGCGTGAAGCGCTCCGGCTCGAACTCGTCGGGCCGGTCCCACAACTGCGGCATGCGGTGGGTCAGGTACGGGCTGATGAGTACGGGTGCGCCGCCCGCCACGCGTACGCCGTCGATGACGTCCGGCTGGTCGGCGGTACGCGGGATGATCCAGCCGACCGGGTACAGGCGCAGCAGTTCCTGGAGAACCAGGCCGGTGTAGCGCAGCCCGGCGAGGTGTTCGCGTCCGGGCCGCCCGGAACCGACCTGCTCGTCGATCTCGGCGCAGATCCTGGCGGCCACGTCCGGTCGCTGGTCCATGACGATCCACAGCCAGGTCAGGGCGACCGCCGTGGTCTCGCTGCCACCGACGAACATGGCGACCACGTCGTCGCGGACCTCCCGGTCGGTCAGCCGCTCACCGTCCTCGCCGGTCGCCCGGCACAGCAGCGAGGCGATGTCGCTGTCCGTCGAGCCCTCCTCGCGGCACCGCCGGACCAGCGGGAACATGATGTCGTCCACGGTCGCCACGGCGCGGGCGAAGGCCCGGTCGCCGGGCACCGGCACGCCGTCGGGGACGAACGGCAGCAGCATGCGCGGGCCGAGCGAGGTGAACGCGATCGCGATCGCGTGCCCGAGGCGGTCGGCGTCCGGGGCGCTGATGCGGTCGCCGAAGAAGGCCCGGATCACCGCACGGTTGACGATCCGGGTCATCGTGACGCCGGCGTCGACCGGTGCGCCCGTGCGGGCCACCGGATCCAGTTCGCCCACCGCCTCGGCGATGCTGTCCGACATGAGGTCGATGAGCGAGGCGATGTTGCGCGCGGAGAACATCGGCTGGATGAGCTTGCGACGCGGCTGCCATTCGGGGCCGCCGCTGGCCAGGCCGTGCCCGATCAGCCGGCGCAGTGGTCGCCACATGAGACCGTCGCGCAGGTAGTTGTCCGCGTGGTCGACGAGTACGTGCTGGACGTGCTCGGGCCGGGTCACCAGGTACGGGCGGACCAGCCCCAGGTCGACCCGCACCAGTGAGCCGCCGGTACGCCGGCCGATCTCGGCGAGCGTGTCCAGCGGCGCCCGGAACAGTCCGGGCAGGGTGCGGTACGCGGGGATCGTCGTGGGTCGGTCGGGATGCTGGGAAGTGGCGCCGCCACGCGCATCGGACACCATGCCGAGCCCCTCTGGTTGCAACAAGTGATCATGCGACAGCAATGCGTAGAAGTATTACATGATCAAACTTGCCAGCACTAGATCCATTGGCGCTTTGCGGCTCTTGGTGAACGAGTCGACACGCGCAGTCGTCACTCTGCCGCTGCTGTCGGTATCATTTGGCAACTTGCATCCTACCGGTTACTGAACGATCAGCATACATCGGCGCATTTACACGGATGTGGTCATGTGGTCAACGGCAACCGGTCCCCGTCAGGCCCGACCGGCCTGGACGAATCGCTCCAACAACAGTTGGACGGCCTCGTCACCTCCGCCGCGCGAAGCGGAGTGCCCTGGCTGGACGCCGAGCTCGGCAGGCTGCTGCGCCGCCCGGGCAAACGGATCCGCCCGGCACTGGTGCTCGCGGCCGCCGGCTGCGGCCCGGCACTCGACCTCTCCACGGCGCTGAAGTGTGCGGCGGCCATCGAGCTGCTGCACCGCAGCACGCTGGTGCACGACGACCTCATGGATGGCGCGCGGTTCCGTGGCGACGAGCCGACCCTCCAGCACACCAGCGGCCTGGCCGGTGCGCTGCTCGGCGGCGACTACCTCTTCGGGGTCGGCGGGCGGCTGATCGTCCAGGTCGGCCAGGAGGCGGCGGCGGTCTGGCACGACGCGTACCTCGACCTCTGCGACGGTCAGGCCCGGGAGACGGCCAACCGGTACCGGACCGTCACCGAGGAGGAGTACGTGCACGTCGTGCGCGGCAAGACCGGGGCACTGATCCGGGCCGCGTGCCATCTCGGCGCGCTGTGCTCCGGGCTGCCGGCGCCGGCCGTAAGCGCGCTGGCGGAGTTCGGCGAGTGCTTCGGCATCGTGTTCCAACTGGTGGACGACCTGATGGACGTGGTATCCACGCCGGAGCTGTGCGGCAAGCCGGTGCAGCACGACGCGACGCAGGGCGTCTACACGCTCCCGGTGCTCCTGGCCGCGGGGGAGGGCGGCGTGGTGCTCGGGCCGCACCTGCCGCCGGGAGAGGTCACCGACCTGTACGAGAGCGCCCGCCGCTACGCGCTCGGCCCGACGCTCGCCGCCGCGTACGGCTGGGCGGACCGGGCCCGCCTGGCGCTCGACGCGCTGCCGGCGTCGCCGACCAGCGACGGCCTCGGCCGGCTGCCCGAGCAGCACATCACCGACATGCTCATGGCCCGGGTCGCACCCGTCCACCAGCACCTCGTCCTGCCGCTGCTGCGCCACGGCTGACGCCTCGGTCTCGGCCGGTCGGCGCCGTCCGGGCCGGTCGGCGCTCTCCGGGCCTACCGGCGCCGTCTGATCTGACGGCGTTGCCGCCGCCCGGCGGCGCCGTCCGGGCTAGCCGGTCTCGGAGCCGGTGGTGGTTCCCGCGTCCGGCTCGGCCGGCGGACCGCCGTCGACCGGCTTGCGGCGCAGGTGGTAGTGCAGCACCAGGAACGGCAGCCCGAAGACCCAGAACTCGTGTTCGGCCCGTAGCTCGCCGTCCCGCAGGTACACGTCCAGTTGTTCGGCGAAGCCGTGCACCGCGAGCGTGGTGAGCGCCGCGCTGTCCTCGTCGATGTGCGTCAGGTAGTGACCGGGGTGGGTCGACTCGCCACGGCTGCGCAGCACCAGGCCGCCGCCGTCGCGCAGGCGGGGCTCCAGCGTCGCCGTGAAGCTCGCCTGGGGGAGCGGGAATCCGACGCTGACGTACCCGCGCCCACCGTGCCGGTACGTCGTGTAGATGCCGACGTAGATCGGCTCGTCATTGTCGGCGAAGGACCGGATCCAGCCGCGTACCCCCACCACCCCGTCGAGTGTGGTGGCGATGGTGTCGATGCGGCTCTGGACGCCGCGCAGCGTCTCGCGCTGGTTCATCGGCAGGTTGGCCTGCCCGAGGGGGCGCGCCAGCAGGGTGCGGTACAGCAGGTATCCGGGGCGTACCCACAGCCGCCACCGGGGCACGATGTCCAGCGAGAACCGGGTCGTGTGCTCGTAGAACTCGCGTACCAGCGGGTCGACCCGCGCCGGGTCGAAGTCAGGGCCGGCCAGCCCGTCGAGCGAGGCCACGATGCCGACGTCGGGTGCGGCGGCCACGTAGGTGCCGCCGAGTACCTGCGCCAGATCCCGGACGTACCCGGTGCCCACGTACCGGGTACGCGCCTGGAGCGGCACGACGAACGGCAGGTCGGCCGCCGGTACCCGTTCGGCGAGCAGGCTCACCTGCGCCTCCCGGAACAGCAGCGCCGACAGCAGCCGGAACGCGAGGACCGTACCGCCGGCCACCACCGACATCGGCACCGCTCCGGTGGCGACCGCCGCCCAGCCCGCCGCCGCGCCCACCAGGGGTCCCAGTACCACCTTCTGCGGCCGGACCCCGAGCAGCCCGGCGACCAACCCGGCCCCGATCCCCACCGCGAGCGCCCCGGCGCCGAGGCGACCGGCCACCCAGCCGACCGGGGCGGCCAGCGCGGCACTCATCGCGATGCGTGCCCACAGCGCCGGGATCTCGGCGGGCCGCTGCCGTGCCCGGGCCACCGCGTCGACGGCGCCGAGTACGGCGGCTCCGCCGAGCGCGCCCGCGACGCCGGCCCACCCGCCCCAGTGGCCGGCGACCGCGGCCCCGGCGAGCGCGCCGATCACGCACGCGAATCCGACAGAACCCGCGAGACGGGCGGACCGCCCTCCCGTGGTCGGGGCCGAACCGTCCAGCGTCATCAGCGGAATCTACCCAGCCGAAAACTCCGGCGACGAAGGCGCGGCCCTCGTCGCCGGAGTCGCGCTTCAGCCCTTCGCCACCTGGAGTGGGTGGCTCGTCGTGCTCGGCGAGTAGTACTCGTTGTCCCGGTAGCTGACGCTCAGCGTGTAGGTGCCGGCGGACAGCGCGCTGCCGGGCACGGTGACCAGGCTCAGCGGCAGGATCGGCAGCAGGTTGACCTGGGTGGTGTAGACCGGCTGGCCGGCGGCGTTCGTCACCGTGAGGCGGACCGGGCCGGTGAGCGGCGACGGGGCGATCCGGGTCGGGGTGACCGCCACGAGTACCGCGACCGGCTTCCCGGCCCGGGGCCGGAGGGTGACCGCCGCGGCCGAGGTGACGGTCGGCGTGCCGGTCACCGCCTGTCGCAGCGTGGTGCCGCTCGGCGCGAAGTCGCCGTCGCCGGAGTACGTGGCGCTCACGATGTACGCCGAGCCCGACGCCCGCAGCGCGCCGCCGGGCAGGGTGCAGGTGGCGACGCCGGTACCGGTCAGCGGCGCGGCGGCCGCGGAGGAGCACGCCGCCGTCGAGCCGTCCGCACCGGTGACCGTGAACGTCACCGTCCCGGTCGGCGTACCCGCCCCGGCCGGGCCGTGCACCGTGGCCGTGAGGGTCACCGCCTTACCGGGTGTCGCCGGGTTCGCGCTCGAACCCACCGTGACGGTGGTGGCCGCCGCGGCCGGCGGGGCGTAGTCGAAGACCACCCCGAGGTCCTTCTGGAGGTCGGTGACGATGCCGGCCTTGGAGGTGAGCCCGTCGCCGTAGAAGACCACGTCGCCGTCGTCCTGGATGAGCCGGACCGGGGCGCCCGCGACCAGCGGATCCGGCACGCTGACGATCGTCTCCCAGGCGCCGAGGTTGTCGGCGGAGGGCAGTTGCGGAAGCGCGGTACCGGTCTTCCGCGGCGCGTGTGCCGGGTTGCCGTCCCAGGTGTACAGGGCGAATCCGCTGTTCGTGTCGTCCGCGGTACCGGCGATGATCAGGTACTGGCCGTCGGCGTTGCGGCGGATGTCGCGGATGCCCAGCCCGCCGAGGTCGAAGAACACGGGAGCGCCGAACGTGGCGTGCACGGACCCCGGGTTGCCGCCGGTCGGTAGCGCGGCGAAGTTCGTCACCGGTACCAGCATGGCCAGGTGCCGGTCGGTGGTCGGCTCCAGCGGCGCCCGGAACGCGAGGTACGCGGTCGAGCCGTCGCTGGCGAACTCGAGCCCCTCGACGTTGAGCGCGTCGCTCCCGTGGCCGTCCACCCCGGCCGCCGAGGAGGCGGCCAGCCCGAGGTAGTTGGCGCCCAGGCCGTGTCCGTTGTTCTGATCCCAGGCGACCAGGTCGGACAGCAGGCCGGTGTAGCTGCCGACATAGGTCAGGGTGGTGTCCGCGCCGGTACCCGAGATCCGGGTGGCGAACAGGGTGCTACGCGCCGGCGCCGTCGCCCCGCTGGAACTGGTGCTCAGCGAGCCCTCCCAGTAGAGGAGGTCCCCGGACCGGGCCACCGACTCGATGTCCACCTCGGTGCCGCCCAGCGGCAACTGGCCGCTGAAGTCGAAGGTCTTCACCGGTGCGCCCGACCGGCTCAGGTCGTAGAGGCGCAGCACGCTGTTCTCGTCGTCGGCCACCACGGCGTACCCGCCGCCCGCGTCGACCGCCGCCGAGGCGTTGCCGGCACCGGCGTAGTAGTGCGGGTCCGTCCCGCCCGCCCCGGCGATCGCCGCGGTCAGATCGGCGGAGACGCCGTACCGGACCTGGGTGCTCGCCGAGGCGCCGTCCGGCGCGGTGACGGTCAGCGTGATGGTCGAGTCGCCGACGGCACCGGGTACGACGGTGAGGGTACGGTCGGCGCCGCTGCCCGTGACCGTGACGCCGGCGGCCGGGGCCACCGAGGTGTCCGACGAGGTGGCGGTGACGGTCAGCTGGTCCGCGGCGGCGTTCGCGTACCCGACGGTGATCGGCAGCGTCGGGTTGGTGGGGTCGCCGAGTGCGGCCGGCAGCGCGGTGCGTGGCGTGGTGATGGTCGGCTTGACCGTCGGCGGCTTGTTCACGCCCCCGCCGGAACCGATGGCGGTACCCGGTGCGAACGCCACACCCCGCGCCGCCTCGTTCGCCGGCAGTGTCGCGAGGATGCTCGCCGTGCCGGTGAGCGTGCCGCCGATCCCGCTGTCGTCGGTGATCCGGTACAGCGTGCCGGTGGTGCCGGCCCCGCTGCTGGTCACGTAGATGGTCACGGTGCCGTTGTCGTCGTTGGCGGTCAGGCCGGCCGCGCCGGTCACCGGTACCGATCCCTGCGCGACCCAGCTCCCGTCGACGAGCCCGTACTTGACCACTGCACCGGCGGTCACGTCGGCCTCGTACAGGGTGTCGGGCGTGCCGGTGCCGGCGGTACCGCTGTCCCCGGCCAGGGTCAGCAACGCATACGCGTACGGGTCGCCGGGCGGGGTGGCGAACGGCAGGTTGGTCACGGCCTGCCCGGTGGCGGTCGGCAGGCCGCTGCCGACGGTACCGATGGTCAGCCCGGCCTTGGTCGGGTCGGCCGACGCGTAGAGCTGGCCGTCGACCACCGACACCTGCCGGACGTTCTTGTAGGTGCCGCTGTCCAGCTGGGTCGAGGTCGAGGAGCCCAGCGTCGCGTACCGGGGGCCGCCGGCCGCTCCGCCGACCCAGAGGTCGGTACCGTTGCTGCTGGTGGCCGACCGCGGATTGTTGCCGGTGGCGAAGTCGCTCAACGCGGTCGAGGTGTCCACGTCACCGGAGGCGTCCACCCGCGCGACCGTGCGCGGCACGCTCACCGAATCCGTACTGGCGATCTTCGCCGTACCGACCGCCGCGTCATAACCGGGTGCGATCAGGTACCGGCCGTCGGCCGACAGCGTCAGCAGCCCCTCGGAGCTGGCCGAGCCGCTGGCCACCAACGGCTTGTCCGAACCGCTCGCCGTCGTCGGCAAGGGCACCGAGCGCACCAGCGTGCCATCCGGCGAGTACTCGTCCAGGAAGACCGGGGCCGAGGTGCCGGACAGTGCCGTACCGCCGTCACCCACCCGGTACACGACGATGTCGCCCGCGGTGAACGCGGTGGCCGTCGCGGCCGACCCGCTCCCGGTCCCGATCACGATCAGTGCGGCCGCGCCGAGCAGCACGCTGGCCCCGATCGCGATCCCCCGTCCGCGGATACCTAATGCCATGGCACGCCCGTTCTCTCCATCGCCGGATAGCGTCGCGGCACACAGGCTGGCCACGACACCCGGGCGAAACGTAGGAGCGACATCTGAATGGGGGTCCGATGGTGGGCGTCCGGCAGATGAACGGGTGGCAACGCCGCCCTGGACCGGCGTGTGAGATTGGCGGCTCCATCGACGCGTCGCACCACGGCATGACCTGCCGCGGCGCCGGATGGGTGCGCCGGATCGATACGATCACGAATCGTGACCGACAACGCTTACGTCGTGCGGCCGATCGGGCGGGTGGAGTCCACGTTGACCGACCGCGCCACGGCCCCGAGGCAGGGCGACGAGGGGGCACCCGAGGCCTGGCTGGTATTCGAGCCGGACGTCGTCGACGGCATCCGTGATCTGCGGCCCGGGACCGACGTGCTCGTGCTGACCTGGCTCGATCGAGCGCACCGCGACGTACTGGTCGTCCGCCCCCGCGGCGACCGGGCGAGGCGGGACACGGGCGTGTTCAGCACCCGGTCGCCGGACCGGCCGAACCCGATCGGGCTGCACCGGGTGGGGATCGTGTCGGTCGACGGCACCCGGGTGCGGGTACGCGACCTGGAGGCCCTGGACGGGACGCCGATCGTGGACGTGAAGCCGGTACTCGACCCGGGAACCGAGCGGTAGCTCCGCGATGCGGATCCGGCCGGCCGCCGTCGAGGAGTTGGACGTCCTGCGGGACATCGAAACCGCGGCCGGGGAGTGCTTCCGGGACGTCGGCATGCCCCAGATCGCCGATGACGAGCCGTTCCCGCTGGACGTGCTCGCCGGGTACCAGCGGGCGGGCCGGTCCTGGGTCGCGGTCGACGGAACCGACCGGCCGATCGCGTACCTGCTCACGGATCCGGTGGACGGCAACGTCCACGTCGAGCAGGTGTCCGTACACCCGGACCACGCGCGGCGCGGGGTGGGGCGCTCGCTGCTGGATCACGCGGCCGACCGGGCGGCAGCCGACGGGGTACGGGCACTGACGCTCACCGCGTTCACGGAAGTGCCGTGGAACGCGCCGTACTACCTGCGGTGTGGTTTCCGGGTCGTGCACGAGAGCGAGTGGCCGCCGGGGCTGCGCGCGGTCCGCGAACGGGAGGCGGCGCACGGCCTGGGCCGCTGGCCGCGAGTGGTCATGCGCCGCGACCTCTGACCCATCCGGACCGTGTCTTCCCTAGATCCGGTAGGGCTGCCAGGCGAAGCGGCGCGCCCAGTTCGGGTCGTCGACGGCGAAGCCGTTGAACGCGGCGATGACCTCCTGGACGTCCGTGAGGATGGTGCGGTAGTGCGCGTCGACGCGGCCCTCCTCACGCTCCAGCGCGTACCAGCCGGGCTGGGTATCGGCGGGAGAGCCCAGGCCGACCTGCACGTACCAACCGTCCCGGCGCCGCAGGTTGGCGAACCATCGCGCGGGGGCCAGTTCGATGAGGACCCGGTGCAGGGCGGCGGTCGACGGATTGTTGATCGTGTGGCCCTGCGCGGTGGTGAGAACGTAGGCCGGTGGCTCGTGCTCGGTGGGACGGCGGTCTTCGGAGAGCGTCCGGAAGCGGCGGTCGTAGATGCCGACGGCCTCGGACAGCGTGCAGCCGAACCGTTCACGAATCTTCGCGATGGCCTGGATGCTCTTGCCCGCGCGGACCAGCCGGTCCAGCTCGGCGTGGTCCGCGACCGGGGTCAGGAGCCGCTCGTGCTGGGGGTCGAAACAGATCAGGCCGTGTGCCCAGGCAAGGCTCGCGACGGCGGCCGACGCCGCTTCGGCCCGGTCGTCGACCACCGAGAAGTACGCCAACGGTCCGGCCGGCCGGTCGAGCGGCCGCGAAGCCCACACAACGGTGTGGTCCGCGCCGTCGTCGGTGTCCGGCAAGGTGGCGACCAGCGCGTCGACGAAGCGCTCGACTCTCCGCGTCGGCGGATCGTTCGCGTCGGCGTCGACATGGCGCTTGTACAGATCCCGGAATGTCGCCGAAGCGGCCTCGTCGGTGCTCGGCTGCTCGCCCTCCCAGATGGCAAGGTCGTACGTCACGGTCGGATTGTTACACCAATCGGGCTGGTTGTGGCGTCCTGGATCCCCCTGTCTGCGCCACGCCCGTAGTGGACATCGCCGCAGCCCCCCGCATCGTCGGTGAAGACTCTGGAGAACCTGGCGACGCCGTCCGGCGCGAGACAGAGACCAAAATGTGGTACGGGCATCGAGAAATCGGCCCTGAGCTGGATCGGAGTAGCGTAAGCGGCCGAAGGGAATCGAACCCTCACCGTCAGTTGGAAGACCGGCGATCATCGAGTGGCAGCGGGTGCGTTGGTAACCGCTGGTACCCGTTCGTGACCGGTCGCGGCAAGGGCCACTGGCACGCGGTCGGCAAGTTCGATCTTGGATCTGTAGGTGCGGCACTGGGCTGCTAGCGTGCAG
>DASXOA010000188.1:0-3712 GCA_036494675.1 Rugosimonospora sp.
TCGCGCAGCGTCCAGTGCCGCTCGTAGCCCCGGTCGAGCAGGGCGCGCACCCGGGCCACGGCCGGATGCACCACCAACTCCGGCGTCGCGGCGCCGGGCTCCAGCACCCGCGCGGCCTCCAGCGCCAGCCGGTCGACGGCGAGCACCAGTCCATCCTGCGGGTACGCCCGCCGCGCGGTCAGCTCCCGCACGAGTTGGTGGAACGGGTCGGCCAGCGCGGCCGCGTCCGCCCGGTGCACCACCGGCGGCAGGCCCGACCACCGCTGGGCGAGCGCCGGATGCCGGTCGAACACCGGCACCAGGTCGATGCCCGCGAAGTAGAAGTGGTGGTTGGCGGCCGACTCCTCGGCCATGTGGTGCGCCACCCGGGGAGCCACCCCGAACAGGTGCCCGGGCATCAGCGTGAACCGCCGGCCGCCCGCGGACCAGCGGCTGACACCGCGCATCTGGAGGTACAGCTCCCAGACCGGGTGGCTGTGCCGCTGGATGAGGAAGTGCGCGGGCGCCCACTGCTCCCCCGCGTGGCTCAGCCCGCTGGCCGTCTCGCCCGGCTCGGCGTGGAATCCGGCCCGCAGGCCGGTGGGTCTCGAGACGCCGGGCACCTGAAGATCGTGCACGAAGTTCTGCACCACAGGCAAGCCCTGGACCGGTTGACCTGGATAGCGTCGGGCCATGACATTCACCGCCTTTGACGACCGCCAACGCGCTGCGCTGCCCGGCCCCGAAGACGTCGCGTTCTACCGCGAGCACGGGTACTGGATCTCCCCGGTGATCCTGCCGGACGAGGTGCTGGACGCCGCCGAGCGCGGGATGCGGCGCTACTACGCCGGGGACTACGACGCCGATCCGCCCGGGGTGGGCGGTTTCCGGCCCGAGGACGGGCACGGGCTGCGCAAGCACGACTATGCCTCCCTGCGGGTCGGCGAGCTGGCCCGGCTGGTCGCGTACCCGCTGATCGGCGCGAGCGCCGCGGTGCTGTCCGGCAGCCCGGGCATCCGGCTGTGGCACGACCAGTTGCTGTACAAGCCGGTCGACGACGCCGGTACGCCGGCCAACGTCGGCTGGCACACGGATCGCCAGTACTGGTTGTCCTGCGAGTCCGACGAGATGCTCACGGCGTGGGTGGGCTTCCACGACGTGGACGAGGCCGGTGGGTCGGTGTCCTTCATGGACGGCAGCCACCGCTGGGACGTCACCGGGCTGGACTTCTTCGCCCAGGACCTGGCGCTGCTGGAGGAACGGCTGGCCGGGCAGGGCCACCGGCTCGATACCCGGCCCACCCGGATGCGTCGCGGGCAGGTCAGCTTCCACCACTGCCGCACGGTGCACGGCAGCGGCCCGAACCGGGGCGAGTACCCGCGCCGGTCGCTGGCGATCCACCTGCAACCGGCGGGCAACCGGTGGCGCCGGCACGTCACGGCGACCGGCGAGCCGGCACGGCACGGAAACGACCGGCTGGTCCACGTCGTCGACGGCACACCGGACTACGCCGATCCCCGGATCTGCCCGACGCTCTGGCCGCCGGCGCCCGCGGAGACGCCGTCCTCGGCCACGGCACCCGCGGAGACGGCACCGGCCGGGGCTGTGCCCGCGGAGACGGCACCGGCGCCGACCGCGACCGCGGGCGGCACCGCGAGCACGTCGCCGTCCGGCCCGGCGGCCACCGGCTGACCGTCCACTGTGACCAGACACCGGTCCGGCGCGGCGACCACGTCGACGCGCCGGCCCCGGAACCACAGACCGCGCAGCTCCACGGTGCCGGCCGGAACCGGTTGGGGCCGCACGACCAGCGAGCCGTCGGGCCGGGCCCGCACGCCGGCCAGCCCGGTGACGATCGCCTCGGCACCGGTGAGCCCGGCGACGACGTTGGCCCGCCGCCCGACCGGTGGGGCGGCCGGACGGTCGCAGTAGTGCTCCTGCGGGAAGTACGGGAAGTGCTCGCCCATCCACAGCAGCCGGCGCAGCACGTCCCAGGCGAGGGCCGGCTCCCCACGCTCCCACAGGGTCAGCGCCAACTGGGGCGCCTCGCCGCTGTACGCGCCGCCACCGGACCAGTCGACGTCGCCGAGTTCGTAGTGCCGCTCGTCGTGCGCGCTGACGCTGCTGACCCCGTACTCGCCGAGGAACGCGCCGGGGCGCAGGTGCCCGGTCAACGCGGCGGCGACGTCCGGCGGGCAGGCTCCGGCGCGCAGCGCGTCGAACGCCTGGATCGAGTAGGCCAGTTCGGTGTGCCCGTCCGGGTACCGGCTGCGGAACCAGCCCGCCTCGGCGTCCCAGAGTTGCGCCACGACCTCGGCCCGGATCCGCCCGGCCGACGAGCGCAGCGCCCCGGCCGGCAGCCCGGCACCGGAGGCCTCGGACAGGTCGGCGAGCATCTCCAGTGACCACGCCCGCTCCGCGTTCGGGCTGGCCACCACGTGTTCCCAGCCGGCGCTGCGCATCTCCAGCAGGTTGTGCTGGTCGCCGTAGTCGCGCAGCACGCCGTCCGGGCCGCACGGCCGGAACCGGCGATCCAGTGCCGCCTGCGCGTCGTGCAGCCGGTTGACCAGTGCGGCGTCGATGCCGAGGTGGCCGGCCGCCGCGTACCCGAGGGTGATGAGCGACCAGGCGCTGTACGCGTACGGCACGCCCAGGCCGGTACCGTCCGGGGCGATCGCGTAGTGGTTCGTGAGGTCGGCCGAGATCATGGCGTCGATGACGTCGGTGACGCGCTCCCCCAGCATCAGGGTCAGCAGGTGCGGCGCGTACCCGCCGGTGTCCCACGCGTACCCGCACACCGCCCCGCCGTCCATTCCGGAGGTGGCCACGAACGGCGTGGTGACGAAGCCGGGGCTGTCCCACAGGCACACCAGGCCGCTGGCCAGCGAACGGCGGTAGTACTCGTCCAGGCCGGGCACGTCGGTGGACAGCCGCGGTACCCGGTCCAGTGCCGCGGCGAGCCGGGCCTCCCAGGCCCGCGTGGTGTCCCCGACCTCCCCTGCGGTGGCCGGCTGCCCGGCCGCGACGCCGAGCACGAACACCTCCTCGGCGCCGGGCGCCAGCTCGGCCGACAGTCCGTTGTGGACAAGCGTGATGGCCGGTCCGTCGGTGCCCGGCTCGGGTGGCATCCAGCCCCAGTCGCGCAGCGGCACGTCCCGGGCGCGGTCCGGGGACAGGCCGGGCCGTACCCGCACCGGCAGAGGCCGGTCGGTCCGGTTGCGTACGGCGATCTCCAGCAGGTACCCGGGTTCGCCGTGCCGGGCCGCGAGGGTGCTGCGTACGGCGACCGACAGTGCCTTCCCGTCCCGGTACTGGTGGTAGGTGCCCAGCCGGACGATGCGGTCCGGACGCCAGGTGCCGCCGGAGTACAGCAGCCCGCGGTCGCCCGCGCCGCGCTCGCCGCTGTCGACCACCGCGACACCGTCCACCTCGAACTCCACGCTCAGCCGGCCGCCGGCCACCGCGTACGGCGGGGCGAACCAGCCGCCGACTCCGCACACGGTGCCGGGCAGCGGCGCGACCGTGGCGGTGCCGCTGCCCACCCAGATGTCGGAGGGCGGCGCGGCGCGGCGCAGATCGAACGCGAAGTCGTCGAGCGTGTAGGGCGACATGGTGGCCTTTCCGGCGGTGTTAGACCGGTCCAACGCACCCCCGCTCTGCGGCGGTGGACCGGTCCAAAGGGAGTGCGTCGATGCTGACACGGGTGTTCGTTTAACGCAACGGTCACGTGCAT
>DASXOA010000189.1:0-14332 GCA_036494675.1 Rugosimonospora sp.
GCCACAACGTCCTGGAGGCGATCGCGGCCGACCCGGATCTGACCGCGGCCCAGAAGCAGTCGCTCATCCAGATCTACGAGACATTCCGCCGGGAGAACGCCCGCGAGGCCGAAGCGTCGGCGGCGCAGGCCCCGGCGGCGCAGGTCCCGGCGTCGCAGGTCCCGGCCGGCGAGCCCGGCACCGGCGCCGACGCCGGTACCGATTCCGTCGTCGACGACGCGCCGGGCGACGCGCCGGCAGACCCATCCGGTGCCGGCGCGACCGGGCCCGCCGATCAGGCGGACGGCCCGACCGCGACAGTGCCCGAACAGCACCCGAAACCAGCCACGAACGCGGCCCGCAAGGCCGCCACAACCAAGGAGATCTGATGGCTGCCGAGACCAACACGAAGATTCCGGCCCCGCTGTACGCCGCCGCCGCCGTGGGCGACATCGCCTACCAGCGGCTGCGCAAGCTGCCCGCCACCGTCACCGAGTTGCGCGGCCGGGTGTCCGGCGCGGACCTCGACGTCGACCGGCTGCGCGGCGGTGCGGGCGGGCACGTCGAGCGGCTGCGCAGCGCCGCCCAGCGCAACGTCTCCACGCTCGTGACCAACGCCCAGGCCGCCCAGGAGCGCGCCCAGGCGATCTACACCGACCTGGTCGCCCGTGGCGAGGAAGTGGTCCGCGGCCGCCGGGTCATCCACGCCACCATCGGCATCGAGCCGGAGGCCACGGACGCGACCGAGTCCGCGCACACCACGGCCGAGCCGGAGGCGACGGCCAAGCCGGCCAGCAAGCCCGCCAAGCGGACCCGGCCGGACGCCAAGTAGTTCCCGCGGCGCGGCCCGGCGATCCCGGGCCGCGCCGGCATAAGCTCATGACTATGGTCATTGCCGCGCCGCTGTTCTACAACACGGTGATCGAAGCCGTCACCTACGCGCTCACCCTGGTGTGCCTGATCATCGAGCTGTTCGCGTTCGTCAACTGCTTCACCCAGCGTGCCGACGCGTTCCTGGTCGTCGGGCGCATCCCCAAGGGCGGGTGGCTCGCGATGAACGGCGGCGCCCTGCTGGTGACCGTGCTGTTCGGCAGCGTCCGGAGCTTCCTCGGCCTGATCGCGGTCACGATCGCCGCCGTGTACCTGCTGGACCTGCGCCCCGCGCTGCGCGACGCGGTGGACGGTCAGGGCTCCTGGTAGGGGATCGCGCTGCTGCCGTCGACCCCGACCGAGCTGCTGGGTACCTCCCACGGCGTCGAGCTGGAGTACCTGGTCACCGGTACCGGTCAGCCGGTAACCGTGTTCGCGCACGGGCTGGGTGCCGGCATCGCCGATACCCGCCCGCTGGGCAGCGGAGTACCCGGCTCCAAGATCTTCGTAGCGTTCCGTGGCCACGGCCGCTCCGGCGCGCCGCCCGGCGAGTGGACCTACGCCGACCTGGCGGCCGACCTCGGCGCTGTCGCCGACCTCCACCACGCGAACCAGGCGCTGGGCGTCAGCCTCGGCGCGGGCGCGTTGTGCCGGCTGCTGGTCGAGCGGCCCGACCGGTTCGAGCGGCTGGTCTTCTTCCTGCCCGCGGTGCTGGACACACCGCGGGCCGGGCCGTCCCGCGCCCGGGTGACCGCTCTGCTCGACGCGATCGGCTCCGGCGACCGGGAGCGGGTCGCGGAGGCGGTCTCCCGCGAGGTACCGGAGGCGCTTCGGGCCACCCCGGCGGCGGTGGCGTTCGCCCGGCAGCGCACCGAGCGGCTGCTGCGCGACGGCCTCGGTGCCGGCATTGCCGGGCTGGCGGATCGGGTCGCGGTACCCGACGCGACGGCCCTCACCGCGGTGAGCGCTCCCGCGCTGGTGATCGCGGCCGCCGGCGACGAACTGCACCCGGTACCGGTGGCCGAGCGGCTGGCCGGCCTCCTGCCGCGGGCTGAGCTGCACGTCTACGACCGGCCCGGGGTGCTGTGGACCGCCCGTGCCGACCTGAGGCAGCGGATCAGCACCTTCCTGGCCGCTGGAGCCTGAGCGCCGGCCGGACCGGAGCGCTGGCGGGACCGGAGTGCCGGCGGGACCTGAGCGCCGGCGGGTAGGGTCGCGGGTTATGGGTGTCACGCAACATGGCCGCACGCACCGGCTCGATCTGGCCGATCCGAGCCTGCGGGAGTGGGATTGCACGGTCCTGTCCTCGGACGCGCAGGACGGCATCGTGCTGGACCGGTCGGCGTTCTACCCCGGGGGCGGCGGGCAGCCGCCGGACCACGGGGTACTGCTCTGGCAGGGGGTGCAGACCAGGATCGTGGGTACCCGCAAGGGCGACGATCTGTACCTGCTGCCGGCCGAGGGCGATCCGCTGCCGCCGGCCGGTACGACCGTCACCGGCGCCGTCGAGGACGAGCGGCGCAGCCTGCTCATGCGTACCCACTCCGGGCTGCACGTGCTGTGCGGCGTGGTGTTCCGTGACTTCGGCGCGCTGGTCACCGGGGGCAACATGGAGCCCGGCGAGGCCCGGATGGACTTCAACCTGCCCGAGGTGCCGGCCGACTTCAAGGCCCGGCTTGAGGGCCTGGTCAACACGGAGGTGACCGCCGATCGCCGGGTGGTCGCCCGGGTGCTGGCCCGGGACGAGGCGCTGGCGTTGCCGGACATCATCCGTACCCAGTCCAACCTCATCCCCGCCGACGAGCAGGAGATCCGGATCGTCGACATCGCCGGGCTGGACGTGCAGGCGGACGGCGGTACGCACGTCGCCTCCACCAGCCAGATCGGCAAGGTGTCGGTGATCAAGGTGGAGAGCAAGGGCCGGGCCAACCGGCGGGTACGGGTCCGCATCTCCGACTGACCGGCCGCGCGTACCGGGCCGGGTGCCACGGCTCCGCGCGCGGGAATCGACCTTGGCCGTTAGGCTCCCGGCGTGGACAACCGAGTGGCGCGCGCCGGTCGTCCGGTGCAGGAGTTCCTGACCGGCGTCGGCCTGCTCTTCCGGGGCCTCGGTACCTATGCCCGAAACCCCGGCCTGGTCATGCTCGGCATGCTGCCGGCCTTGATCACGTTTGCCCTGCTGGTCGGCGTGTTCATCGTGCTGCTGGTGTTCCTCGGCCCGGAGTCCCGCGCCCTGACCTGGTTCGCCGACGACTGGTCGACCACCTCCAGGGACCTCGTCCGGGTGCTCGCGGACATCGCGATCATCGGGGTGTTCGGGCTGCTGGCCATCGTCGCGTTCACCGGGCTCACGTTGGCCATCGGCGAGCCGTTCTACGAGAAGATCTCGGAGCGGATCGAGCACGGCCTCGGCGGTGTCCCGGACGGGGTGGAGCTGCCGTGGTGGCGTGAGGTCTTCCGGGGCATCGGCGAGTCCATCCGGCTGCTGGCCTTCTCCGCCGTGTTCGGCGTGCTGCTGTTCATCGGCGGGCTGCTGCCTGGGGTCGGGCAGACCGTGGTGCCGGTCCTCGGCGCGCTCGTCGGCGGCTGGGCACTGGCCCTGGAGCTGACCGGGGTGCCGTTCGCCCGGCGGGGGCTCCGGCTGCGCGGGCGCCGCACGGTGCTGCGCCAGCACCGGTACCTGGCGCTCGGCTTCGGCGTGTCGGTTTTCGTGTGTTTTCTGATCCCGCTCGGCGCGATCATCGTGATGCCGGCGGCCGTGGTCGGCGCCACCCTGATGACCCGCCGGATGTACGGTCTGCCGAACCAGGCCCCATGATTCTCCGATGACGCTCGAACTGGTCCAGGGGGACATCACCGCGCAGCCGGTGGACGCCATCGTGAACGCCGCGAACTCCTCGCTGCTGGGCGGGGGCGGGGTGGATGGCGCCATCCATCGGCGCGGCGGCCCGGACATCCTGGCCGAGTGCCGGGCGCTGCGGGCATCCCGCTACGGCCGCGGGCTGCCCACCGGCCAGGCGGTCGCGACCACGGCCGGCAAGCTTCCGGCCCGCTGGGTGATCCACACCGTCGGTCCGGTCTATACCGGCCAGGATGACCGGTCGGGCCTGCTGCGGGACTGTTACACCAACTCCCTGGCGGTCGCGCACGAGCTGGGCGCCGGGTCGGTCGCGTTCCCGTTGATCTCCGCGGGGATCTACGGCTGGCCGGTGGACGACGCGGTGCGCCAGGCGCTGACCGCGATCGGGGCGGCCACCGCCCGTCCGGACGACGTACGGCTGGTTCTGTTCGGGGCGGACGTCCTCGCGGTCGCACGGGAGGTGGCCGCCGAGCGCTAGCCTTAGCGGGGTAGCTATGGAGGGGCCGTATGACGCAGGGCACACCGCAGTCGAACCTTGATCTGGAACTGCTCGCCGCCCAGTTGCGCCGGCACACGGACGACCTGTCGCTGTACTCCGGAATGCTGCTCAACGTGCTCTCCGCGACCCTGCCACCGGATCTGGTCCAGGTGCGCCGCGAGGGCAAGTGGAAGGCGCGGCTGGCCGGGCGGGATCCGGCAGTGCTGAGCATCGCCGTGACGATCGGCGACCGTCGCTACGAGCTGGACCGCCCGGATGTCGGAGCGCGCGCGGCGACCCGGATCTGCCACGAGTCGGGCGGGGTGGTGCTGTCCACCAAACAGGTCTCGGCCGACGAGTGGTCCGGTGCGCTGGCCGCCGCGCTGGCCGAGGTCGCCGGCACCAACGCCGCGGCAGTGGCCGCGCTGCAGAAACTGACCGCACCGTGACCGGCATCGAGGACCTGGGGGACGGCCGATGACCGTCGACCCGGCGGGCCAGACCTGGACCGCGGACGAGATCGCGGAGGGCAGCGCGGTGGAGATCACCGCCGGCCGCCTTCCGCTGCGCGCCCAGTGGCGCATCGCCGAGCAGCGCGAGCGGCGGGACCGGGGCGAGCCGGGCAGCTTCACCTCCGCCCTGACCGTCGAGGAGTTCGCCGCCATCCGGTCGGTCGGCTTCTCGCCGGTCGGTCAGGTGCTGGGCAGCGCGGTCTACAACGTCGGCTGGTCGTACACGGGCTGTGGGTACTACTACGGCCGCGGCGTCGGCATGGGTGGCGTACGGGGCGGCATGGCCGGCGGAGGCTTCGCCGGAGGCGGCATCGCGGGCGGCGGCGTTTTCGGCGGCGGCTGGACGATGGCGCCGGTGGTTCCGGTGCCAGCCACCCAGCAGCTACTCAGCCAGGCCCGGCACCGTGCGGTCGAGCGGATGCGCCAGGAGTGCGCGGGCCTGGGCGGCGACGGCGTGGTCGGGGTGCACCTGACCGTCCAGTCGTTCTACGGCAACGGCCTGGAGTTCATCGCGATCGGCACGGCGGTCCGGGCCGACGGCGCCAAGCGGCCCCGTAAGCCGTTCACGTCGGACCTGACCGGGCAGGACTTCGCCAAGCTGATCCGGGCCGGCTGGGTGCCGGTGGCCCTGGCGCAGGGCGTCGGCTCGATGGTCCGGCACGACGACTGGAGCATGATGAGCCAGCGCACGTCCTGGTACAACCAGGAGCTCGCCGGTTCGACGGAACTGGTCCACGCCGCCCGGGACGCAGCCCGCAAGTCGCTGGCCACCGACGCGAAGCACGTGGGTGGGCACACGGTCCTGCTGCGGGACATGATGCTGCAGGTGTCCGAGCAGCGCTGCGCCGGCGGCGGCGAGGGCGAGGACCACGTGGCGAACACCTTCATCTGGGGCACCTCGGTGGTGCCCTTCGAAACGAACGCCTCGATCGAGGCGCCTCTACCGATGCTGCGCCTGTAAAGCCTTGAATGGAGCTTCGATGAGCCTCGACCCGACCGAGTTGGGCCTGCCGCAGGACGCCATGAACCGGCTCGCCGAGCTGCAGCCGGACAAGAAGGGCCACATCTTCACCTCGGACCTGACAGTCAACGAGTTCCTTCTGGTCAAGCAGGCCGGCTTCACCCCGCTCGGGCTGGTGCTGGGCACCTCGGTGTACCACGTGGGCTTCCAGGTCGGCCGCTGGAGCAAGAACCAGGAGCTCGACGTGCTCTCCCAGGCCATGTACCACGCCCGGGAGCTGGCCATGACCCGGATGCAGGCGGAGGCCGCGGTGCTGGGCGCCGACGGCATCGTCGGGGTACGGCTGGAGGTGGAGTTCAAGGAGTGGGGCTCGGACGCGGCCGAGTTCCTCGCGGTCGGTACGGCGGTCAAGGCGGACGACGGCAAGAGCTGGCGCAACGACCACGGTCAGCCGTTCACCTCGGACCTGTCGGGGCAGGACTTCTGGA
The DNA here is from genome assembly GCA_036494675.1 of Rugosimonospora sp. Classification (GTDB taxonomy): domain Bacteria; phylum Actinomycetota; class Actinomycetes; order Mycobacteriales; family Micromonosporaceae; genus Rugosimonospora. The sequence goes on from DASXOA010000189.1 coordinate 6,149, forward strand.
CCCTGCTCCAGGCCGGGTACGCGCCGCTGGGCATGACCATGGGCGTCTGCGTGTACCACGTCGCGCACCGCTCGTTCGGCAACATCCTGTCCAACCTCGGCCAGAACACCGAGCTGCCGCAGTTCACCCAGGCCCTCTACGACGCCCGGGAACTGGCCATGGCGCGGATGCAGAAGGAGGCCGAGGCGCTGTCGGCGGAGGGGATCGTCGGCGTACAGCTGGATCAGCGCAACCACTCGTGGGGCTCGCACACCACGGAGTTCTTCGCGATCGGCACCGCTGTCCGGCCGATCCGCGCGGACCACGAGATCGCCCGCCCCCAGCTGGTGCTGAGCCTGGACCGCTGAGCGTCGACTGCTGAGCCTGAATCGCTGAGCCTCGACCGCTAGCGCGACGACCGGGGCCGCGGCTCGGCGCGCGGATTCAGCCGGTACGCAGCGCCTCCAGCAGCCGCTCGTCGCCGCTCAGCTCCAGGAGGTCGAACCCGACCCGACCCCAGAGCGCGAGCATCAGGTCGCTGGCGGTGCCCCGCGCGACCGCCCGCTCGCGGTGTTCGTCGGTGTCCAGCAGGGTATCCGTGTCCAGCAGCGCCACCCCGCCGTCGGCGCGCAGCCGGACCAGCCACTCCCGCTCCAGGTCGGTGGCGCAGAGCCCGACCATGCCGACCAGGTCGGTCGGTCCCAGCCGGCGGCCGGCCGGCAACCAGGAGTCCAGCACCTCTTCGACCCCGTCCGCGGCGAGTTTCGGGTCGATCGGCTCCGCGTTGATCGTGGCGAACTGGGCGTCCCAACGGTGCACGGTGGTCTCGTGCGCCATCCGCCGGTACCAGAACGCCACGGTCTTGGTCTGCGGCGCCCAGTTCCAGGCCGGCAGGTCGGGGTCGAGCGAGTCGAGCAGCGCGATCAGCGTCTGGTGCCGCTCGTCCCACCACGTGAGCAGATCGGCGCCTTCCGGTGGCGCGAACCGGTCCGGTGAGGTCCCGTCGGGGCGGCTGGTCACTCCCCGGCCCACGTGGCCGGCGACGAAGCCGTAGACCTCGCCGAGGTGGCCGACCAGGTCGGCAACGGTCCAGCCGGGGCAGGACGGCACCGCCGAGTCGAGCGGTGCGTCGGTGACGGCTTCCCGAAACGCCTGACCTTCGGTGCGGAGCGCCGCGAGGCCGAATTCCTTGCTATCCAAGTCTCTGCTCATCCCCGTCCGTGTCGTACCGTCGGCGGTCGTGGCCGTCGCCGCGTGGGGCGGCCGGGCCGCCGAAGCCGCACCTACTGTAGAGCCTGGGTCTGTCACGCGCATGGTGACGGGCGTGACGCGGCACCCCGATCCTCACCGGCACATGTCGACGCCCTCGACTCCTTCCAGTTCGCGCAGGCACTGGCTGATCTCGGCGAGCGAGTGGTGGTGCCGGGGCCGGGCGACCAACATGATCTGCTGATCCTTCCCGTTGTAGTTGATCCGGATCACCCGTCCCTTGTGCAGCACGGTCTTGGCCCGGTGCTCGACCTCGTGGATCGACGCGTCGCAGCTGAGGGTCAGGGTGATTTCCAGCGGCCGGCGTTGTGGCAGGGCGTTGTGCTCCAGGTGTTTCACGATGAGCAGAACCAGGATTGCCAGGGCGGTCGCGCCGGTGGCCGGAAGCCATTGGCGCAGCCCGACCGCGACGCCGACCGCGGCCGTCACCCACAGCGAGGCGGCCGTGGTGAGGCCGCGGACCCCGGCGCCCTCGCGCAGGATCGCGCCGCCGCCGAGGAAGCCGACGCCGGTGATGACGGGTGCGGCGAGCGCGGCCGGGTTGCTGGTCGTCGAGCCGGCGATCGTCACGACGACGCCGCCGAGTGCGACCAACATGTGGGTACGCAGGCCGGCCGCCTGGGCGGACAGCTCGCGCTCCAATCCGATCGCGGCGCCGAGCGCGATTGCCAGGGCGATCTGTCCCGCTATCACCAGGGCGTCCAGCACCCGATCACTATGGCGGGTCGGGTCAACCCCGGGCGGACCGGGTGGGATCATCCGGCGGACCGTTGCTGTACAAGGGTTTCCACCGGTCGAGGGACTCCGGCCAGTCGATGGTCACCTCGCCGAGGCGCCAGCGCCGCACCCCGTCCCGTACCGGCCAACCGGTGGCCCTCGTCGCCGCCACCGCCCGGATCCACCGCTGCCGGTACCCGAACGCGGACAGCGGTGCGGCATCGCGCCACGCCTCGTCCAGCGCGGTCAGGTACGCGTGTACCCAGTGCCCGGGCACATTGCGGTGGATCAGCGCCTTGGGCAGTCGCTGCGCGACCGCGGCGGGACTGTTCAATGTGGACAGTCGGACGGACAGCGTCAGGGATCGCGGGCCGGACGAGTCCAGCAGGATCCACGATGCCAGCCGGCCCAGTTCGTCGCAGGTACCGTCGATGACGTACCCGCCCGGCGCCATCGAGGCGGACATCGTCGACCAGGCGGCGGGCACCTCCGGCTCCGGGTACTGGCGCAGCACGTTCATCGCCCGTACCAGCACCGGACGCAGGCCGGCCAGTTCGAACCCGCCGAGGGCGAAGCTCAGGCCGGGCGGATCGAGGTACGGCGACGCATCGGCCACCCGTACCGGGTCGATCTCCAGTCCCACCACCCGTGCCGCCGGCCGTATCCGCGCCAACCGGGACCGCAGTTCGACGGTGGTCACCGGCCACGATCCGTACCCGAGGTCCACCACGAGCGGATCGTCCGGCAGCCCCGGGCCGAGCACCGCGCAGATCCAGCCGTCGACCCTGCGCAGCCGGTTGGCGTTCGTGGTTCCCCGGGTCACCGAGCCGACGGGTGCCGCTGGGGTGGCGCGGGCCGCCGGGCCGGCGGACGCCGGCTGGTCGGTTCGGTGACCCGCGCGCGGTCTCACAGCACCCGGTGTACCTTGTGCTGCGCCGCCTGGGCCAGCGGCCGGACCACCAGGCGGTCGACGTTCACGTGGTGCGGGCGGGTCGCGCACCAGGCGATGCAGTCCGCGATGTCCTCGGCCACCAGCGGGTTGGCCACTCCGGCGTAGACCGCGTCCGCCCGCTGCGCGTCGCCGTCGAACCGGTTCAGCGCGAACTCGTCCGTGCGCACCATGCCCGGATCGATCTCGACGACCCGGATCGGCCGGCCGGACAGTTCCAGCCGCAGCGTCTCGGCCAGCGCCGCCTGGGCATGTTTCGCCGCCGCGTAGCCCGCCCCGCCCTCGTACACGATCAGTCCGGCGGTCGAGCCGAGCACCACGACCGTACCGGCGCCGGAGGCGTCCAGCGCGGGCAGCAGCGCCTGGGTGACCCGCAGAGTACCGGCGACGTTGACGTCGTACATCCACTGCCAGTCCTCGACGCTGGCGGACTCGATCGGATCCATGCCCCGCGCGCCACCCGCGTTGTTGACCAGGAGCGTCACGTCGCCGTCGAGGTCCGCCACCGCGGCGGCGAGCGCGGCCACGTCTCCGGCCGAGGTGACGTCCGCCGGTACCGCGGTCGCCTGCCCGCCGCCCTCGCGGATCTCCTCGACCAGCGTGGCCAGCCGGTCGGCGCGCCGCGCGGCGACGACCACGTGGAAGCGTTCGGCGGCCAGCCTGCGCGCCGTGGCGGCGCCGATCCCGCTGGACGCTCCGGTGATCACCGCGATCGGCCGCGTGCCGGCCTCCGCCCGTGCCGGTGAGTGAGCTGGCATGGTCAACCGTCCTCCTTCGCAAGCGTGCGCGCTCCGTGGCCGGGCAGGGACACTCCGCAACGAGGCGTGGGAGTCCCTCGACCGAGCGTGGGCATCCTGGAATCCTGCCACTCCCGCCGAGGCGGCCGTCAGGGTGACCGGGACATGGTGCGAATGTGCTCACCCCGACGGCAAAGCTCACCCCGATGGCAAAGCGGGAATCGGACGCGGGAAGATGCGAGGCGGTCCGGCGGTTGACAGCGTTGGATACGGGCACAACCAGAACAGGACCGACGACGGGTACCGACGACGCGGTAGGAGGGCACGTGGCCCGAGTGAGCACACTGGCCGCAGCGCGGCTGCCGCGTCGGGTCGCCACTCTTTCCGTACACACCTCCCCCCTGGAGCAGGCGGGCACCGGCGACGCGGGCGGGATGAACGTCTACATCGTCGAGGTCGCTAAACGCCTCGCGCAGGCCGGCGTCGAGGTCGAGATCTTCACTCGGGCAACCCGTTCCGGGCTGCCGGCCGTGGTGGAAATGGCGCCGGGTGTCCTGGTGCGGCACGTGGTGGCCGGGCCGTTCGAGGGTCTCGACAAAGAGGACCTGCCGGCGCAGATGTGCGCGTTCACCAACGGGGTGCTGCGCGCCGAGGCGGCCCGCTCGCCCGGCTGGTACGACCTGGTGCACTCGCACTACTGGCTGTCCGGGCAGGTCGGCTGGCTGGCGAAGGACCGCTGGGGGGTGCCGCTGGTACACACCGCGCATACCCTCGCGAAGGTGAAGAATCGCCGGCTTGCGGCCGGTGACCGGCCCGAACCCAGGGCCCGCGTGCTCGGCGAGGAGCAGGTGATCGTCGAGGCCGACCGGTTGGTGGCCAACACGCCCATCGAGGCGCGCGAACTGATCGAGCTGTACGGCGCTCCGGCCGGCCGGGTCAGCGTGGTGGAGCCGGGCGTGGATCTCGACCGGTTCACGCCGGCCTCGGTGGGGCGCGAGGAGGCGGCGCAACTCGCCGCCCGGCGGCGGCTGGGGCTTCCGGCCAGGGGGTACGTGGTCGCCTTCGTCGGGCGCATCCAGCCCCTCAAGGCACCGGACATCCTGCTGCGCGCCGCGGCCGGGCTGCCGCCGGACCTGCGCGACCAGGTGACCATCGCCATCGTCGGCGGCAACAGCGGCAGCGGCCTCGACCTGTCCAGCCTGGCCGCCGAGCTGGGCGTCGCCGGCGTCGTGCGGTTCCTTCCGCCACAGGACAGGCAGGCGCTGCCCGACGTGTACCGGGCCGCCGACCTTGTCGCGGTGCCGAGTTACAACGAGTCCTTCGGGCTGGTCGCGCTGGAGGCGCAGGCGTGCGGTACGCCCGTGGTGGCGGCCGCCGTCGGTGGACTGCCCACGGCGGTGCGCGACGGCCGGTCCGGGGTCCTCGTCGACGGGCACGACCCGGCGGACTGGGCCCGGGTCCTGGCCCGGCTGCTGCGGGAGCCCGGCCTGCGGGCAGTGCTGTCCCAGGGCGCCATCGAGCATGCCCGCCAGTTCTCCTGGAACCAGAGCGCGGCCAGCCTGCTCGCCGTGTACCGGGACGCGGTGACCGAGTACCGTTCGCACGGCTTCGAACTCGCGACGGCGCGATGAACGCCGTCGCCGCGCTCATCGAGTCCACATTGGACGAACGGGAACTCGCCTGGGAACGTACGGGTGACGGCCGGTACGCGGTGACCCTCCCCGGCACCCACAAACTCAAGACGGTGTGCAACCTCACGGTCGGCGACCACGCGCTGGCCATCGAGGCGTTCGTGATGCGCCAACCGGACGAGCGCCGCGAAGAGTTGTGGGCCTGGCTGTTGCAGCGCAACGCACGCCTCTACGGTGTCGCGTTCGCCATCGACAAGGCCGGCGACGTCTACCTCACCGGCCGCGTGCCGCTGCACGCGGTCACCGCCGACGAACTGGACCGGCTGCTGGGCTCGGTGCTCACCTATGCCGACGAGAGCTTCGACACCATGCTGGAAATCGGCTTCGGCGCGGCGATCCGGCGGGAATGGGCCTGGCGCGTCAAGCGTGGCGAGCCGCTGGACAACCTGCGGGCCTTTGAACACCTGGTGAATCCGTCCTAAGTGGACCGATCCTTGGCCCGCTGTCCGGCATCACGGCCGATCCGTTGCCGGGCAATGGTGTCGATAAACCGGTAACGGCTTGTGATTGAGGCTACAACGGAAACGGCTTGCCCGGTCCTTACCGTGCCCCGTACGTTAACGCCAGACGCGCTGCCGGCCGGTCGTTCGAGGGGGTCGAAACGGCGGTTCGACAAGCAGCCGTCTGGTGGTGCACACGTTGGGGACGTGGGTTGCCACCAAACCAATAAGGGTTCGTCAGCGTCCCTGGCTGGGGACGCGACGAACCCTTTTGGTGTCCGTGCGGCGGGCGCGGCCGATGCGGCCCGGGGGGTCCGCGTCGCCCGCCCGCCGTACACGGCGTCGTTGGTCAGCGGGGGTGTGGTCCGGGGGAGTCGGTCGGCTGCGGGTGACCCGTGCGGACCAGCGGCAACTCGGTCGCCGTGTTCTCGTCCAGGATTGTGCGCAGATCCGGTACGTGTGCAACGCCTATGGCATGCTGCTCATCGCTTGATGCCGGGCCGGATACCGGCCCTGGCCAGTTGTCCCTCTCCATAGACAAGCGACCATACGGGATCACTGCCCGCCGCGCGCGTTTCAGATGCGGCGTTTCCGGTCTTTGTCACGACAGCTCTTTGTGACGACCGGTCATTGTCGCAACCGGTCGGCCACTCTTTGTCACGACCGGTCGGCGACCAGGTCGGCGTCTCTGGCCGCCGATGCGGCTGCCGGGGCGGCGGCCCGTTGCCGGGCGATCCGGCGCTCCCGGGCCGGAGAGGCGACCAGGTGCCCGACGCAGGCGATCAGGCCCACGGCGCCGCACAGCAGCCAGTGCCAGGAGCCCAGGTACTGCCAACTGATCCCGCCCAGGGCCGGCGCGATGAAGCTCGCCAGCGAGAACGTCAGGTAGAACACCGCCTGGTACCGGGCCCGGATCGCGGCCGGTGCGAGGTCGGACATGATCGTGGCGTTGGCGGGTGCGGCCAGCATGGCGCCGGCCGTCCAGACGGTCGCGCAGGCCAGGTAGAAGCCGAGCGAGCCGGCGACCATCAGGGCGCCGTACCCGATCGCCAGCAGGCCCATCGACAGGGCGAGTACCGAGCCGTTGAGCAGGTGCCGGATGAGCCACGGTACGAACAGTTGGCCGATGACGATGAGCAGCCCGGCCAGCGACATGAGCAGCCCGTACCCGGCGGGTGCGATGTGGTCGGCGGTCATCGACAGCGGCAGGATCGTGGAGTTCTGGGCGTTCAGTACCGCCTGGAGCAGCGACAGGCCGACGAACACCATGAAGATGCGGTCGGTCAGTGCCACCCGGATCCCGGCCCGGGACGGCGGCGACGGGGCGCCGGCGGCGCGCGACGTGCGTGCGTCGCCCTGGGCACCCATGCGCGATGCGCCGGCGTCCCCGACCGGCAGGGCGCGGGACGCCCCGGTCTGCCGGTGCGGCACGCTCTCCGGCACCCACAGCAGGATCAGGATCGCGGTGATCAGCGTGGTCGTCGCGTCCGACACGAACAGCAGCACGAAGCTGAACCGGGCCACCGCGCCGGCGATCAGCCCGGCCGCGGCCATGCCCAGGTTGAACGCCCAGTACTGGAGGTTGAAGGCACGCGGCCGGTCCCGCTCCGGCGTGATGTCGACGATCGCCGCGACGAACGCGGGCCCCGGCATGCCCTGCGCGGCGCCGACGAGCACGACGCAGGCGGCTATCGCAGCGAGGCCGCTGGCCAGGGCGAGCGCCAGCATCATGGCGGCGCCGGCGAAGTGCGCCACCAGGAGGGTGCGCCGCCGTCCCCAGCGGTCGGCCAGCACCCCGCCGAGCAGGGTTCCCGCCGCGGCTCCGATCCCGTAGCCGCCGACGATCGCGCCGGCCAGCGCCGGGGTGAGGTGCCGGGGCCCGGTGAGGTAGAGCGACAGGAACAGCACGGCGAACCCGCCGGCCCTGTTGACCAGGATGCCCGACCAGATCACCCAGTAGGTCCGCGAGAGCCCGCCCGCGGTTGCCCGGAACCAGGCGCGCACCCGACCTCCTGTAAGGCTTGTTTAAAGATCATTCAACCAAACCGGCCCGGCCGGCGGCGCGGACTTGTCTTCTACGTCACGCCCCCTGCCGGTCCTTCACGTCATGCCCCCGGCCGGCTGACCTGCGTCCAGACCGGTCGGGCAGGATGGGCGGCATGACTGTGGGCACCCTCGTGCTGCTCCGCCATGGCGAGAGCGAATGGAATGCGAAGAACCTGTTCACCGGTTGGGTCGACGTGGACCTGTCGGCGCAGGGCGAGGAGGAAGCGCGCCGCGGCGGTGAGCTGCTGCGCGAAAACGACCTGCTGCCGGACGTCGTGCACACCTCGGTGCTGCGCCGCGCGATCCGGACCGCGGAGATCACCCTGCACGCCACCGACCGGCACTGGATCCCGGTG
>DASXOA010000190.1:0-30855 GCA_036494675.1 Rugosimonospora sp.
CGCGACCACCTCCACAAGCTGACCACTCGACTCGTGCGTGAAAACCAAACGCTCGTGATCGAGGACCTGACCGTCCGCACCATGGTCAGAAACCACCCGCTGGCCCGCGCCATCTCCGACGCGGCCTGGCGAGGGTTGCGCACCATGCTGGAGTACAAAGCCGATTGGTACGGCCGGGACTTGGTGGTCGTGGACCGGTGGTTCCCGTCCAGCAAGCTGTGCTCCGCGTGTGGGCGACTGACCGAGAAGATGCCGCTGAACATCCGGGAATGGACGTGCCCCTGCGGCACCGTTCACGACCGGGACCTCAACGCCGCGCGCAACATTTTGGCCGCCGGGCTGGCGGTGACAGCCTGTGGAGACGGTGTAAGACCTCAACGGGAGTCCTCCCGGACGGGGCGGTCGTCGGTGAAGCAGGAAAACCCGAGGGCAACCAAGGGAATCCCCGCCCTTTAGTCAGGGCGGTGGAGGATGTCAACCCTTGTAGTTGAACACCTGCCGGAGGGTGTGCCGGATCTGCACGAGGTCGCGCTGGTCGGCCATCACCTGGTCGATCGACTTGTACGCGGCAGGATGCTCGTCCACCAGCGCCGCGGCACGGTTGGCGTTCCAGGTGCGGCCGGCCATCGCCGCGGTCAGCGACGCGCCGGTCAGCTCCTTGCGGGCCCGCCCGCGCGACATGCGCCGGCCGGCGCCATGCGAGCAGGAGTCGTACGACGCCGGGTTGCCCAGCCCACGGACGATGTACGACTGGGTGCCCATCGAGCCCGGAATCACTCCCTCGTCGCCCTTCGCGGCCTTGATGGCACCCTTGCGGGTGATCCACATGTTCTTGCCGTGGTGGTTCTCCTGTGCGGTGAAGTTGTGATGGCAGTTGATGGTGCGTACCCGGTCGCCTTGACCCACCACCTCGAACAGCGAACCCACCACGGTCTCGTCCATCCGGGCCCGGGACGCCATCGCGTACCGCTGTGCCCACAGCATGTCCCGGATGTAGTGGGTGAACTCCGGGGTGCCCTGCACGAGGTACGCGAGGTTGGGATCGTCGAGAGTGATGAAGTACTGGCGCATCAACGCCTTCGCCCGCTCGATGTGCCGCGTGGCGAGCTGGTTGCCGATGCCCCGGGACCCGGAGTGCAGCACGGTCCATACCCGGTCCCGTTCGTCGAGGCACACCTCGACGAAGTGGTTGCCGGAACCCAGCGTGCCGAACTGCGTCAGCACGGTGTTCTCCTGCTTGCCGCTCAGCTCGCTCTCCGGCCGCCCGATCGCGGCGACGGCGTCGGAGGTCCGGGCGTCGTCGTGGCCCTTGCCGACCCCGGCCGGGATGCGCCGCTCGACGAGCGGCATCAGCGCGGAGAGGTCGTCGGGCAGATCCGACGCGGTCAGCGTCGTCTCGGTGGCGACCATGCCGCAGCCGATGTCGACGCCGACGGCGGCGGGGATGATGGCGGCCGTGGTGGGTATGACCGAGCCGACGGTCGCGCCGATGCCGAGGTGGGCGTCGGGCATGAGGGCGACATGCCCGGGTACGAACGGCAGGCGGGCGGCGCGGGCCGCCTGGTCGATGGTGCTCTGGTCGATGTCGCTGGCCCACGAAAGAAGGTTCGGGGCTACCTGGCGGGGCACGGTGTCTCCCTCTGGATGTGCAGGAACGATGGCGTCAGTGTGACGGCCACATCCCGGACGCGCGCCCGGATTATCGCTCGTAAATCCGTTGCGTGGGGGCCAGCGCGTGCAGGATCTCCTCGGCGTGTTCGGTCGCCGCCGCTGGATCGGCGTGCGGGGAACCGACGGCGGGGTCCCAGTTCAGGTCGAAGAACAGCTCGGTCACGCCCTGCTCCTCGAGCCACGCGACGTCGTCGCGGACCTGCGCGAGCGAACCCCGCAGCCGCTGCCGGCCGGCGCCGGTGGCGCTGTCGGTCAGGTGTAGCACGCCGCGGCACACGATGCGCACCGCCGCCGGGTCCCGGCCGGCATGCCGGGCCGCGTCCCGGACCACCGCGGCATCGTCGCCGATGCGCGACAGGTCCTGCGCGCTGCGGCTGATCCAGCCCGCCGCGATCCGGCCGGCCCGGCGCAGGGCGGCCGGTGCGGAGCCGCCGAGCAGCACGGGTGGTCCGGGACGCTGTACCGGCTTGGGCGCCATGCGGCTGGCCGGCACGGTGTAGAACTCACCGTCGTACCGGCTGGTCTCCTCGCCCCACAGGGTGTGCAGCACCACCACGAACTCCTCGATCCGGGCGCCACGCCGCTGCATCCCCGCGCCGGTCGCGGTGAATTCGACGGGCGACCAGCCGGCGCCGAGCCCCAGGTCGAACCGGCCGCCGGAGAGTACGTCGAGGGTGGCCGCCTGCTTGGCGACGTAGGTCGGCGACAGGTACGGGACGTTGACCACGCCCACTCCGAGCCGGATCCGGGAGGTGTGCGCCGCGGCGAAGGCCAGCGACACCAGCGGGTCCAGCACGCTCTGGTAGACCGGCTCCGCTTCCTGGTCGGCCCCGACGAGCAGGCGCGTGAACGTCCACAGCGAGTGGTAGCCCAGCCGCTCCGCCTGCCCGGCGAACCGCGCGATGGCCTCGGGGTTGGCCCATGCGCCGGAGACCGGCAGCCCGAATCCGATCTGCATGCACCCGACTCTATGCCGGCTCACCGGCGGGCCGTCCGCAGACCCGGTACGGCCAGGCAGATCACGGCCCCGGCCAGTTCCAGGCACGCGCTGGCGCCGAACGCCGGTACCATCCCCACCCAGCCGACGGCGGCACCCATCGCGGCGACGGCCAGCGGGGTGATGCCGAGGTTGGCGAGGGTCTGCACGCTGGCGACCCGGCCCCGGTACCCGTCGTCGGTCTGGCGCTGCGAGATCGAGGCGATGAGCACGGCGAGCGGGCCGCTGGTGATGCCGGCGACCGCGGTGATCCCGGCCGCCACGGCGGGTACCGGCGCCAGCGCCACCGCGAAGACCGCAGCACCCTGTACCGCCGCGCACACCGCCATCGTCGGTCCACTTCGGACGGTGAGCCTGGTCATCGCGAGCGCACCGGCCGCGGCGCCGAGCCCGAAGCCGGCCAGCATCAGGCCGATGCCACCCGCTCCCCAGTCCCGACGCTCGGCGACGACGGCGAGCCCGACGTTCATCGGGCCGACGAAGCCCAGGTTGGTCAGTAGCGACACGGCCAGCAGAGCACGCAGGACCGGATGCCGGCCCAGGTACCGCAGCCCGTCACGCAGCGACCGGCCGATCGGCTCCCGTACGGGGGCCGCCGCGTCCCGCGGCCGGAGTGTGGACAGCGCGACGACCGAGACCACGAACGTCGCCGCGTTGACCGCGCTCGCCAGCGACAGGCCGCCGAGCGCGACGAGCAGGCCGCCCAGCGGCGCGCCGATGGTCAGCGCGATCCGGGCGACGAGCGTGTTCAGGGCGGCGCCCCCGGTCAACTGTTCCGGCCGCAGCAGCCGCGGCGCGATCGCGCCGGCCGCCGGCAGGAACACGGCGTCGGCGACGCCGAACACGAGGGCCACCACGACCAGGAGCCCGATGCCGGGCCGGGCCAGCGCGATCGCGGCGGCGGCCAGGGAAACGGCGGCGCGGGCCAGGTCGCTGCCGATCATCAGGCGCCTCGGCCCGTACCGGTCGACGATCGCGCCGCCGAGCAGCAGCAGGATCAGGCGCGGCAGGGACGATACGGCGAGGATCGCGCCGGCGACGCCGGGGGAGGTGAGCCGGACGGCTGTCCACGACAGGGCGACGTACCAGACCTGGTCGCCGAGGACGGAGACGGCCTGGCCGCCGATGTAGCGCAGGTATCCGGACTCCCGGTAGACCGGCCGGAGCGGCTGGCTCGGTCCGGCCGGCTCGCTCGGCCCGGCCTGCGGGGTCGGACCGGTCGGTGCCGGGGCGGCGACCGTCGTCATGGCCGGTCCGGGAAGGCTCGTCATGGCCGGTCCGGGAAGGCGTGGAGGAACAGGAAGACGTGCTCCCGGCCCTCGCCGTCGGCCGCGCGCTGGGTTTGCCGGTCGCGGTCTCGCTCGCGGCTGTACGCGCCCCACCGCTCGACGACCTCCAGGAGTTCGGCGGAGAGTTGCCGGAGTTCGTCCGGGGTGAGCCGCATGAACGAGTCGCTGCTCGTCGCCGCCTCCTGCCACGCCTCGCTCCAGCCTTCCCGGTGCTGCTCGTACCGGTGCAGCCGGGCGAACTCGTCGGCGACCATCTGACCCTTGACGGCGGACGCGATCGCCTGGCCCTCCGGCGACGGGAAGTCGCTCCACGACCAGGTGGTGGAGCCCGGTACCGTCTGCCACCAGCGTTCCCGGCGGTCCCGGGCGAGGGCGGGTACGTCCTCGATGAAGCCGCGCCGGGCCAGTTCGCGCAGGTGGTAGCTGATCAGGCCGGGGTCGCCGTTGACCCGCTTCGCGAGCGTGCTCCCGGTGGCCGGGCCGATCTGGCTCAGCAGCCGGTACAGCCGCTGGCGGATGGGCTGGGCCAGCCCCTTGAGTACTTCCGGGTCGTCGATGCGACGGCGTTCGGGGACGTTCTCGGTCATGACCCGAACGTAGATCCAGAAGGTTTATTCTACAATATCCCTACTGGATCTTATAAACATCAATGAGTACCGACCGGACCAACCCGGACTCGTAGGCCATCACGATGAGCTGCGCGCGGTCCCGGGCGCCGAGTTTCGCGAGGATCCGGCTGAGGTGGGTCCGCCCACCACGGCGTCCGGTCCCGTGGCGCCTGGAACGGGATCGCGAGGGCCGGCCGCCGCCCGTACCGTGTCGGGCATGGACGATGCGGGACAACCGGCGCCGATCTGGTGCCTGGTAGCCAACGTGGTTCAGACCCGACGGTACGGATTCGGTGGCACCGAGACCCGCGGGGGACTGCGCATCTTCAGTGGCGGGGCGAGGGTCTACCTCTCCGGGCTGCTCGACTGCTACGAGGCGTTGCCCGTGGTCGGCCTGAGCCGCCGCCCGCACCGGCTGGTCAACGTCGTGGTCCACGCCCGCTTCCTGACCGACTGGCGGCCGCGCATGGTCTACAGCCCGGCCGTGCTGCGCGCGATCGCCGCCGCCGACGCGGGCCTCGACCTGCCGAGCCGGTACCGCCGGTGGCACCGCCTCGACCCGGCGGAGCAGGTCGACCAGGCAGCCGGCTGCTACCGGGACTGGTTGTCCCACCTGGCGGAGACGTTCGCCACCGTCGGCGCCCGGCAGGCGGCCAGGGCGCAGGCGGCGCGGGACCGGTCCGACCACGCCACGGCCGGCCCCGAGCCGGGCGCGGGAGCCGAGCGCCACGCCTGACCGGCCGGCGGCGTGGCTTCGGCTTCCCGGCGGGTCTTCGGCTTCCGGGCGGGCTCAGGAGACGAGGGCGTCGGCCCGGTCGGCGGCCGCGATCCGCGCCTCGATCTCGTCCGGCCCCAGCGGAGTGAACGCCTCCGCGGCGGCCAGCGCGTCCGGGTGCAGCGAGACGTCGCCCGGCATGCAGAATCCGGTGATCGGCTGGGAGAGCGTGAACCGGACCCCCTCGCGCATCGCCGCGGGGTCGCGGTGTGGCTCGTACCAGGTCGTCGCCGTGTGCTCCGCGCTGCGCCAGGGGCCCCGGGCCACCGCCTTGATGGCCATCACGCCCAGGTCGCGCTTCGCCGCCACGTCCAGCAGCGCGGTGAAGTGCTCCCGGTAGTCGGGCAGGGCGAGCATCGGCGCGTTCACCGGCAGCATCACCGTGTCCAGGTCGAGGTGCTCCAGCGCGGTGCAGAACAGCCGCGGTACCTCCTGGAAGTGACCGGTGATCCCGATCGCGCCGACCAGGCCCTCGTCGCGGGCCCGTACCAGCGCCTCGGCGGCACCGCCCGGGGCGAGCACGGCGGCCAACTCCTCGTCGGAGTTCACCGCGTGCATCTGGTACAGGTCGAACCGGTCGGTGCGCAGCTTGCCCAGCGAGCGCTCCAGTTCGGCCCGGGCACCGGCGGCGTCCCGCTGCAGGGTCTTGCACGCGACGAACATCCCGTCCCGGTACTCGGGAAGCACCTCGCCCGCGAGGTCTTCGGCCATGCCGTACTGCGGTGCGATGTCCAGGTGGTTGACTCCCGCCGCGATCGCCCGGGTGAAGGCGGCGGCCACCACGTCGACTGTGGTCTCCCAGAAGGCCGCGCCGCCGAGGATGGCGACGCTGGACCGGTGGCCGGTACGGCCGAGTGCTCGACGTTCCATGGACCGATCCTTACACATGACGTGATCCGCCGCGGAGATGCGCCGCCGCCGGGGGCGCGGGTTCACGGCCGTTTCCGGGTCGACCAGCCGTCGATGACGTTGCGCCCCTGGACGATCGCAAGGTCGAGCAGTCCGGGGAAGCGGGCATCGAGGTCGTCCCGCCGCAGCCGGTTGAGCCGCCGGGTGCCCTCGTCGCGCTGGTGGATGACGCCGGACTCGCGGAGCGCCTTGAAGTGGCCGCTCTGGGTGGACTTGCTGACCGGCAGCGCGAACGTGGTGCACGCGAGTTCGCCGTCGGGTTCGGCCGCGAGCCGGGCGACGATGGCCAGCCGGACCGGGTCGGACAGAGCCGCCATCACCTCGGTGAAGCGCAGCTCTTTCCGGTCCGGATGGACGAGTTCGGTCGCGGTACGGCTTGCCACTCCTCGATGGTAGCGCACATGTTCGCGTCCTCCGAACATGTGCTATGTTCGGAAATCCTGAACATGATTTGGAGGATTTCCGATGGGACGCTGGAGATTCTGGGCTTGCGCGTACACGCTGCTGATCCTGCTGACCGGCACCAACCTGCCCACGCCGCTCTACCGGGGCTATGAGGCGCGATTCGGGTTCTCCCCGTTGACGGTGACGTTGATCTTCGCCACGTACGTGCTGGTGCTGATCCCGTCGCTGCTGATGGTCGGGCCGCTGTCGGACGCGGTCGGACGCCGCCGGGTGCTGCTGCCTGCCATCGGATCGGCCGCGCTGGGATCGCTGGTCTTCGCTCTGGCCGGCGGCACCGAGTGGCTGTTCGCGGCCCGGCTGCTGCAGGGCCTCGCGGTCGGTGCCGCCTCGGGCGCGCTGACCGCGGCCCTGACCGAACTGGAACCGGGCGGAGACCGCCGCAGAGCGGCCCTGGTATCCACTGTGGTCTCGGTGGGCGGTCTCGGCCTGGGGCCGTTGCTGGCCGGCCTCCTCGCCCAGTACGCCCCGGCGCCGCGCGTGCTGCCGTTCGTGGTGGAGATCGGACTCCTGGTACCGGCGGCCGTCGCCATGGCCACCTTGCCGGCCACCGGCCCGACCGCACCCTGGCGGCCCCGGCGGCCCCAACTGCCCGCGGCCGTGAGACCCGCCTTCGCCGCGGGCGGACTCGCCAGCTTCCTCGCGTTCGCCGTGGTGGGACTGTTCCTCACTCTCGTGCCGACCTACGTCACCGTCCTGTCGCACAGCGGCAACCTGCTCGTCGGCGGTGCCGCCGTGGCGCTGATGCTCGCCTGCTCGGCTCTGGCGCAGCTCGCCGGTTACGGAAAGCCGCCGCGCCGCCTCGCCATCGCCGGGCTGCCGCTGCTCACGGTCGGGCTGGTCCTGCTCGCCGTGGCCGGCAGCGTCTCGTCGCTCACGCTGCTGCTCGTCGCGACCGCCGTCGCCGGCGTCGGTCAGGGCCTCGCCTTCCTCGGCGGCCTCACCGCTATCAACCAGGCCGCGCCCGAAGGTCGCCGTGCCGACGTGCTGTCCACCTTCTACGTCGTCATCTACCTCGGGGTCGGCGTGCCAGTGGTCGGGGTCGGCTTCCTCACCACCGCGGTCGGCCTGCTGGTCGCCGTCCGGTACTTCGCCGTCGCCGTCGCGGTCCTCTGCCTGATCGGGCTCGCGGTCCTGGTCCGGACGCGCCGACCGGCATCGGTGTGACAGCGAGTCGTACGGTAGTGGGAGTGGTCAGGCCGAAGCAGGTGCCGCCGTCCGGCGCGCACATCGGTCCGGCCCGTACCAGACGTGTCCCCCGGCTGTCCCCACCCATCCACAGTGGAGAGGGCGATGCACGAGCTGATCCAGCAGCTTCCCGCGCTCGTGGGCGTGGCGGTCGGCGCCCTCGCCTCCTACGTCCTGACGAGCGCGGGCGAGCGGTCGCGATGGCGGCGTGATGTCAGGGTCCGCTGGGACGAGCGGCGGCTGCAGGCGTACGCGGACTACGGCTTCGCGCTGCGCCAGATGTACCACCTGAACATGCGGATCGCGGCGCGTCGGGGCCTACGCTCGAACGCGTTGCCGATGGCCCCCGGGAAGGGGTTGAAGGCTCTGACGGCGGCGGAGTCGGAGCGCGCGGCCAGGTTCGAGGCGGTACTGCTGCTCGGCGACCCCGCGACGGTCTCCGCCGCCCGGCGATGGCACCACGCGGTGTGGCACCTCGACTGGTTCTCTCGGGGCGTCATGACGGATCCCGACGAATGGGCGGCGGCCGGCGAGGAATTCGGTCGGGCGCGTGCGGACTTCTACGAGGCGGCGCGGCGCGACCTCGGGATCGCCGGTGAGTTGCCCACGGCCGAGCCGCCGGAGTGGCTCGCGGCCAGGAGGCGGCGGGGTGCGCACGATCCGAGCCTGCCGCCCGCCGAGCCTGCGGGCAACTGAGCTGGCCGCTCTACCGGTCCGGCCGCTTCACTGGTCCGGCCGCTCTACTGAACTGGCCGCGCGCGCCGGAGTTCGGCCGGGGGCACAGGGCCGTACGGTAGGCCGATCGGACCGGCAGGCAGCAGCCGCTGTCTATCCGTGCCGAGGGATTGTCTACCTGTCCGTGTTGACTCCATCACGCCCTGCGGCATTATGGTCCGATGATTGTCGCGGTGCGGCGCCCATGACGCGTCCGGATCGGGCGATGTTCTCCCCGTCATGGGGCGGCCACCGCGTTCCGGTGTCACGCGCCGGAAAACTCCATGCGATCAGAGGCGAGTCATGACAACCCTGACGTTCGGAAATCGACTGAGTGCTCAGTCTTGGACGGCGGCTCTCCAGAACCTGTCGATCCCCTCGCTGCGGTCGGAGTCCGACTGGCGGGATTGGCTTCACGGCGATGATCTGCACATTGACCTGTCCACGGTGGGTTTCGCCGACTTCGTGATCCTCGGCCATCTGCTCATCTTCGTCGATGCCGCAATCGGTGCCGGCGCGGCCGTGACGGTCCGCCTTCCGACAGGCGAGCCACTCGCCCAGGAACGCGCCCAGCGAGCGGCGCCGGCTACGCCTGCCGGCCCCGACACCACGTACCTGCACCAGTTGGCCCGCCGGCAACGCCAGCGGAACAACTGCCGGCTCTTCATGAAGCAGTCCGGCTTCGAGGACGCCCTTGCGAAGGGTCCGTGGCCCACGTCGGCGCTGCGTACCGTCGATGGCGGGGCGAATTCGCCCGAGCCGGGCATGGCCGCGTCGGCACCCGTCGACGAGGGTCAGATCGAGGAGCCCCAGGTACCCCACCGGCTCAGAAAGATCCTGCCGTACCGCTGGATCCCGCGGCCCGCCGACGGCGGCTCCGCGCTCTCGGCGCACGTCACCTCGCTCGAATCGGCGCTGAGCGGCCTGGGTCTCTCGTCCGAGGACGCGGCCAGCCTCGCCCGTGGCGTGCTGTCCGAGCTGATCGAAAACGTGCAGGCGCACGCACCGGGTTCGCCGGAGCGTGCCCTCGCCGCGTTGACCGGCGCGGCGGTGGTGGGCCCGGACGGGTACGCGTCCCGGATCGACGACTTCAGCCCGCACCTGCGTGACTTCGCGCGATGGGCGTCGCGGACCCGCAGCCCGCTCATCCGGCTGTTCGTCGCGGACTCCGGTCGCGGGCTGGTGCCCTCGCTGGCCGAGGCCAAGCACTCCAGCGGCCGTTCCAGCGGCCGTTCCGCGCCGCGGGCCGGCCGGGACGCGCAGGACCTCACGGACGGGCAGGACACCATCCTGTACGCCTTCGAGCGGTGGTCCACGTCCAGCGCGACCGACCGCGGGCTGAGCCGGGGCGCACGCGGTCTGTGGAAGGTGAGCCGCATCGTCCGCAGCTACCAGGGCAGCGTCCTCGTCTCGACCGGTACCGACACGGCGGGCCTGATCTTCGACGGGTCACCCGACGGTTCGACGGTCCGCGGTGTGACGCCCGCCTGGGTCCCCGGTACGGCAGTGGAGTGCGACATTCTCACCCGGCCGAACGTCGACGCGGCCCAGGCGGATGAGGAGGCGCCATCGTCGCGGCCGAGCCTCCCCGCGGACGGCCCGAACCTGGTGCCGGTCACGGTGGCGCTGCGACCCGGGCAGGGATTCGCCGCCGATGACGTCGGTGTGATTGAGAATGCCCTTGGCACGGTGAGGGAGTCCGGACCCAGCGGCCTGGTCATCGCCGTCGAGACGCCCAGCGGTGGCGAAAGCCTCGACGACGCGCAGATCCAGGACTCGTTGAAGCAGGTGCTCAACCTCGCCAGCGCGGCCGCCAATCCGGCCACGGTTGCACTGGTCTTCCCGAACATCAACCGGCGCCTGCTGTCGGTCGCCGTGGAGAGCCTGAACGACGAGCACGACCCCGACCTGGGCGGCGGCGCGGACGGTTTCGAGGATCCGATCCTCGTCATCGGGCCCGAACGCATGCAGCACTGGGCTGGCGGGAAGCCGAGGCTGCGCCGCCTGCTCGAGAAGCTGTCCGACGAGCAGGGACCCTTGCGGCTCGACGACCTGGCGGAGCCGGACGAGCAGCGCGAGATCCGCAAGGAGATCCGGGGCCAGGCCGGGCTGTTGAGCCTGCGGTCCGGGGGGCGGGTACATCTGCGACTGCGGCGCCAGGACGTGCTCGACACATTGACCCGTGATCTGCGCGCACGGATCGAGAACCTTATTCAGGAAGGCGACGCGCCGGGGGTGCAGTCGGGTACGTTCCTCACGCCGACCCTTCACGTCGCCAGTCGCTGGTGCAACGCGGACGACATCCTGCGGCACCTGGGGGCCGAGCGACTGGCCGGCTTCACGCTGGCCGCCGCGCTGGAGGCCCGGCTCGGCCGGCTGCGCCCGGGCCCGCGCCCGCCGTCCGTTCTGATGACCGGAAGCCTGACCCCGGAGTTCGTCACGACGTTCGGCCGGTCACTGGCTGGAGTGGACACATACTTCGATTCGGCGGACAGCCTCGGACTCGACCGGGCGTCCAGCACCCGCAGCGAGATCCGCCAGGTGGTCCTGCTCATTGACCTGATTTCGACCGGGCGCACGCTGGCCAGGGTGGTGTCCGAACTCGTCGCCCGTAACCTGCGACCGGTAGCGATAGCCACGGTGGTCGACGGCCGCGCCGCGCCGCAGGCCGGTTCGGCGGAGATGACGTTCGAGGAGTGCAGCCTGCCACTGGTGAGTCTCGCCCGGGTCGCCATCGACGCGTCCGACCAGGATCTGCGGAATTCACGGCTGACGCCCATCGATCCGGTGCTGGGCCGCCCGATCGCCTCCGTCCGGCCCTCGCCGAAGTCACACGTCCTGCAGAAGGACTACACCGATGCGTTGGCCAGGACGAGCGCCGCGAGACTGGGGCACATCCACCGCCCGGCGAGCCGGCACTACACCGCCTACGTCGACCCGACACTACTGTTCCACGACCCTGCCTGGAACCAGCGGGTGATGCGCCTGATCCGCGGCAAAGTCGGCGAGGGGCGGCGCGAGGTGTTCGCGGCGGACGACCCGGACACCGCGGTCTGCATACTCTTCCCGTATCAGACCACCGACGACATCTCGGGGGTGGCCCGGCTGGCCGGGGACGCCCTGGCGGCCGACGGGATCGCCGTCGTCGGGGTGCTTCCGGTACCCCGGGCCCCCCTGGGTACCAAGTGGCTGTTTCCGGGGTCGATACCGCTTCACGACAAGGCCCGGCACATCGTTGTCATCGATTCCGGGACGGGCACCGGGCACTCGGTCCAGCAGATGATCCGCATCGCGGCGGCCCGGGGGATCCGGCTCATCACGGTCATTCTCCTGCTCAACGGGCTCAGCGACCTGGACGCGTTGGCGCTGGCGCAGATACGGGTGGTGCGGGCCTCCGGGCCGCAGGGTGGGCCGGGTGAGAGCGCCGAATTCCCGTCGCACGGTGCCCCGGGTGGGGCCGGAGATCCCGACGACATTCCCGTGCGACTGCACTTCGTCGTGCGCACGGCGGTCACCAGTCTCGACGCCCGCGACTGCTCGGTGTGTGCGCTGCGGCGCAGCTACGAGTCCCTCCCGGCCCACGTGCCGACGCGCATCGAGGAGCAGTGTGACTGGCTGCTCGGCAGCCTGGAGATGAGGTCGAAGGGGCGTGTGTTCGAGGAGGAGGCGACAGATCTGCTCGGTACGCACCTCAGCCAGGAGGACTGCATCGCCTACCTGACGTGGAAGGCCGTCCTGCGCGAGGCACAGCTCAACACCCTCACCCGACGCAAGGTCGTCGAGGACATCGCCGCCATGGCGCACGACCAGACGCGCCGCGATGCCCTGGTGAGACTGCTGACGGCCGAGGGGAACTGGCTGCGATCGGCGCCGTTGCGGTTTCCCGATGTCCGCGTCATGGTGGCGAAGCTGGCCGCGTCGCTGATCCTCGGCGACTCGGCGTGGCCCATCGACCCCGCACTGCGGGTTCAGGCGGTCATCCTGCTCGCGGCCGCCCATCCGGACTACTTTGTCGACAAGTTTCGGTCGATCGTCGCGTCCAGTCAGGACCACAAGCTGGTCATCGGCCAGGTACTGCTGGAAACGCTCGTGCTGGTTCGGATCGCCGACGGGCAGCCGCGTCCATGGTCGGAGCGGCTCGTCGCGAACCTGGCCGGTCTCGAGGACGAGCTGCGCGAATCGCCGCGTACCGCTGCGGCGTGGGCGGGTTCGGTCCCGCTGGAAGAGGTGCGTTACCTGATATCGGTGGGCCGCCGTGCGCTACAGAGCCCGAGCCGGGATCCGCAACGCGCCTGGGACGACCTTCGCCGGTACCGGCTGTCGGTCAAAGAGCACCAGTTCGACGCGGCGATGTGGCGGCTCCAGGTCACGCTGGACAACCGCACCCGCGGGTTCATCCTCCGGGACCCGCAGAGCGCCCGGCAGGACTGGCGCAAGTGCGCCGACTTCCTTGCCACGGAGGTGCTGCCGAACCTCGAATCCGTGGGCCGCCTGCTGCTCGCCCCGCAGGTCACGAACCGGCTCGGCCACGAGGATGCCGACCGCTGGGCGGAGGTGATGAACGGTCGCGGCGGCAGCCGGCTCGATGAGATTACGGTGCGCCTCAACTCCGTCCTGTCGGCCAGCCCGACCGACGATCCGTCGATGGCCGGCGACTCGACCGAGAGCCTCATTGTCGAACTGCAATGGTGGAGCAGGTTCTTCCTCGCCGCGCACGCGGATCCCGGCCGTTCGCGGGAGGGTGCGTTCCTCACCGAGGTTGTCCGGGAGTGCCCGACGAGGCTGTTCGACGTCCTGCACGGAGTGTTCGAGGGCACGGACTACGACCTGCACTCGGAGGGCGTGACCGACGACGAGTCGTTGCAGGTGTTCTGCACGGACACTCTCATGCGGGACGTGTTCTCGCACATCCGGATGAACGCCGAACTCACGCACCGAGTGCGCAAGCACCGCGGGTCCGCCGACGACCGGCAGCGGTTCCTGATCACGGTGCGGGAGGCGGACGCCGGGCACCTTGTCGTCGCCGTACGAAACACGCACAGCGCGGTGTCGGGCCAGGGCGGCCAGAAGGGGCTGGGGGTGATGGCATCCGGGCTGTCCGGGTTCGGGGCCACCATCGCCGTACTGGACGGAGTGGAACGACCGTGGACCTTCGGCGTCGCCGTAAGTCTTGAGCGTTGGAGGGCGTGACATCATGCGACAGCTTCGAGGACTGCTGGTCGACGACGACGAGGAGACGCTCCGCGTCATCGAGGAGACCCTGGATCTGGAGTTCGGCACGGTCGGCTGCAAGGTCGGCTGGACCCCCTGTACGGGAGCCGGCGAGGCGCGACGGAAAATCCGCCGCGGCGACCCGTTCGACTTCGCCATCATCGACTTCTTCCTCAGGAGCAACGAGCAGGACGGGTTGGCGGTCGTCGAGGAGTTGCACCGCCGGGATGAGCGCACGTTCATCCTCGTGGTCACCAGCCAGTACGAGCGGGAGCCCGCCTTCGTCGAGGAAGCCATCCAGGCTGGCGCCACGCACGCCATCGTCCGGTCGGAACTGTTCAACAACGCCCATCAGTGGAAGTTCGGCATGCTCGCCAAGCGCATCCGGGAACACCTGGCCTCGGAGGGCCTGATCTCGGTTGGCAAGGTGACGTACGACCGCGGCGATCCCGGCATTCTCTCCGTCCTCGAGGGTCTCGGTGAGGACTTCACGGACGCCGGCGAGTCCGGCCGGGGCGTGCGAATCGTGCAGAACCTCGCGATGAAATGCCTGGCGACGCACCACCTGGGCGAGGCCGATCTGCACCTGAGCTACCTCGCCCCGGGCCGGTCGGGGGCGCACATCTGCCGGATCGACCTGTCGGTGCAGGGGGAGCCGACCCAGTCCTTCGTGTTGAAGTTCGGGCTGGACAAGGCGGCGCTGCACAAGGAGCGGGCCGCGAACCGTCAGGCGGGCAGGATACTCAGTGACCAGACGCTGATCTCCGTCCTGTGCGACGTCCAGTCCGAATCCTCGGGATATTGCGCGATCGCCGCGAGAACCGTGGAGACGGCGGTGCCGCTGCGCCGTTGGCTTCTGGAGCGACCCGATCCGGCGCAGGCCGGCGACGTGGCCGCCATCCTGTTCGGCGAGCAACTGCGCAACCTCTTCCGCCCGGAGATGCACGAGGAACGGCCGTACTCGGCCTGGTTGGGCTCGTCGGCGCTGTACCGGCTGCGGGTACGCGACGCCCTGGACCGGTACCGCGAGGTGGTGCGGGACCCGCTGGCCGGGAACCTCGGCGACGTCGAGGAGCGGTGGAAGCTCATCGCCGGCTTCGTGGACACCGGCGCGCTGCCGGTCGACAGGCCCGAGCGCCTGAACGGCAACGCCGTCTTCGTGGGGTCCTTCGGCGACCTCCACTCGTCCAACGTGCTTGTGCAGACGGGGTTGCAGGCCCGACCGGTACTGGTCGACGCGTCCATGTACGGGCGGGCGCACTGGGGGATGGACAGCGCCCGCCTGCTGGTCGATCTGTTCCTGCGGGTACGCCGGGCCGGTGTCCCCGCCATGCTGTGGAGCGACCTCGGCGAGTCCCTGTCGGCCGCCCGTACCCTGTGCCCCCGCTGCGACGGCGATGCGCCGGCTCCCGACGCCTCGGACGACGAAACCGCCGTCGACGCGTTTATCGGTCGGGCGGTCATAAACCTCCCCGAATTCCTTCAGTTCGACACGCTCCGGCTCATCGAGGGCCAGTGGCACTGGCAGTGGCACGTGGCATTGGCAAAGGAACTCCTGCGGCAGGCACCACACTCCGATCTCACGCCGGCCCGCACCGCCCTGGCCCTCGCGGCCGCCGCGGAGCACCTGGGCATCGCCACCACGCTGCTGAACAACCTGGTGTATTGACACGAATGCGCTCTGATAGTTTCGCCTGGTGGCGGGGGATGGCGCGGCGGAGCGGGTAGGCAGCCAGACGCAGGATCGGGCTCAGCGATTCGACGGGCGGCTCGACGGGCGGTTCGCCAAACTCTGGTCGGCGAGCACGACCTCGGCGCTCGGCAGCGGCCTCGCCACGATCGCGGCGCCGCTGCTCGTCGCGTCCCGGACCAGCAACCCCCTGGTCGTCTCCGGCGGTTTCGGTGTCGCCTGGCTGCCCTGGCTGCTGTTCGCGCTTCCCGGCGGCGTGCTCGTCGACCGGGTCGACCGCCGGCGGCTGATGGTCCTCATCGACTCGGTGCGGGTCGTCGCGATGGTGGTCCTCGGCACCGCGATCGTCACCGGGCACGCCAGTGTCGCCCTGCTGTACGCCATGCTGTTCGTCGTCAATACCGGCGAGGTCGTCTTCCGATCGGCGAGCCAGGCGATGATCCCGTCGATCGTGCCGCGCCCGCTGCTGGAACGCGCCAACGGCTGGCTCGGCGGCGGTACGACCCTGATGCAGGGGATGCTGGCGGGACCGCTCGGCGGGTTCCTGTTCGCCGTCGCGGTGAGCATCCCGTTCTTCGTCAACGCGGGCACGTACGCCGCCAGCGCCATCCTCATCGGCCTCGTCGCCGGCGTGTACCGGTCCGGGGCGCCGGCAGCGGGTGCCGACGCCGCGGTGCCGGTCCGGCGTACGGTCCGGGCGGAGATCGTCGAGGGCTTCGGTTGGCTGATGCGCCAACGGCTGCTGCGTACGATGGCGGTCCTCATCGGACTGCTGAACCTCACCCTCACCGCGGCGGTCGCCGTGCTGGTACTGCTCGCGAAGGACCGGCTGCACCTCGGCTCGGTCGGGTACGGCCTGCTGTTCACGTGCATGTCGGTCGGCGGCATCCTCGGTTCCATCATCGGCGACCGGCTGATCAGGCGGATCACCGCGACCTGGACGATCCGGATCGGCCTGCTGATCGAGGCCGGCATGCACCTCACTCTGGCGGTCTCGCACAGCGCGTCCCTCATCGGGTTCGTGCTGTTCGCCTTCGGCGTGCACGGGGCGCTGTGGAACATCGCGGCAAGCTCACTGCGCCAGCGGCTGACCCCGCCGGACATGCTCGGCCGGGTCGCCAGCACGACGCTGTTCATCTCGGCCGGCGGCAACTGTGTCGGCGCGGTCCTCGGCGGTGTGATCGCGGCGAAGTTCGGCATCGCGGCGCCGTACTGGGTGGGGTTCGTGGCCGCGATCGTCGTATCGGCCGTGACGTGGCGGGTGTTCAACCGGGCCGACGTCGCGCGGGCGTACGCGGAGCCGGAACATCACGAGCCGTCGCCCGCCCCGGCCCCTGCCATCTGAACCCGGGAGCCGCCCGCCCCGTTTGCGCGCCTCGGCCACGCTTCAGCGCTTGCGCGCCTCGATGAGGAAACGGGTGGCGTGCGCGACGAACGGGCCGTCGGCCTCGATGCGCGCGTGCATCGCCTCAAGCCGTTCGCGGTAGCGGTCGACCGTGAAGCCGGGGACGATCCAGATGACCTTACGCAGGAAGTAGACCACCGCGCCGACGTCGTGGAACACGGTACGCAGGGTCGCCTCGCGGAGGTCGACCACCGCCAGCCCGGCCGCCTCGGCCGCCGCCCGGGCCAGCGCCGGCTCGCGCCCGGACTGACCCCGTGGCCACGGATCCGTGAAGAAGTCGGTCAGTTCGATGACGCTGTCCGGGCCGATCTGCTGGGAGAGGTAGGTGCCTCCGGGACCCAGTACCCGGGCGACCTCGTCCCACGGGGTGCGCACCGGGTGGCGGGCGACCACCAGGTCGAACGCCCCGGAGGCGAAAGGCAGGTTCGATCCGTCGTCGTGGACGACCGTGACTCCGCGCGGTTCCAGTCGCGCGGCGGCCCGGGCGAGGTTCGGCGGCCAGGACTCGGTGGCCACCGTGACGCCGGGCAGGTCGGGTACGCCGGAAAGCACTTCGCCGCCGCCCGCCTGGAGTTCGACGGCGACGCGGGCGTGGCTCATCCGCTCCGCCATCATCCGCGCGTACCCCCAGGCCGGGCGCTCCTCGGTCGCCCGGCCGTCCAGCCACGAGAAGTCCCAGCCGGCGACGTCAGCGGAGGCGGCCCGGTCGACGAGTTCCTCGAAGGCGGTTGGCATTCGGCGATCATGGCACGAGCCCCGAACCGCCGCCAGCGGAAAACCGCCTCGCCCCGCGGCCAGCGGAAATCCGCCTCGCGCCGTGGCCAGCGGTAAACCGCCTCGCGCCGTGGCCAGCGGATGAACGCCTCGCCCCGCGGCCAGCGGCATGACCGCCTCGCGCCGTCGCCAGCGGACAGCCGTTGACATGAACCGCACTTCAGGGTTGATGATCAGGCGATGCGACAGATGGGCACCCAGGTGCCGCCCGCTCGCCCGGTCCAGTCCCGGCTCGGCCCCTACGGCCGGGTGCTGTCCCAGCCGGTACTCCGCCGGGTCCTGCCGGGGATGCTGGTCTCGGCGCTCGGCGACGGGATGAGCCTGGTCGCGGTGGCCTGGCTCGCGGTGCAGATCGCGCCGCCCGGCCAGCGGGGCGTGTGGACCGGTCTCGCGGTCGCGGCCTACGCGCTGCCCGCCACCCTCGGTGCGGCCGCGTTCGGCCGGTTGGTGCGCGGGCTGCGTGGGGTGCGGCTGGTGGCGGTCGACTCGTCGCTGCGCGCGGTGGTGCTGGGATGCGTCGCCGTACTCGCGGTGATGGGCGTGCTGGGACCGGTCGGGTACGTGGCCCTGCTCGCCGGGTCCTCGCTGCTGCACGCGTGGGGGAACGCGGGGACGTACACGCTGATCGCCGAGCAGGTGCCGGACGGGGCCGACCGGGTCGCCGGCAACGCCCTGGTGTCCACGTTCAGCCAGGCGGCGATCGTGGTCGGCCCGGCGCTGGCCGGCGGCCTGACCGCGCTCGTCGGCCCGGGCTGGGTCATCGGCGCCGACGCGGCGAGCTTCGCCGTGCTGGCGGCGTGCTGCGCCGTGGCCGGGTCACCGGCCCGGGCCGCGTCCCCGCCGGCCAGCGGGCCGCTCCCGGACCCGCCGTCGCTCCCGGACCCGCCGTCGCTCTCGGACCCGCTGACCGGGTCGGCGGAGCCGGGGGTGGCGAGCGGCTGGCGGGTCATCCTCGGGCAACCGCGACTGCTCGGGCTGACCGCGGTGACGTGTGTGTTCTTCTTCCTGTACGGGCCGGTCGAGGTGGCGTTGCCGATCCACGTCGCCCAGGAACTGCATGGATCGCCGGGACTGCTCGGCGCGTTCTGGGCCGTGTTCGGCGTCGGCGCCGTCCTCGGTGGTCTCGGCGCCGGACTGGTGCGCAACAGTCCACTATGGACGGTAGTGGTCTGCATCATCATCGGCTGGGGAGCCGCGCTGCTGCCGATCGGGCTGGACGACGCCGTCGTACCCGGGATGGTCGGGTTCGGTGTCGGCGGCCTGATCTACGGCCCGTTCCTCGCCATCTGTACCGCGCTGTTCCAGCGCGCGAGCCCGCCGGCGGCACTCAGCCGGGTACTGGCCACCCGTACCGCGCTCACCACACCGTCCGGCGCCCTCGGCACCCTGCTGGGAGGCCCGGTGGTCGGTGCCATCGGGGGGCGGCACACCCTGCTGGCCTCGGCCCTGTCCACCATCGCGCTCGGCGTCGTGGTGGCCGCCACCATCGGGTTCGGCAAGGCGCGGCCCGGGTCAGCCGGCCGCGGACAGCATCCGGCCGACCAGCTCCGCTGAGGTGTTCGAGCGCTGGAATTCCGACTTGTGCAGCACGCCACCCATCAGCGGTGCCGGGTTGCGGTGCACCGCCGGGCTGTCCGCGGACACCATCGCGGTGAAGTGCAGTTCGCCGACGCCGGTCTCGTCGAGGATGCGGGCGATGTTCCGTTCGTTGATGCCGCCTCCGGCCATCACCACGATGCGGTCGCCGGCCCGCTTGACCAGCTCCGCGATGAGCGGGGCACCCTCCAGGACACTGCTTTCCTGGCCCGAGGTCAGCACCCGGTGCACGCCAAGTTCGACGAGTTGTTCCAGCGCTCCGAACGGGTCGCGGACCATGTCGAAGGCCCGGTGGAAGGTGATGCTCGCGTCCCCGGCCGCCTCGATGAGGCGCCGCGTCGTCTCGATGTCGATGTCGCCCTCGGCCGTCAGCGCCCCGATCACGATGCCGTGCGCCCCGGCCGCCACCGCCGCCCGTACGTCGCGGACCATCGTCTCGACCTCGCGCGGCGAGTAGATGAAGTCGCCGGCGCGCGGGCGCACGATGACGTGTACCCGGATGCGGCTCACACTGTTCACGGCCGTCTCGACGGTGCCGATGCTGGGCGTGAGGCCGCCGTCGAAGAGCGCGTAACACAGCTCGACGCGGTCGGCGCCGCCCTGCTCCGCCGCCACCGCCGCATCGGCGCTGTCGATGCAGATCTCGAACGTGGTCATCAGTCCCTCTTCCCGTTGGTGGTCGCGCCCGGCCCGACCGGATCGGTAGCGCCGGCAAAACCGTCGATGAAGCCGTCGATGAAGCCCTCGATGGCGCCGACCGGCTCGCCGCCGCCGAGGACGGGCACGCTGCGCAGCGCCTCGGCGCCCGGCGTCGGCACCCCGGCCGCCGCGAGGGCGGCGAGCGCGATGAGTGTGGTGGCGCGTGGGCTACCGTCGATGACCTTGACAGCCACCGCGTACCCGTCGCGGGTCGCCGCCCCGAGTACGCCCTCGGCGCCGCCCTTGGCGACCATCCCGGGTACCGCCCGCATCAGCGCGGTGTTCGGGTGCCTGTTCCAGCCGCCGACGTACTCCGGGTACGTGCGCATCGCGTCGGCCACCGCGGCCTCGGGGCTCCCGGCCGGCGCGAGTGCCAGTGCCTGGAACCCGGCGGCCAGGGCGCGCAGCGGCAACCCGAACAGCGGTGCGCCGCAGCCGTCGACCGCCACGTGTGTGACCGGGGTACCGGTGAGCCGCTCCACGGTCTCCCGCGCCTCCCGCTGCACGGGGTGCGCCGGGTCCAGGTACCGCTCGTCGGTCGGCCAGGAGTGCGCCGCGGCGGCCGCGAGCATCGCCGCGTGCTTGCCCGAGCAGTTCATCCGGATCCGTTGCGGCCCCTCGCCGGCACGGATCATCCGTAACCGGGTCGCTTCGTCCTCGGGCCAGTCGACCGGGCAGCGCAGCGCGCCGACCGGTAGCCCGGCCGCCGCGAGGATGGCCGTCACCACGGCCGCGTGCCGGTCGTCGCCGGTGTGGCTGCCGGCCGCGATCGCCAGCGCCGGGCCGCTCAGCGGTGCGCCGGCCGCCAGGGTGGCCAGTGCCTGTAGCGGCTTGAGCGTGGAGCGGGGCAGCACCGGTTCGTCCGGCACCCCGGCACGAAGCACCACGTCACCGGCCGGGTCGAGGACGACCACGCTGCCGTAGTGCCGGCTCTCCACGAAGCCGTTGCGGGTCACCCGGGCCAGTTCGGCGTACCGGTCGTTGATGCTCACATCACACCTCCCCGTTGGGAAACCAGCGGCGGTACCGCGTCCCGAGGGTCGTCGCACGCCGCCGCCCGAACAGCCGGCCGCCGCGTGCCTGCAGTACCCGGGCGAATTTGGACAGCGACGCGTTGACCGCCAGGTACAGCAGCGCCACCATCATGAACGTCTGGATCAGCAGGTGGGTGAAGGAGGACAGCACCTGCCCGCTGTAGAGCAGTTCGGTGTAGCTGACCACGAATCCCAGCGAGGTGTCCTTCAGCAGACCCACCAGCTGGCTGACCAGCGTCGGGGCGAGCCGCAGCACCGCCTGGGGCAGCACGACCAGCCGCATCACCTGCCAGGGGCGCAGACCGACCGCCAGGCCGGCCTCGGACTGGCCGCGGTCCAGGGCCCGGATGCCGGCCCGGAAGATCTCGGCGAACGCGGCCGAGTTCGACACCACCAGCGGCAGGACGAGCTTCCAGAACAGCGAGAAGTTCAGCCCGTAGTGCGGCAGCGCGAACAGGGTCACGTAGATGAGCAGCAGCGCCGGTACGGTGCGGAAGATCTCCACGTACGCGCCGGCGAGGTACCGCAGCACCCGCCGGCGCGACAGCCGGCCCAGGGCCAGCAGCAGGCCGAAGGCGCCGCCGAGCACCGCGGTCGCGGCCGCCGCGCGGACCGTCGCCCACAGCCCCGTCAGCAGGTAGCGCCAGATCGGCCACTCGGAGAACGGCTGCCACCGGTCGGCCGCCAGCTCGCCATGGTCGGCGAACTGCCGGACGGCGAGCGCGATGGCGGCGATCACGGCGATCACGCCGACGATGGTGGCTATCTTGATCCGGCGCCGCCCGCGGGGGCCGGGCTCGTCGAACAGCAGTTTCTGGTCGTTCCTCATCGGGCCGCCCCGCTCCGCTCGATCTGCTCGCTCCGCTCGCTGTGCTCGATCTGCTCGCTCATCGCACGATCGCCAGCTTCCGTTCGAGCCTGCCGGTGGTGAACCCGATGATGAGCGCCATCAGCATGTACGCGATGCCGGCGCCGGTGAACACCTCGATCGGCTGCGCCTCGATGAGGTTCACGTTGTTGGCCGCCTGGGTCAGCTCCACCACGCCGACCGCCGCGGCCAGCGAGGTGTTCATCAGCAGCGCGATGCAGATGTTGCCGATCGGCTGGATGACCGCGCGCAGCGCCTGCGGCAGGATCACGTGGCGCAGGGACTGGCTGAAGGTCAGCCCGATGGCCCGGGCCGCCTCGGCCTGCCCGACGGCGACGGTGTTGATGCCGGCCCGGATCGCCTCGGCCATGTACGCGCCCTCGTAGCAGGCGATGACGATGGCGGCCGAGGTGAACAGCGGGAAGGTGATGCCGATCTGCGGCAGTGCGAACACGAACAGCACCAGCAGCGCCAGCAGCGGCAGGTTCTGCAGGACCTCCACGTAGACCGTTCCGATCCCGCGGAGCATCGGTACGGGGCTGATCCGCAGGATCGCGATGATCATCCCGATCAGCAGCGCGGCGATGGTGGTCACGACGGTCAACTCGACCGTCGTGACCACCCCGTGGCCGAGCTCACTGAGGTGTCCGGTGAGCGCATTCATGGCAGTCGGCGATTCCTCAGGATCCCTGAGCCGAACCGATCGCGGGCGGGGTGGGCGTGGTGCCCTCCACGACCGTGCCGAGCGTGGCCTTCCAGACCTTGGCCCACGTACCGTCGGCCTCGATCTTCTGCAGCCAGCCGTTGACGAACGCCTTGAACTGCGCGTCGTCGTGGTTGAGTCCGATGCCGTACGGCTCGGTGGTGAACGGCTGGCCGACCACCTTGATGGCCGGGTTGGCCTTGGCGTCCGAGGCGAGCAGGGTCAGGTCCTGGACGTACGCGACGCCACGGCCCTGGGTCAGCGCCTGGACGGCCTCCGGGTCGGTGCCGAACGCGACCTGCTTGGAGCCGGGTGCCGCCGACGGCAGTTCGGTGACGGCCGGGGTGTTCGAGCCGACGATGACGGTCTTACCGGCCAGGTCCTTCACGCTGTGGATGCTGTTGTCGCTGGCCTTGACCGCGACCGCGAGGCCGGAGGTCATGTACGGGCCGGCGAACGCGACCTGCGAGGCCCGCTCCGGCGTGATGGTGTACGTGTTGAACACCGCGTCCACCTGCTTGGAGGACAGCATCGCCTCGCGGGTCTGGGTGCCGATGGTCACCGTCTTGACGTTGGTCGTGCCGGTGATGTACTTCGCCAGCAGCTTGGCCAGGTCGGCGTCGAAGCCCTCGATCTTGCCGTTGGTCGGGTCCTGCTGCGACAGCAGCGGCGCGTCCAGCGCGGCGCCGATCGTCAGCTGACCCTTCTGCTTGATCATCGCCATGGTCGAGCCGGCGGGCATGTCGGCCGCCGACGCGACCGGTGCGTTGTCGTACACCGACTGGGCAAGCACGCCGCTGCCGCCGAGCCCGTTGCCGGGCACCGAGCCGGCAGCGCTGCTGCCGCCGGACGAACTGCTGCCACAGGCCGCCACGGCCAGCGCGGCGGCGGTCGCTACGGCCGCCATCGCGACGGTCCGTCGCGGCCCCAGGTTCTTGCTCAAAATGGACATGTCACTCTCCCCGAGGGTCAGTGCGGAAGAATCTTGGATAGGAAATCCCGCGCCCGCTCCGTGCGCGGCGCGGCGAAGAACTCTTCAGGGGTACCGGTCTCGACGATCCGTCCGTCATCCATGAAGATCACCCGGTCGGCGGCCCGCCGGGCGAAGCCCATCTCGTGGGTTACCACGATCATCGTCATGCCCTCGGCCGCGAGGGAGACCATGACGTCCAGGACCTCGTTGACCATCTCCGGGTCCAGCGCCGAGGTCGGCTCGTCGAAGAGCATCACCTTGGGGTGCATGGCCAGCGCCCGGGCGATCGCCGCGCGCTGCTGCTGACCGCCGGACAGTTCGGCGGGGTAGCTGTCCGCCTTGTCGCCGATGCCCACGCGGTCGAGCAGCGCCAGGGCCTCCGCCCGCGCGTCCGACCGGGACATCCGGCGGACCTTGGTCGGGCCGAGCATGACGTTCTCCAGCACGGTGCGGTGACCGAAGAGGTTGAACGACTGGAAGACCATGCCGACGTCGGCCCTCAGCCGGGCCAGCTCACGACCCTCGGCCGGAAGCGGCCGCCCGTCGATGTCGATGCTGCCCGCTCCGGCCACTTCCAGCCGGTTCAGGCAGCGGCACAGGGTGGACTTGCCGGAGCCTGACGGCCCCACCACCACGACCACCTCGCCGGCGGCTACCTCAAGATCAACGTCTTTGAGCACGTGGTGGTCGCCGAACGACTTGTTGAGCTGCCGGACCTCCACCATCGGCGGCCCTGGCCGGTCGGCCCGGGCCGTCTGTCGAGGCAGGTCTAGCGGAGGGCTCGCTGACATGGCAACCCTCTTCCTCCAACTATCGAACGAAGTTCTTGTTTACCTGGACTATCTCACGCCATCTAAGGCAACTGCCAGAATCAAGTCAACGGCTTGCCGAAAAAAGCCCACGGTGCTAAGAACCAGACGTGACCGTCGACGACGTACCGGGTCCCGCCGCCAAGGGCAGCGCTCGCGACCTGCTGCGTCTGGTGGCGACCGGGGCGGCGGAGAGCAGGGCGGATCTGGCCCGGCTGTCCGGTCTGTCCCCGTCGACCGTTTCCCAGCGGGTCGAGGCGCTCATCGGCGACGGATGGCTGCGCGAGGTCGGCGAGGGCAAGTCCCGGGGCGGTCGCCGCCCCCGCCAGTTGGAGATCCCCGGCGACGGCGGCCTGATCGGCGCCATCGACCTCGGCGCGCACCACGCCCGGGTGGCCACGCTCGACCTGTCCGGGCACGTGGTGGCCTCGAAGTCGATGTCCGTCGAAGTCAACGACGGACCCGAGCCGGTGCTCGGCAAGCTGCTCGCCGCAGTCACCGAGATGGTCGGATCGGGCACCGGTGCCGCGTTGCGGGGCATCGGCGTTGGCGTGCCGGGGCCCGTCGAGCACAGCGCCGGCCGGATCGTGTCACCCTCCCGGATGCCCGGCTGGAACGGCTTCGACGTCTACCACTTCTGCGAGGAGCGCGCCGAGGTGCCGATCGCGGTCGACAACGACGCCAACCTGATGGCCCTCGGCGAGCACCGCTCGGCACACGCCGACCTGGATCACGCCGTCTACGTCAAGGCCGGCACCGGCATCGGCGCCGGTGTCATCTCGGCCGGGCAGTTGCACCGCGGCGCGCAGGGATCGGCCGGCGACATCAGCCACTGCCGGGTCGTCTCCGCCGATCCGCAACCGCTGTGCAGTTGCGGCAACACCGGCTGCCTGGAGGCGGTCGCCAGCGGCGCCGCCCTGGTCAAGGCGCTGGCCGAGCGCGGGTTCCCGGTGCACAGCCCGGCGGACGTGATGCGGCTGGTCGACAACGGGGATCCGCACGCCACCGCCATCGTGCGCGCGGCCGGCCGGTCCATCGGCGAGATCCTGTCCGTCGTCGTCAACTTCTTCAACCCGCAGGCCGTGCTCATCGGCGGCCTGCTGGCCGACTGCGAACCGCTGCTGGCCAGCATGCGGGCCTCGCTGTACGAGCGGTGCCTGCCGCTGGCCACCCAGACGCTGCTCATCGAGCGCCTGTCCACCGGCGTCGACGCCGGGATCCTCGGCGCCGCGCAGCTCATCATCGACCGCATCGTCGACGTGTCCTGACGCCATGACGGTCCTGGAATCCTTCTCGCTGGCCGGCAAGGTCGCCGTCGTCACCGGCGCCAGCCGCGGCATCGGCCGGGCACTGGCGCAGGCGCTGGGTGAGGCCGGCGCGGCGGTCGCGGTGACCGCCCGCACCACCGAGCCGGCCGAGCGGGCCGCCGGCGAGTTGCGGGCGGCCGGCATCACCGCGCTGCCGGTGAGCCTGGAAGTGACCGATCCGGCCCAGGTCGACCGGATGGTCCAGCGGGTCACGCACGAACTGGGCCCGATCGACGTGCTGGTCAACAACGCGGGCATCAGCATCGGCCGCGCCGCCCTGGACACGCCGGACGAGGTGTGGCGTGAGGTGCTGGCCACGAACCTGGACGGGGTCTGGTACTGCTGCAAGGCGGTCGGGGCGCAGATGGTCGAGCGGGGCACCGGCAGCATCGTGAACGTGGGTTCGATGTCCGGCATGATCGTCAACCGGCCGCGGTGGCAGCCGCCGTACCTGGCGTCGAAGGCGGCGGTGCATCAGCTGACGAAGGCGCTCGCGGCGGAGTGGGCACCGCACGGGGTACGGGTGAACGCGGTGGCGCCGGGGTACATCCTCACCGAGGCGTCCCCGGTGGACCAGCCGGAGTACCGGGAGTGGTGCGTGGAGCCCGCGGCGATGAAGCGCTACGGTCTGCCCGAGGAGCTTGGACCGGCGGTGGTCTTCCTGGCCAGCCGGGCGTCCAGCTTCATGACCGGCTCGGTACTGGTCATCGACGGCGGCTATACCTTGTTCTGATGGATCCACGGCTGGATGAGTTCCGGAGCGACCTGACCGGATACTGCTACCGGATGCTCGGCTGCGGGTTCGAGGCCGAGGATGCCGTGCAGGAGACCCTGGTGCGGGCCTGGCGGGGCTTCGACCGGTACGACGAGAACCGGGCACCCCTGCGATCCTGGCTGTACGCCATCGCCACCAACGTCTGCCTCGACATGCTGCGCAGCGCGCAACGGCGGGCCCGCGCCATGGACCTGAGCCCCGCGTCCCATGCGGGTGCGCCGCTGGGCGGCCCGCTGCCGGAGAACGCCTGGATCCACCCGATCCCGGATGGCCGGGTCCTGCCGGCGGGCGGCGACCCGGGGGACGTGGTCGCGCAGCGCGAGACGGTCCGCCTGGCGTTCATCGCCGCACTCCAGCACCTGCCGCCCCGGCAGCGGGCCGTGCTGATCCTGCGCGACGTCCTGTGCTGGACGGCGGCCGAGGTGTCCGGTCTGCTGGACACCTCGGTCGCGTCGGTGACCAGCGCGTTGCAGCGCGCCCGCGCGACTCTGGGCGCCGCGGACGTCGCGCCGAACGGAGCCACGCCTGCCCGCGCCACGCCTGCCCGCACCACGCTCCACGGAGCCACGCCCGACGGAGCCGCACCCGCCGGCCTTGCGCCGGCCGGCCCGTTCGCGGCGCTCGACGGCGCGCAGCGGCGGCTGCTCGACCGGTACTGCGACGCCTTCGAGCGGTACGACGTGGAGGCACTCGTCGCGCTGCTGCACGAGGACGCCACGATGTCGATGCCTCCGTTCGCGTGGTGGCTGCGCGGCCGCGACGAGATCCGCCGTGCGCTGCTCGGCGCGGGGCGGCCCTGCGAGGGAGCCCGGCTGATGCCGGCGATGGCGAACGGATCGCCGGCCTTCGGGCAGTACCGGCCGGCCGGACCGGAGGGCGGGTACCGGCCGTTCGCGCTCCTCGTCGTCGAGCTGTCCGGCGGCCTGATCCGGGACACCACCACGTACCTCGACGCCGAGCGGCTGTTCCCGCTGTTCGGGTTGCCGGCCGAGATTGCCGGTACCGGAAGCGATGAGTTTGCCGTCGCCGCCCCGTACTACGGGTAGGCAACGCTCACAGGCTCGGAAGGATGGCGGCGGATGGCACGGTACGTGACGGTCGACGGGGTACGAACCTGGTACGACGAGCGCGGCGACGGTGAACCGCTCGTGCTGCTGCACGGCGGTCTCACGGACAGCAGGGACTTCACCGGCAACCTCGACGCGCTGGCCGACCGGTTCCGGCTGCTGCTTCCCGAGCGCCGGGGCCACGGCCACACCCCCGACACGCCCGGGCCGGTCACCCTCGAACTGATGGCACGGGACACCATCGCGTTCCTGGAGTCCGGGGAGCACAGCCGGAGCCGATCTGTGGCGGAGGCGAGCACCCCCAACGCCTCGGTCGCTGGAAGCCGCGGCGTGAGGCTGGTCGGGTACAGCGCCGGCGCGATGGTGGCGCTCCTGGTCGCCGTACGCCGGCCCGATCTCGTCAGCCGCCTCGTGCTCATCAGCGGCGCCTTCGACCCCGCCGGCATGATCCTGCTACCGGTCGCCGGCGGGGAGCCGCCCGCACCGCTCGTCGCGGCGTACGCCGAGGTGTCGCCGGACGGCGCCGGACACTTCCCGGCCGTGATCGCCAAAGCGGCCAGCGCGGCACAGGAGCCCGGGCTGTCGCCGGCCGACCTCGGCACCGTGGCATGCCGGACGCTGGTCATCGCCGGTGACGACGACATCGTGACTCTCGAACACACCGTGGCGCTCTACCGCGGCCTGCCGGACGCCGAACTGGCGATCGTACCGGCGGCCTCGCACCTGCTCCTGCGGGAGCGGCCCGCCCTGTGTACCGCGATGGTGGCCGACTTCCTCACCGGCGACCGCCCGTCGACCATGATGCCGATGCGCCGCGCGGGCTTCGGCGCAGGCGGGTGATCGCAGGCGCTCACTCCAGCGCGGCGCGCATCCGCCACGACGTACGGCGGGGCCGGTCGTCCAGCGCCGCCCGGCCGGTGCACCACAACAGGACACCGGCCGGGTCGCCCGCCGGAGCGTCGGGAAACAGCCGGCTCAGCACCGTGACGCACAGCGGCCCGGGCGGGCGCCACGGCTCGGCCAGACCCTGCGCGATGTCGTACGTGTGGACCAGCACCTCGGTCATGCCCAGCGCTGCGAACCCGGTCGGATCGGTCGGCCCCCAGTGCCAGCCGCGGGCTCCGGGGCCGGCCGTGGCGATGGCACTGCTCAGCAGGCCACCGCAGGCGGCGACCACCCGCAGGACGTCGGGGATCGTGGCCCCGGCCCGGACGGTCAGGTCCAGCGGAAGGTAGGCCGTGGCCGGCCGGGCCGAAACCTGTCCGGCATACGCCAGCAGGTCGTGCGCGAGGTGCTCGGCGGTCGCCCGGCAGGTCCAGTCCAGGGAACCGGCACGGACCTGCCAGTCCCGGGACTGGCACGGCACGAGTACCCGCAGCATCTCCTCGACCGCCCGGTCGAGGTCGGGGAAGGACACGGACGCCATCGACGAAGCATGCCCGCAGCGTCCGGCCGGCACCGGACCGGGTCACGCCTCGATGCGCGGGAACAGCGGGCTCGCCGGAGGCAGCAACCCGTCGACCGGGGCGCACCGCGCCAGTACCCCGGCCGCCGTCGCGGGCAGGAACGCGACCAGCCGCTCGCCGAGGCACCGGCACGCGGCGACCAGACCCGACAGGCAGGCGTCCAGCCGCTCGCCCGCCGCCGCGTCACCGGCACGTTCGGCCCGCGCCAGTTCCCAGGGCCGCTCGTGTTCGACGAGGCGGTTCGCGTGCTCGACGATCGCCCACACCGCCGCGGTCGCGCGCCGGAAATCCAGGTCCGCCAAGGCCTCGTCGACCAGGCCGGGCGCCGCGCGGCAGGCCTCGAACAGCTCACTGCACGGCTGCCCTGCCCCGGGCCCCGGGCAGGCCGCGAGCCGGCCGTCGCGGTACCGGTGGACCATCGTGACGACCCGGCTCACCAGGTTGCCGATCCCGCCGGCGAGGTCGTCGTTGGCCCGTCCCACCAGCCGGGCCACGGTGAAGTCGGCGTCGCCGACCCGTGGCACGTCGCGCAGCAGCCACCAGCGCACCGCGTCCGTGCCGTACCGCCGCGCCAACTCGACCGGGTCGACCCGCGCGCCGGACGACTTGCTGATCTTCTGGCCGTCGACCGTGAGGTAGTCGTGTACCAGGATGTCGGTCGGCAGCGGCAGCCCCGCCGACAGCAGCATCGCCGGCCAGTACACCGCGTGGAAGCGCAGCACGCCCTTGCCGATCAGGTGGATCCGCCGGTCGGCGCCGGCCCACCAGGTCCGGTAGGCGCGCTCGTCCCCGCCGTAGCCGAGGCTGGTGAGGTAGTTGCCCAGCGCGTCCCACCACACGTAGACGACCTGCTCGTCATCGCCGGGCACGGTGATGCCCCAGCCCCGGGCGCGTTGCTGGGAACGGGAAATCGAGAAGTCGCGCAGGCCGCCATCGATGAACGACAGCACCTCGTTGCGCCGGCCCGCCGGTTCGATCCGCAGCCGGCCGGAGGCGATGGCCCCCTGGATCTGGCCGGCGTACCGGGACAGCCGGAAGAACCAGTTCCGCTCCGCGACACGGGTGGGTGGCACCCGGTGCTCCGGGCAGCACCCGCCGTCGAGGTCGTCCCCGGTGAGGTAGTGCTCGCAGCCGACGCAGTACAGGCCCTCGTACCGGGCCTGGTA
Organism: Rugosimonospora sp.; assembly: GCA_036494675.1. GTDB lineage: Bacteria > Actinomycetota > Actinomycetes > Mycobacteriales > Micromonosporaceae > Rugosimonospora. The sequence continues at coordinate 30,157 of DASXOA010000190.1, forward strand.
CAGGTCCCCGGCCGCGGCGCACTCGTGCCACAGCCGCCGTACGCCGGCGTGGTGGCGCGGATCGCGACTGGTGCGGATGAAGTCGTCATAGGACAGTGCGAGCGGTTCCCGCAGTGCGGCGAAGGCCGCCGCGTTGCCGTCGACGAACTCCTGCACGGGTACCCCGGCCGCCTCGGCCGCCAGCACGTTCTTGAGCGAGTTGTCGTCGGTTCCGGTCGACAGCCGCACCTCGTCGCCGCGCTGGCGATGGTGGCGGGCCAGCACGTCGGCCTGTACGGCCTCCAAGGCGAAGCCCAGGTGCGGTGCGGCGTTGACGTACGGGATGGTCGTGGTCAGGTACACGCGGGTCATCAGATTCCTTCCGTGGATACTGCGGCCTTCAGGCCGGGGAGGAAACGGGACTCCTGCGGAGCAGGGCAGGAATAGCCGATCCGGCGTTTAGGCGGATCGGTGTTTACCCGCGCGCCCCCGCAGGGTTCATAAACAAGCCTGCTAGTTTGTGAGCCGTGGCCGGGACTGTGAAGCGGGCGTTTAAATACCGCTTCTACCCAACCGACGCGCAGGCCGCGCAGTTGGCGCGGACGTTCGGGTGCGTCCGGAAGGTCTACAACCTCGCCCTGGACGCCCGCACCGAGGCGTGGACGCTGCGCCAGGAACGCGTCAACGACAACACCACCAGCGCGATGCTGAGCGCGTGGA
>DASXOA010000191.1:0-19829 GCA_036494675.1 Rugosimonospora sp.
CGGAACTCCGGGCCCCCCGCGCTCGTCTCACTCGCCCCGGGCGGGTCTCCCGGCCGCAGCCCGCCGCGCCGGTCGTGGTCCTGCATGCAAAGGTCACGGTCCTGCGTGCGAAGTCGTGGTCCTGCGCGCCTGTCGTGGTTCTGGCTGCGAAGTCGTGGTCCTGCGTGCGAAGGTCACGGCCCGGCCCGGCCCGCGCCGGTCGCGCGGTCCTGCGTGCGAAGGTCACGGCCTGGCGTGCGCCGGTCGCGCGGCCCTGCCCCGAGTGTCGCGGCCGGCCCCCCAAACGGGTCAGCGCAGTTCCCAGTCCATCCCGTCCGGTGTGTCCCGCACCTCGATGCCGGCCGCCGCCAACTGGTCCCGGATGCGGTCCGACGTGGCGAAGTCGCGGCCGTCGCGGGCCCGGCGCCGCACCTCGAGCAGCGCCTCGACCATCGGAGCCAGGCTCCGGCTGCCGGTCGCCGCCAGTTCGCCGAGGCGCACCACCATCCGGCGCAGGACTCCCCGCGCATGGTCGCCCTCGTCCGAGGTCAGAGTGTCCGCGGCCCAGGCCGTCAGCACCTCTTCGACGTCCAGGATCACGGCCACGCACCCGTCGACGTCCTGGACCGAGAACGCCGCCGTGAACCTCGCGTCCAGCCGGTCGACGTCGGCGCGCAGCGAGCCGGTGGACGACACCGATGAGTCTGCTGTGGACAGGTCGAGTCCGGACGCGGCGGTGCCGCCGACGCCGAGTACGGCGCCCGGACCGGTGCCGGTGGCATGGCCGGTGCCGGAGGCGGAGCCCGTGCCGGCGGCGGAGCCTCTGCCGGCGGCGGGGCCGGTACCGGCAGGCATGGCATCGGCGTCCACGGCGGCCAGGTCGTCGAACCCGAGCGTCGATCCGCTCGGATGCACCACACTGCGGCCGGCCCTGCGGATGGTCATCGTGCCGTTGCCCACCACCGAGGCCGTACGGGAGTCGAGGTCCAGCAGCACGGCGGTGTGTTCATCGACGCCGAGGATGAACGACTCCTCCGGCAGCGAGCGCTCGAGCACCGAGAGCCGGCGCTCGCCGAGGTAGCAGAAGCGGGTGTCGTGGTGCCCGCCCTCGGCGTTGTCGTAGTGCGGGATGACCACGGCGGGCAGCCCGGTCGCTTCCCGGACCAGATCCAGGCCCGGCGCCCAGGACGGCTCCTCGCCGGCCTTGTAGATCTCGTAGACCGGCACCGTGTGGGAGCCCAGCGTCAGCGCGGCGGCGCTGGCGAAGACGACCACCCCGCCGCCGGCCAGCCGCCGGGCGAGCAGGTCCGGGATCGGGGTGTCCCGCCACTGGCGCAGCGCATAGGTGGGGCTGCCCGGACCGGCGAAGATCCAGGCCGCGTCGCCCAGCGAGGCGAGCGCGCGCTCCCGGTCCAGCCCCGCCGGCGGAACCGTGCGCCAGGACAGCACGTCGACCCGGCGGCCCACGCTGGCCGCGAAGTAGCCGACCGCCCGGGTCGAGATGTCGCTCGCGTTTTCCTGGAATCCGTACGGCGTGTCCAACAGCACGGCCGGCGCGTCACCGAGCCGCTCGAAGATGGCCCGGTGCGGCTTGACCATGGTGGGCGCGGTTTCCCCGCTTCCCATGATCACTAGCAGCCGAACCATCACGCCGCCAGCCGTGTGGCGAGCCCGAGCAGATCGTCGGCCAACTCGGCCGGGTGCTGGGCGTGCAGGTCGTGGTCGGAGTCGGGATATTCGCGGATGGTCGCGTCGGGCAGCGCCCGGGCCGCCTCTTCGACCCGGGCCCGCCGGCCGGCCGCCGCTTCGGGATCGCTGGACAGAGCCGGGATCAACAGCACCGGCACCCGGATCGAGGGGTAATAGGGCTGCGGCGGGTCGTCCCACATGCTCCGGACGATGCGCATGTGCCGGTCGATGGACAGCCGCCGGCCCAGCGAGCCGTCGGGCCAGACCCGCAGGTTGGCCTCGGTCGCGGCGAGCGCCTCGGCAGACCAGTCGGGGTGCGAGTCGCGCAGGAACTCACGCAGCCGGGAGGCGGGCAGCCCGTCGATCTCGGGAGGTCGGAGCGCGGCCTCGCACTCCTCCCAGGATCGGAATTCCGTCGAGGGGGCCAGCCACCCGCCGTCGACCAGCGCGAGCGCCGCGACCAGGTCGGGGTACCGGGCGGCGAAGTTGACCACCACGTTGCCGCCCCAGGACTGGCCGGCCACGACGGCGTCGCGGATGCCGAGCGCGGCGAGATCGTCCGCCGCCGTGGCGGTGTCGTAGCCCCCCGGAGGCGCGTCGCTCTCGCCGTGCGAGCGCAGGTCGACCGCTGTCACCGGATGGTCGGCCGCCGACAGGATCCGGGCCACGCCGTCCCACAGCCGGGCGTTGGAGGAGAGCCCGTGCACCAGGAGGAACGGCCGTCGCCGGCCCGGCCACCGGCGGAGGTGAAGCCCGACGCCGGATGCGACGGTGAACCGCTCGTCGACCGGCTCGGGCCCGACGTGCCCGGGATCGTCGGCACCCGGGGGGTCGACGCGTTCATCAATGGTGGGCATGGCGCCAACGGTAGTCGCCCGGTACGACAAAGCCGCCTAGGAAAGTTGCCGCTCGACCCCGCCGGCCGGCGACGCGTCCGGCGGGCATGCCTTCGCCACAACCCGGCTCCGGCTGTGCTCCGCTATGGGGCGTCGGGGGTGCTCGCCTCCGCCACAACCCGGCTCCGGCTGTGCTCCCCGGGAAACGCGGTACGCGGTCCGGACCAGTCGTTGCGCACCGCCGCCCAGTGGTGCCGTCCGGCGTCCGGCCGGTTGCCGTTCACCATCGACCAGTGGCCCGGCTGCGCTCCCCGCCGGGCGGCACCGGGCGGGCAGCCGCGGATCTCCGGGTGCCGGGCCATCATCCAGCGCAGCGACGAGATCCTGGCCGCGTACTCGTACCCGTAGTGCCCCTGTGGCCGCCACCGCACCCGTACCAGCGGCTCGTCGACGTGCTCGATGGGTGCCCGGCGGGCGGCCCGTACCAGCAGGTCCCAGTCCTCGTTCTGGCGTCCCGGGGCGTCCTCGGCGAACAGCCCGCAGCCCTGCGGCTCGACGAGCGACGGCCGCCGGATCAGGAAGCTCGACGAGCACAGCGCGTCGATCGGCGAGCGGATCAGCCGATCCAGCCCGATGTGGGTCTGCCCGATCAGCCGTGGGCTGTGGTGGTGCCGGTACGCCAGTTCGACCGCGCAGCTGACCAGGTCGGCGGTTGGCGCCGCACTCAGCGCCTCGACCTGTGCGGTCAGCTTGCCGGGCCGCCACTCGGCCTCGTCGTCGCAGAACGCGATCAGATCGCTGTCGGAGGCGAGGACGCCGGTGTTGCGGGCGCCGGCCAGCCCGGGCCGCCGGGAATTCGCCTGTACCCGTACCGGCCGGTCGCCGTCCCGGTCCAGCCGGTGGTCGGGTTCGGCCTGGTCGTAGACCACGATCACGCGCAGCGGGCCGGGGTACGCCTGCGCGTCGATCGCGTTCAGCGCGCGGCGCAGGATGTGCGGGTGGTTCCGGGTGGGTACGACCACGCCGACCGAGGGCCACTTCATGTCTCAATGCCTCCCGTAGCCGTACACGGTGAGCAGGGGAGCGGTCAGCGCACCGACGAGCCGGCGCTGCCGGGGCGGGATGCTGGCCCGCCACCCTTCGTCCCGGCGCAGCGCCAGCTCACCGCTGGCGAACCGCATCGGGTTGCCGCCGGCGCTGTGGCACGGCCGCAGCCGTACCGCGTCGCCGGTGAGGAAGTCCAGCGACCCGATGCCGTCCAGCCCGGCGAACTCCGCGATCCGGCGCACCGTCCCTGCCGGGTCGGCGAGCAACTGCTCGTACCGGATCCGGTGTACCGCCACGCCCCGGCGGCGCAGCAGCCCGAACGCCGCGTTGTGCGCGTTCCACAGCATCGCCGCACGTCCCGGCTGGTACCGGTCCGGTTCCTCGGGCGTCGCCACCGGCTGGTCCTGCGACCTGGTCCACGAGTACGCCACGCCCCGGCTGTCCCGGACCATGTGGATCACCCGCAGGTCGATCTGGTCCGACCAGCGCAGGCAGTAGGCCAGCGAGGCGTGTTTGGATGAGTCGATCACCGCCCGGGCACCGCTGACCTGGGCCGCCGCCCGGTACACCCGGGCGTAGTAGCTGGCGTACTCGGCGACCAGTTCGTTGTGCGGATCCGCCAACCGCCGGCCGGCCAGCCGGGGGATGTGCCGGCTGCGCTCGACGGCGTCGCGCAGCGCCAGGATCCGTACCGGGTCGATGTTCTGCCATCCGCCGAACGCGCGCTCGCCGATCTTCCGCCAGAACTGGCAGGTGGAGAACCGCCGGCCGCATCCGCACCGCTCGTCGTCGCAGAGGTCCCGCCGCCACAGATGGACCACCTCGCCGAGCGGGCAGACGCCGGGCAGTTCGCCCAGCACGCGCTCCAGCAGAGTCGTACCGCTGCGGCCGAGGCCGCCGATGAAGATGACGCGTACCACGGCGCCCCCTGTCAGGTTCTGTCCCCTTTAACGAACCGGGGGCGGTGGGGGTGCCGGGTATGCCAGTTGGGATGACCGTAGGTACTGCTGAGGGTAGGATCGCCGGTATGACTGCGAAGGTGACTCTCTCCTTCTCGGACGACACGATCGCCGAGGCCCGGCAGTGGGCCCAGCGCGACGGCGTTTCGCTGTCTGCCTGGGTCGACCGGGCCGCCCGCGAGCGCAGCCTCCGGGAGATCTTCAACGCGCACGCCGACGCGATCCGCCGTGCGGGACTGGACGACGAAACCGCCGCGCTGGCCGACGAGCGGGAGATTGCGATGATCGACGCGGAGATCTATGGTGTGCCCGGTCGGCGGGGGCCGGCGAGCGACCCAGACCAATAGGAGCGGCGTGCAGCGCGGCGAGATCTGGCTCATCCAGGGGGCCCGCGAACGACTCGGCCTGGTGATCAGTTCTGACGTGTACAACGGCACGGACGTCCCGGTGATCCTGGTCGCCGAGGTGGTGGAGAAGGACCGGCTGCGCGACTCACCGCTCGCCGTGGAGTATGGGGACTACGTGGTCATGCCGGACCGGCTCTCGTCGCCCATGAAGCGCTGGTTCGTCGACCGGGTGGAGATCGCCGACACCGCGACCATGCGCCAGGTCTCCCGCGCTCTGCGCATCCTCCAAGATCTCTGACGGTCCCGGCCGCCCGCCCCGCGGCGGGAGCCCGGGCATGGGCGGGACCCGGGTAGCGCGAGACTCGCGTGGAGCGACCGTGGCTAGCGCGAGGTGCGGCGAGACTCGATCCAACCCGCCTGGGACAGGTGGGTCAGCACGGCGCCCACGGCACCCTCGACCGTCATCTCCGAGGTGTCCAGCACCAGGTCGGCGTCGGTCGGCTCCTCGTACGGGTCGTCGACCCCGGTCATCCCGGTCAGCTTGCCGGCCCGGGCCTTCGCGTACAGCCCCTTGCGGTCGCGTGCCTCGCAGGTCGCCAGCGGGGTCGCGACGTGTACCAGCACGAACCCGGCCCCGGCATCCGTGGCCATCTGCCGCGCGGTGGCCCGGGCCGCCGCATACGGCGCGATCGGGGCGCACAGCGACATGCCGCCGTGCCGGGCCACCTCGGCCGCCACCCAGCCGATACGCCGGATGTTCAGGTCGCGGTCGGCCTTCGAGAAGGTCAGCCCGGCGGAGAGTTCGCGGCGCACCACGTCGCCGTCGAGCATGGTCACGGTGCGCTCGCCGGTCTCCAGCAGCGCGTCGGCCACCCCGCGGGCGATCGTCGACTTGCCCGAGCCGGACAGGCCGGTGAGGAACACGACCAGCCCGCGCTGCCGGAGCGGCGGCCGGTCGCGGGTCAGCTCACGGGCGACGGCCGGCGGCGTGTGCCATTCGGGCAGCGGGCTGCCCCGGTCGAGCAGATTGTCGATCTCCGCGCCGGACAGGGCGAGCCGGCGGAACCGGGGTGGGATGTCGTCCCGGCCGCGCCACTGCCCATCCCGGCTGTCGTACGCGAGCTCGCGCGGGATGAGCACCCGCGGCCCGCCGCCGGACATCATGGTCTCGCCGGTGGACAGCAGGTGGGTGACGCCGTAGGCGCCGGCCACCCGGGCCCGCAGCAACGCGTCACGGATCTCGTCGCCGTGCGAGGCGAGCGGTACGGCGACCACCGTGGCCGGTGGCATCCGGTCCCGGGCGGCGAGCACGCTGCGTACCAGCGCCTCGGCCGGCAGGCCGTCCGGCGTGCAGGTGGCCACCGGAATCAGGACCAGCAGGTGCCCGGCGAGCGTCCGCGCGGCGTGCGCGATCTGAGCCAACTGAGGCCGGTGCAGCGGCCGATCGGTGATCACTCCGAGTACCCGGCCGGGTGGCAGCAGCGCCCTGACCTCCTCGGGGGCGCGGTGCAGCCGCCGGAACGGCCCGTGGCCACCGTCGCCGATCCGCCGTACCGGCCCGCCGATTCCGTACATTCCGTCACGAGCCGGCCAGATGTCGATCGCGTCGACGGCGGCGACCGGGGCACCCTCGGGGTCGGTGAGCACCAGTACCCGTTGCAGGGGATTCCCGGTGTCCAGCGTCCGGGCCAGTGCGGCCGGCGCCTCCAGCGTCACCGGTACCGGCCAGGGTGTCCCGTCGGGCAGCCGGCCACGCCGGGCCAGGCTGGACAGCTCAGCCCGGCCGTGGAAGCCGGTCAGCGGCGCGTACCCGCCGGACAGCAGCAGCTCAAGGTCGGCCAGCTCATAGCGCCGCGGCGCGTACGTGGGAGCATCGCGCAGCACCTCATCGGGCAGTACCCACCCGCTCATGACCATCCCCTCAGCAGCCCGAGGGGACAGTCTTGCAAAACACCGCGCCGGGGCCAAGGGCACCACGGCCTGTAGTGCTCAACCCGCGAATCTTCCGGGTGAGACGACCATCACGGTTCAAACCGGGATTCCAGCGGGTACCCGACATCACTGGTGAAAAGGAGATGCCTGATGACGAACCTGCGGGGCTGTCCGAGCGAGCACGCCGCGAAACAGCCGGCGCCGGCCGAGCCGGCCGAGGCCGAGGTGCGCACCTTCGCCGACATCGAGAACGGCGAGCCGGACGGAACGCTGGACGAGATGGCACTGGACGCCGCCATCCTCTGACGGCGGCCAACTCAGCGACCGTCCCAGACGGCGGTCGCCCACGCGGCCGTCCCCTGACGGCCAACTACGCGCCCGTCCCCTGACGGTCGCCCACGCGACCGGTCCTGACGGCGGTCGCCCAGAACGTGAACGGCTGGCCCACGAAGCTGTGGACCAGCCGTTTGCCGTACCGCCTGTTCGTCGGCCGCGCCGAGAACCTGCCTGTTCGTCGGCCGCGTCGACGACGCGACCCGGCGCTCAGCCGGTGTTGCGCAGGCCGGCCGCGATCCCGTTGACGGTGGTCAGCAGCGCCCGCTCCAGGGTCGGATCGGCGGCCGCCGGGCGAACCGAGCCCGGTGAGCCCCGGCCGGCCCGGTACTGGGCGAGCAGCGCGACCTGGAGGTGGTGCAGGGGTTCGAGGTACGAGTCGCGTACCGCCAGGGTCCGCTCCAGCACCGGCTGGCTCTGCAGCAGCGCCGGCTGCCCGGTGATCCGCAGCACCTCGTCCACGGTCTGCCGGTACTCCTCCTGGATCTTGGAGAAGATCGGGTGCAGCTCCTCGGGTACCAGCGTCTCCACGTACCGCGCCGCGATGCTCAGGTCGGTCTTGGTCAGCATCATCTCGACGTTCGACAGGAACGTCTGGAAGAACTGCCAGCGGCCGAACATGTCGGCCAGTACCGGCGCCAGCCCCGCCTCCCGGGCCGCGGCGAGGCCGGTACCCACGCCGAACCACCCCGGCACGATCTGCCGGGACTGTGTCCAGCCGAACACCCACGGGATCGCGCGCAGCCCGGCCAGGCCGGCACCCGAGTCCGGCCGCTTGGCCGGCCGGGACCCGATGTTCAGCGCGCCGAGCAGTTCGGTCGGGGTGGCGGCCCAGAAGTACGCGGGCAGGTTCGGGTCCTCGACCAGGCCCCGGTACGTGGTGAACGCCGCCGCCGACACCACGTCCATCGCCGAGTCCCAGGTCGCCAGGTCCTCGGCCGGCTGGCGCGGCGCGGTGTGCAGCAGGGTCGCCTGGAGCACCGCGGCGACGGTCAGCTCCAGGTTCTCCCGGGCCAGGGCGGGCAGCGTGTACTTGTCGGAGATGACCTCGCCCTGCTCGGTCACCTTGATCGCCCCGTCCAGCGTGCCGAACGGCTGGGCCAGGATCGCCTCGTGGGTCGGGCCGCCACCGCGCCCGACGGTGCCGCCGCGACCGTGGAACAGCCGCAGCCGCACGCCGTGCTTCGCGGCGACGTCGCGCAGCGACCGCTGGGCCCGGTGGATGGACCACTGCGACGTGGTGATGCCCGCCTCCTTGTTGGAGTCGGAGTAGCCGAGCATGACCTCCTGCAGGTCGCCGCGGGCGCGGACCAGCTCCCGGTACGCCGGCAGGGACAGCAGCTCGTCCAGCAGGTCGCCGCCGGCGTCCAGCTCGGCCGGGGTCTCCAGCAGCGGTACGAAGCCGACCCGCGCCTGTCCACTGTGGACGTCGACGAGCCCGGCCTCCCGGGCCAGCAGCACGGCGGCCAGCACATCGTCGACCCCGAGCGTCATCGAGATGATGTAGGACTCGATCACCTCCGGGCCGAACCGCTCCTGCGACTGGCGGATCGTGCGGAACACGTCGAAGGTCTTGCGGGCGGAGTCGGTCAGCGGAGTGTCCACACCGGACAGTGGTCGCTTGCTGCTCAGCTCGCGGGCCAGCAGCACGGTGCGTTCCTCGCGGGACAGCGCCTGGTAGCTGCGCACCTCGCCGGCCCGCTCGAACAGCTGGGCCAGCACCCGGTGGTGCGCCTCGGCGTGCTCGCGGACGTCCATCGTCGCCAGGTGCAGCCCGAACGTGGAGATGGTGCGGATCACCTCGGCCAGCCGCCCGGTCGCCGTCAGCTGTCCGGCGTTGCGGGCCAGCGAGGCGCGCATCAACTCCAGGTCGGCGACCAGCTCGGCCGAGCCGTGGTAGTCGCGACCCGGCACGTGCGGACCCTGCGCGGCCAGCCGGGTGCGGGTGTTGGCCAGCTTGACCTTGATGCACCGCGCCTTGAGCCGGTACGGCTCCTCGGCGTTGACCCGGCGGAACCGCTGCGCCAACTCGGGCAGCTTCTCCAGGTCGGCGGCGAGGCTGGCGGACAGGTCCAGGGACACTCCGCGCAGCCGGCGGGACACGGACACCTCGTTGATCAGGCTGTCGATCACCAACTCGGCCGCCCGGATCCCGTGCTCGTGCTGGATGAGCAGGACGTCGCGGGTGACCGCCGGCGTCACGTACGGGTTGCCGTCCCGGTCGCCGCCGATCCACGTGCCGAACGTGAGCGGCCGGGCGGTCGGCGCGGTCTCGACGCCGAGGCCGCGCAGGGTGTCGGCGAGGTGAGTGAGCACCTGGGGTGCGGCGTCGCCGTACAGGTCGGTCAGGTAGTAGACCGCGTTGCGGGCCTCGTCGGTCGGGTCGGGCCGGTCGAGCCGCAGCTCGTCGGTCTGCCAGAGCAGATCGATGAGCTCGGCGAGCCGCCTGTCGGCGGCGCGCACGGTGCCGTCCGCCATTGCCGGCGAGCCGGCCGGGGGGCCAACCGGCGAGCCGGCCGGGGGGCCAGCCGGGGAGCTGGCCGGGGGGCCGAAGAGCGCGGCCGCCGCTGCCTCCGCGTCCAGTTGGTCGGCGACCCCGCGCAGCTTCGACAGGATGGAGCGGCGGGCCGCTTCGGTCGGGTGCGCGGTGAACACCGGGCGGATCGCCAGCCGCCGGGCCGCGGCGGCGATCTCGTCGGCCGGTACCCCGCGCTCCGAGATCAGCTGTGCCGCCTGGTCCAGCCAGCCGCCCCGCTCGGCCCGGAACCTGCGCAGCTCGCGGGCACGGTGCACCTGCTCGGTGACGTTGGCCAGGTGGAAGTAGGTGGAGAAGGCGCGGGCCAGTTTGGTGCCGGTACCCACGTCGACGGCGGACAGCCGGGCGGCCGCCTCCGCGGCGTCGGCGCGGACCAGCGCCCGGACCTCCTCGACGAGGTCGAGCAGGGCCTGCCCCTCCTGCCGGACCAGGGTGTGGCCGAGCAGGGTGGAAAGGCGGCGGATGTCGGCGCGTAGCGCTGCGCCAGGATCATTGCGATCGGCCACGTTGGCTCCTTGGAGAGGGCATCGTCGGGTGGACCGCGTTGTCCGGCAATGGCATGGTATCCGGTGCCGGGCCGGCCGGAACGGAGGCGCTCGTCACGTCGGCGCCCACCGGACCGGTCGGGTGGCGGCTCCCATGATCGCCCCTGCCGGCGGTCACCCGTCGGGAGGACCCCCGCCGCGAGTAGTCTTGACCGCATACCCCCCGTCCGACCTGGGCGAGGGGGACTTGTCGCGTGCCCGTTGACTACGGAAAGTGACATTGATGAAGCTTTACGGCCTCCTGGAATCCGCCCTCGCCGACCCCGCCCTGGCCACCGCGCGCGATCTTGCCCGCGACTCTGCCGGGGGCAACGCCGTGAATCCGGTGGCCGCCGAACAACTGGACCTGACCGCGCCGGCCGCGCTGCGCCCGTTCGTCGTGGCGGCACTGGCGGCAGCGGTGGACGGGGACGTCGCGGCCGGCAACGGGTCGGGCGGCCGGGCCGCGGCCGGCAAGTCGGCCGGCGACGGCAAGGTGGCCGGAGACGGCGGCGCCCGGACCGGCGGGGCCGGACGGCCCGTGCTCGCCGTGACCGCGACCTCCCGGGAAGCCGATGATCTTGCCAATGCCCTGGGCTGCCTGCTGCCCGAGGACCAGATCGTCGTGTATTCGGCCTGGGAGACCCTGCCGCACGAGCGGCTCTCGCCGCGGTCGGACACGGTCGGGCGGCGGCTGGCGGTACTGCGCCGGCTGGCCCACCCGGACGAGCGCGGACCGGTACGGGTCGTGGTCGCACCCGTCCGATCGGTACTCCAGCCGCAGCTGCGCGGCCTCGGCGACCTGGAACCCGTCGAGCTGCGTACCGGCGGCAGCGCGGACCTCGAACAGGTCGTACGGCGGCTGACCGACATCGCGTACGCGCGGGTCGACCTGGTGGAGAAGCGCGGTGAGTTCGCCGTACGCGGCGGGATCCTCGACGTGTTCCCGCCGACCGAGGAGCACCCGCTGCGGGTGGAGTTCTGGGGCGACGACATCGAGGAGATCCGCACGTTCGCCGTCGCCGACCAGCGCACCCTGGCGCCGGCCGACCGGCTGTGGGCGCCGCCCTGCCGGGAACTGCTGCTGACTCCGGAGGTCCGGGCCCGTGCCGCCGAGCTGGCGGTGGAGCACCCGGCGCTGGCCGAGATCCTGGACAAGCTGGCCGAGGGCATCCCGGTCGAGGGCATGGAGTCGCTGTCTCCGGTGCTGGTACCGGGCGACCTGCGGCTGCTGCTGCACGAGATGCCGGTACAGACCATCGTGGTGCTGTGTGACCCGGAGCGCATCCGGACCCGGGCGCACGACCTGGTCCGTACCAGCGCGGAGTTCCTGGAGGCGAGCTGGGCCGCGGCGGCGGTCGGCGGGCAGGCGCCGATCGACCTCGGCGCGGCCGCGTTCCGGTCCCTCGCCGAGGTCCGGGCGACGGCGACGGAGCTGGGCCAGCCCTGGTGGTCGATCTCGCCGTTCGGTGTCGTGGAGGCGGCCGCGCCGGTGGAGGCGCAGCCGTGGGAGGAGCCCGTTCCCGAGGCGATCGTGACGCCCGACCTCGGCCGGGCGCTGGCGCTGTCCGCCCAGCCGGTGCCGCTCTACCACGGCGACACCGGCCGGGTGCTGGACGACCTCAAGCGCTGGTCGGGCGACGGCTGGCGGATCGCCATGGTGTTCGCCGGCCACGGCCCGGCGCAGCGGTCGGTCGAGGTTCTCCGCGACGCCGGCCTGGGGGTCACCCTGGCCGAGGACATCGGGGAGCCGCCGGTGCCGGGCACTGTGGTCATCGCCACGGGCGGCCTGGAGGTCGGCTTCGTCGACGAGGCGTCCCGGCTGGCGGTGGTCACCGGTACCGACATCTCCGGCGGGCGCGGCGCGTCCACCCGGGACATGCGCAAGATGCCCAGCCGCCGGCGCAACACCATCGACCCGCTGGAGCTGCGGCCCGGCGACTACGTGGTGCACGAGCAGCACGGCATCGGCCGGTACCTGGAGATGGTGCAGCGCACGGTCAACGGCGCGGAGCGCGAATACCTGGTCATCGAGTACGCCGCCTCGAAGCGCGGCCAGCCCGGCGACCGGCTGTTCGTACCGACCGACCAGCTCGACCAGCTCTCCCGGTACGTCGGTGGCGAGTCGCCGACGGTGCACAAGCTGGGCGGCTCGGACTGGGCGAAGTCGAAGGCCCGGGCACGCAAGGCGGTACGCGAGATCGCGGCCCAGCTGATCCAGCTGTACGCGGCGCGGCAGAACTCCCGGGGCCACGCGTTCGGGCCGGACTCGCCGTGGCAGCGCGAGCTGGAGGACGCCTTCCCGTACACGGAGACGCCCGACCAGCTCTCCGCGATCGAGGAGGTCAAGGCGGACATGGAGAAGCCGGTACCGATGGACCGGCTGATCTGTGGCGACGTCGGGTACGGCAAGACCGAGATCGCGGTACGGGCGGCGTTCAAGGCGGTACAGGACGGCAAGCAGGTCGCCGTACTGGTGCCGACCACCCTGCTCGTGCAGCAGCACTACAACACGTTCGCCGAGCGGATGAGCCAGTTCCCGGTGCAGATCCGCCAACTGTCCCGGTTCCAGACGCCGAAGGAGGCGGAGCAGACGCTGGACATGGCGTCCCAGGGCACCGCCGACATCGTCATCGGTACCCACCGCCTGCTCCAGAACAGCACCCGGTTCAAGCAGCTCGGCATGGTCGTGGTCGACGAGGAGCAGCGCTTCGGCGTGGAACACAAGGAGTTCCTCAAGCAGCTGCGCACCGCGGTCGACGTGCTGACCATGAGTGCGACGCCGATCCCGCGGACGCTGGAGATGGCCATCACCGGCATCCGGGAGATGTCCACCATCGCCACCCCGCCGGAGGAGCGCCACCCGGTGCTCACCTTCGTCGGGGCGTACGACGACCGGCAGGTCGCCGCCGCCATCCACCGCGAGCTGCTGCGCGACGGCCAGGTGTTCTACCTGCACAACCGGGTGGAGTCCATCGAGAAGGCGGCCCGCCGGCTGCGCGACCTGGTCCCCGAGGCCCGGATCGCGGTGGCGCACGGCCAGGTGGGCGAGGACGCCCTGGAAAAGGTGATGGTCGGCTTCTGGGAGAAGGAGTTCGACGTCCTGGTCTGCACGACCATCGTGGAGTCCGGCATCGACATCCCGAACGCCAACACGCTGATCGTGGAGCGGGCCGACCTGCTCGGCCTGGCCCAGTTGCACCAGATCCGGGGCCGGGTCGGTCGTGGCCGGGAGCGCGCCTACGCGTACTTCCTGTACCCGGGTGAGAAGCCGCTGACCGAGCACGCGCACGAGCGGCTGGCGACCATCGCCCAGCACACCGAACTGGGCGCCGGCATGTACGTGGCGATGAAGGACCTGGAGATCCGGGGCGCGGGCAACCTGCTGGGCGGCGAGCAGTCCGGGCACATCGAGGGCGTCGGCTTCGATCTGTACGTGCGGATGGTCGGCGAGGCCGTGTCGCAGTTCAAGGGCGAGAAGCCGGAAGAGGAGGAGGCCGACGTCAAGATCGACCTCCCGATCGACGCGCACCTGCCGCACGAGTACATCGGGGTCGAGCGGCTGCGCCTGGAGATGTACCGCAAGCTCGCCTCGGCCCGTTCGGAGCAGGCGCTGGGCGAGGCGGTGACCGAGATGCAGGACCGGTACGGCACGCCGCCCGAGCAGGTGGCGAACCTGGTGGCGGTGGCCCGGTTCCGGTTGCTGGCCCGCTCGTACGGGCTGACCGACGTGTCCCTCCAGGGGCGCCACATCCGGTTCTCGCCGATGCCGCTGCCGGACTCCAAGCAACTGCGCCTGCGGCGCCTGTACCCGGACGCGGTCTACAAGACGGCCACCGATCAGGTGTCGGTGCCCCGGCCGTCGACCCGCCGGGTGGGCGGCGAGCCGATGCGGGACACCGCCCTGCTGGACTGGTGCGCCGAGCTGATCACCTCGGTACTCGATGCGCCGAAACCGGCGCAAGCCCCCCGCAGCACCGCTGGCCAGCCGGCGTGAGAGAGTGTGGCCCATGCCTCGCCGCCGCTTGATCGCCGCCGCCGCAACCGGCGTGCTCGCTCTCGTCGCGCTGACCGGATGCCGGTTCGAGACCGGCGCCGATGCCGCCTACGTCGGAAATACCCGCTTCACCAATCAGGCGATCGACACAACGATCAGCCAATTGAAGAAGAACGGGGCGAACATTGGCAATGAGGCCGGGCTCCGGCAGCAGATCGCCGCGGACGAGGTCTTCGTGGAGGTGGCAAAGCGTTACTCGATCGAGAAGGGCTTCCCCGCCCCGACCGACGACGCCAACAGCCTCGCCCAGAGTTTCGCGCAGGGCAACGGGCTGCCCGCCAACGACTCCTACATCCAGCTCGCGGCGACCACCCAGGCATACGTCGATCTGCTGACGGACAAGGCGACCGCGGGCAAGGTCACCGACGCGGACTACCGGGACGCGTTCAACCTGCTGGTCAACCAGCAGGCCGCCGGTCCCTCGGACTTCCAGTCCGTGAAGCAGGCGCTGCAGAGCCAGTTCGCCACGCAACTGGGCAAGAGCGTGACGGTGCGCAACGAGCTGACCGACGCGATGAAGCGCTACAACGTCTCGTTGAACCCCCGGTACGAACCGGCCAGCGTCGTCCTCGCCACCGTCCCGACCCAGAGTGGCCAGGATCTGGCGGTGGCTCAGCTGACGATCGCCGGCCGCGGAGGCGGCCTTCCGGTTGTCGACCTCACGCCCACCGTGGCGCCGAGCGACCAGCCCGCGCAGCAGTAGCGGCCGATGCCCGGGCGGATCGTCCTGCTGGTCACCTCGCCCCGGCTGCCGGCCGGGCTGCTGACCGCCGCCGCCTGGGACGCGGTCCGCGCCGCACCCGTGTTCACCGCCGTGGACGGCCCGCAGGCCGCCGCGCTGCGCGCCGCCGGAGTGCCGGTGACCGTCACCGCGGACGGCGTGGCCGACCTGCTCGCCGCCGGTACCGCCGTCTGGCTGGCCGGTCCGGGCGGCGACGAGGACCTGGCCCGCGCCCTGGGGCTGCGGCTGGCCAGCGAGCCCGGCGTGGCCGACCTGGAGCTGATGTACGGCTCCTGGGACCCGCCCGGCGCCCGGCTGCTGGACGTGGTGACCGTCATGGACCGGCTGGCCTCGCCCGGCGGCGACCCGTGGAAGCTGGCCCAGACCCACCGCAGCCTGGCGAAGTTCATGCTGGAAGAGGCGTACGAGGCGTACGACGCGATCGAGGCGGACGACCACGTCGCGCTGCGCGAGGAGTTGGGCGACGTGCTGCTGCAGGTGGTGCTGCACGCCCGGCTCGCGGAGGACCTGCCGGACGGGCAGGGTTGGAGCATCGACGACGTCGCCGGGGACCTGGTCGACAAGCTGATCCGGCGCAACCCGCACGTGTTCGGTGCCGAGCCGGTCGAGGACCTCGACGAGATCACCGAGCAGTGGGAGCGGATCAAGAAGGCGGAGAAGGGCCGGACCTCGGTACTGGAGGGCATCGCCTGGTCCCAGCCGGCGCTCACGCTGGCCGCGAAGATCCTGTCCCGGGTGGAGCGGGCCGGGCTGGCGATCGAGCCGGCCGGTGAGGGCTCGGACGGCGACAATGCTGGCGGCGGGCCGGACGGCGGCGGGCTCGGTTCCCGGCTGCTGCGCATGGTGGCGGACAGCCCCGAGGACGCGGAGGCGGCGTTGCGCCGCGCGGTGACGGCCTACGCCGAGCGGGTACGCGCCGCCGAACGCACCCCCTGATCCACCGGTACCGCACCGGCCGGCACCTCATCCGCCGGTACCCCACCGGTCGGTGCCCCAGTCGCCAGCGTCTCGTCGGGGAACGGCACCGGGAGCGGGTCGGCTGGCGCGGCCGGCCGGGCCGGCACGGCGAGACCGGCGCCGAGGCCGGCGGCGACGACCAGCGTGCCGAGCAGCGCGACGGGTGCCGGTGCCGTGTGATCGATCACGACGGTACCGGCCAGGGAGGCCACCGGCAGCAGCCCGGCGAACATCCCGGCCCGCTCGACGCCCAGCCGGCGCAGCCCGCCGTACCAGCAGAGGAACGCCACCACGGTGAGCACCACGGCGAGGTAGAGCAGGGCGGCGCCCTCCAGGGCGGTCGGTGCCCGCAGCCGCCGCCACTCGCCGGTCACCGCGGCCGCGACCACCAACTGCGGTACCGCCAGGGCGCACGCCCAGGCCGACACCCGTACCCCTCCCAACGGGGCCAGCAGCGGCGCGGCCAGCAGCGAGAAGAACACCTCCCCGGCCAGCGCGCCGAGCGCCCAGCACAGCCCCGCCGCGCTCGCGTGCCCGCCGCCCTGTACCAGCGCGATGCCCACCACCACGACGGCGCCGCAGCCCACCAGGCGCGTGGCGGGGCGGCGCCCGGCCAGCGCCGGCCCGAGGATCGCGAGCAGTAACGGGGTGCCGCCGATCACGGTGCCGAGCACGGCCGGCTCGGCGTGCCGCAGCGCCGCGAGCACGCAGACGTTGAACGCGGCCAGCCCGGTGGCCGCGAGCCCGGCGAGCCGGAGCAGTTCCCGCCGCCGCGGACCCCGGCCGCCACCGTGCGGTACCAGCATGGCCAGCAGCACCGCCGCGACCAGGTACCGGGCCGCCTGACCGGTCAGCGTCGGGTACCCGGTCAGCTCCCGGCTCACCGGGAAGGAACTGCCGAGAAGGGTCATCGCGGTGGCGCACAGCAGCGCTCCGGTCGATCGCATGCTGGCGACGGTACGGAGCCCAGTGGTCTACTGAAAAGAGCCACTCGGAGTCGAAGCTAGGGGACCACTTGTTCGTGCTCGACCACCGCCGACCCGCACTCGGGGAGCAACTCGCGGCGGCGCTGCGCGAGGCGATCGCGGACGGGCGGCTCGGCGCCGGCACCCGGCTGCCGGCCAGCCGCGACCTGGCCGCCGAGCTCGGCGTGTCGCGAGGGGTCGTGGTCGGCGCGTACGAGCAGTTGCTCGCCGAGGGGCGGCTGACCGCCCGGCACGGTTCGGGGACGTTCGTCGCGACCGGTACCGCCGCCCCGCCGGCGCCCCCCGCCCCGGCGAAGCGAACGCCGGCCGTCGCGCTGCGGCCCGGCATCCCGGACCTCGGTCAGTTTCCCCGGCAGGCCTGGCGCCGCGCCTACGAGAGCGCGCTGCGCGCCGCCGCCGACAGCGACCTCGACTACGGAGACCCGGCCGGAGCGCCCCGGCTGCGCGCCGAACTGGCCGGCTACCTCGTCCGGGTGCGGGCGGCCAGGGTGGAGCCCGCCGGCCTGCTGGTCACCTCCGGCGCGGCACAGGCCCTGGCGCTGCTGGCGGCGGTGCTGCGTGCTCGCGGGGCGACCCGGATCGGGGTGGAGGATCCGGGTAGCCCGGCGATCCGTGAGCACCTGGTCGCGGCCGGGCTCCGGCCGGTACCGGTGCCGGTCGACGCCCACGGGCTGGACGTCGCCGCGCTGTCCCGCGGCCGGCTGGGTGCCGTGGTCGTCACTCCCGCGCACCAGTTCCCGACCGGAGTGGTGCTCTCGCCCCGGCGCCGGACCGCGCTGATCGCCTGGGCCGGGCGCACCGGCGGCCTGATCGTCGAGGACGACTACGACGCGGAATTCCGCTACGACCGCGATCCGGTGGGCTGCCTCCAGGGCATGGCGACCCAGTCGGTGGCGCTGGTCGGCTCGGTCAGCAAGGCGCTGGCCCCGGCGCTGCGGCTGGGGTGGCTGGCCGGACCGGCCGGGCTGATGGCGGAGCTCGCGGCGGCGAAGTCGGCGGCCGACAACGGCGGACCGGTCCTGGAACAGCTCGCCTTCGCGCACCTGCTGGCCTCCGGCGGGTACGACCGGCACCTGCGTACCGTCCGCCGGCTGTACCGGGCCCGCCGGGACGTGGCGGTGACGGCCATCGCCGAGCACCTTCCCGGGGCCACCGTCACCGGGGTGGCGGCCGGCATGCACCTGCTGGTCACCCTGCCGGCCGGGGTCGACGATGTCGCGCTGGCCGGCCGCGCCGCTGCGCAGGGCATCGGGGCGCTGGCCCTGTCCTCCACCCGGGTCGGCGTGCCCGGACCGCCCGGCCTGGCCATCGGGTACGCCGCCGTGCCGCCGGACCGGCTGCGGGACGCCGTCGCCGCGATCGGCAGGCTGCTCAGGTAGGTTGCTGGGATGTCCGACGATTTTGTGACCATCGCCGAGCGCGTGGCAGAGGCCGTTCTGGAAGCCAACCCCGAACTGGCGTCCGACGCGGGGG
Source organism: Rugosimonospora sp. (assembly GCA_036494675.1). Taxonomy (GTDB): domain Bacteria; phylum Actinomycetota; class Actinomycetes; order Mycobacteriales; family Micromonosporaceae; genus Rugosimonospora. The sequence goes on from DASXOA010000191.1 coordinate 18,398, forward strand.
ACCACCGGTTCGACGGCCGGTTGCCGGACTTCTCCGCCGACGGTGTCGCGCGGGACGTGGCGATGCTGCGCGAGGCGTCGGCCGCACTGTCCCAAGTGGACGATGACGCGCTCGGCGCGCAGGAGCGGGTGGACTACGAGGTCCTCATGTCGCTCGTGGACCGGCTGCTCTTCGAGCACACCGAGGTACGCGAGCACGAGTGGAACCCGCTGGCGCACAACCCGGGCACGTTCCTGCACGCGCTGATCTCCCGGCCGTACGCGCCGGTCGCGCAGCGGCTGGAGAGCCTCGCCGAACGGCTGGAGGCCATCCCCGACACGCTGGCCACCGCGCGCGCCACCCTGGTGGAGTGCCCGCGCATCCACCTGGAGACGGCGCAGGGCCAATTCGCCGGCACCGCCGGGCTGATCGCCGGCGAGGTGCCCCGGCTGCTGGCCGAGGCGCCGGCGCTGGCCGGGCGCGTCGAGCCGGCCGCCGAGCGGGCCCGCGCGGCGCTGGACGAGTTCGGCGGCTGGCTGGGAGCCCGGCTCGCCGAGGGTGGCCCCGGCCGCGATCCGCGCCTGGGGCGGCGGCTGTGGGAGGCCCGGCTGTGGCACACGCTGGACACCGGCCTGACCGCGGCCGAGGTGATGTCCCGCGCCGAGGCCACGCTGGAGCGGGTGAGCGGAGAGCTGCGGGAGGCGGCTGCCGGGCTGACCGGTGGTCCGGCCACCGACGAGACGGTACGGGTGGCCCTGGACCGGCTGGCCGACGATCACCCCGACAACACGTCCATCGTCGACCTGGCGAAGCACAGCCTCGACGAGGCGACCGAATTCGTGCGCGCGTTCGAGCTGGTGTCCCTGATCGACGACCCGTGCGTGATCCAGGAGATGCCGGAGTTCGCCCGGGGCGTCGCGGTGGCGTACTGCGACCCGCCCGGGGCGCTGGAGACCACCGAGGTACCCACGTTCTACTGCATCTCACCCGCGCCCGGCGACTGGTCGCCCGAGCGGATCACGTCGTTCTACCGCGAGTACAACGACCACATGGTCCGCAACCTCACGGTGCACGAGGCGATGCCGGGGCACTTCCTCCAGCTGGCGCACGCCCGCCGGTACCGCGGCTCCACCAGGGTCCGGTCGCTGGGTTGGTCGGGTCCGTTCGTGGAGGGCTGGGCGGTCTACGCCGAGGAGTTGATGGCGGACTCCGGTTTCGGTGGCGCGCCGGTCCGGCTCCAGCAGCTCAAGATGCAGCTGCGCTGCACGCTCAACGCGATCATCGACCAGTTGGTGCACTGCGACGGGCTCACCGAGGACGACGCGATGGCGCTGATGACCGGTCGCGGGTTCCAGGAGGAGGGCGAGGCGGCCGGCAAGTGGCGCCGGGCGCTGCTGACCTCGACCCAGCTGTCGACGTACTTCGTCGGGTACGTCGAGGTGGCCGCGATCGG
>DASXOA010000192.1:0-6286 GCA_036494675.1 Rugosimonospora sp.
GGACGGCCACCCGTCCACCGGTGCCCGCTGTGCCGGTGCCTGCTATGCCGGGTACGCATGGGCCTCGGTCGCCTTGACCGCCGCCCAGACCGGCTGGCCCGCCAGCAGTCCCAGCTCGGCGACTGCCGCCGGAGTCACGTCCGCCAGTACCGGCGGTGACCCCGCCAGCTCGACCCGGACCCGGTCGCCCTGCCGCTCCACCCCCACCACGGTCACCCGCCAGACATTGCGCGGGCTGCCCTCGGGACGGCTGGCGTAGAGCGCGACCGCCGACGGCGGGAACGCCACGAACACCTCACCGGCTACCGGGGCGTCGACCACCAGTTGGCCGCCGGCGATCAACTCCACGACGCCGTCGCCGGCGTGACCGCGGTACAGGTTCAGACCCACCAGCCGGGCCACGTACTCGGTACGGGGCCGGCGGGTTATCTCGACCGGGGTAGCGTCCTGGACCACCGCACCCCGCTCCAGCACCACGATCCGGTCGGCCAGCACCATCGCGTCGAGCGCGTCGTGGGTCACCAGCACGGTGGCCGCCTCGAAGCCGGCCAAGTGGTGACGCAGCCGGGCCCGGATCTCCAGGCGGGTACCCGCGTCCAGCGCGGCCAGCGGCTCGTCGAGCAGCAGCAGCCGGGGCTGTACCGCCAGTGCCCGGGCCAGCGCCACGCGTTGCGCCTGGCCGCCCGACAGCGCCCGGGGCCTGACCTCGGCGTACTCGCTCAGCCCGACGCGCTCCAGCCACCCCATCGCCTCCCGGCGGGCGGCGGCCCGGCCGGTTCCCCGGCACCGTGGCCCGAAGGCCACGTTCTCCACCACCGACAGGTGCGGAAACAGCAGGTAGTCCTGGAAGACCACGCCGACCCGCCGCCGCTCGGGCGGCACCCGGTCGAGCACCTCGCCGTCGAGCACGACCGACCCCCGGTTGGGCGTCAGGCCGGCCAGGGCGCGCAGCGCGGTGGTCTTGCCGGCGCCGTTAGGCCCGAGCAACGCCACCACCTCGCCGTCGGCGACCTCCAGGGTGGCGTCCAGCCGGAATCTGGGCCGGTCCACCACGACCCGAGCCCGCAGACTCACGTACCCACCACGCTCACGTACCCACCCTCGCCGCTCCGACCCAGCGGCCGCGCAGGGTGACCAGGACGACCACCGAGACCGCGAGGAGCACCAGGCTCAGCACGATCGCCGAGTCCGGATCCGACTCCAACGCCAGGTAGACCGCCAGCGGCATGGTCTGGGTACGGCCGGGGAAGTTGCCGGCGAACGTGATGGTCGCCCCGAACTCCCCCAGCGCACGGGCCCAGCACAGCACCGCCCCGGCGGCCACGCCCGGACCGATCATCGGCAGCGTGATGCGCCGGAACACGGTCCACCGGCCCGCGCCCAGGGTGACCGCCGCCTCCTCGTACCGCAGGTCCGCCGCCAGCAGCGCACCCTCCACCGCCACCACGAGGAACGGCATGGCCACGAACGCCTCGGCGACCACGACTCCCGCGGTGGTGAACGGCAACGACAGGCCCCACCACGAACCGACCAGCCCACGCCGCCCGAAGACCAGCAGCAGGGCCACCCCGCCGACCACCGGGGGCAGCACGAGCGGGATCGTCACCAGGGCGCGGACCAGCCGGCGCCCGGGGAACGGGACGCGGGCCAGCAGCCAGGCCAGCGGTACCCCGAACACCAGCGCCACGACGGTGGCGAGAGTCGCGGTGACCAGTGACAGCCGCAGCGCGGTCAGCGCACCCTGCCCCGCGAGCAGCCGGGGGACGCTGGCCCAGGGGGTCCGGACCAGCAGCCCGACGAGCGGAAGCACGAGGAAGAGCAGCCCCAGCACGGCCGGCAGCAGCAGGACCGGCGGGATTCGCCTCATGGCGCCTGGAAACCGGCCTGAACCATGACGTCGCGTGCGGGCGCGGACAGGATGAAGGCGACGAACGCCGCCGCCCCGTCCGGGTTCGGCGCCTTGCCCAGCGCCACGATCGGGTAGTCGTTGATGGCCTTGGCCGACTCCGGGAACTCCACGCCATCGACCTTGCCGCTGGCAGACTTGGCGTCGGTGCGGTACACGAGCGCGGCGTCGACCTCGCCGAGCTCCACTTTGGACAGTGCCGATTTGACGTCCTGCTCCAAAGTGACCGGCCGGAGGTTCACGCCGGCGGCCTTGAGCGCGGTCTTCGCCGCCGCGCCACAGGGCACGGCGTCCGCGCACAGCGCCACCTTCATGCCTGGCTTGAGGAGGTCCGCGAGCCCGGCGACCTGCTTCGGGTTACCCGGCGCCACGGCGATGATGAGTTGGTTGCGCACGAACACGGTGGGCGCGTCGCCGGCCATCCCGGCATCGGTGACCGTCTTCATGGTCGCCGGTGACGCCGCGGCGAACACGTCCGCGGGCGCGCCGTTGACGATCTGCTGAGCCAGGGTCGAACTGCCGCCGTAGGAGAAGCTCACCTTCACGCCGTGGTGCGCCGCCTCGAACTGCTTACCGAGTTGGTCGAACACCTCGGTCAGGGAGGACGCGGCCAGGACGGTCACGGTACCGGTGAGCGCGTTCGCGGAGCCGGACGCGGCGGGCGCCGAGCCGGATCTGTCCGAGCCGCTACAGCCGGCCAATCCGAGCACGGCAACTACGGCGAGAATGCGCAGCTTGCTCCACATTGGATGCTCCTATCCGCGTGTAGGCGTCGACCCCCGCGGCAATTCGACGATGACATTGGTGGACTTGATGACGGCCTCGGCGACCGAGCCCACTTCCAGGCCCAGTTCGTCGACCGCCTCGCGACTCATCAGGGAGACCAGGCGGTGGGGACCGGCCTGGATCTCCACCTGGGCCATGACGGTGTCCTTGGTGACCGAGGTGACCAGACCCCGGAACCGGTTGCGGGCGGACGACGCGGCGCGGCTCTCGACCGCCGTATCCTCGCCCGCGCGGCGGACGTAGTCGGCCAGGTCCACGCCGTCCACCAGCCGGTGGCCGTGCTCGTCCCGGTGGGCGTTCAGCCGGCCGGAGTCCGCCCAGCGCCGGACCGTGTCCGCGCTGACCCCCAGCAGTTCGGCCGCTTCATTGATGCGAAAGTGCGCCACGAGGGCAACATAGCTATATGTATATGCGCGTGTACAGCGGCGATCCGGCTCGCACTTGCCAGCCGTCGGACCCGGCCTGAAATGATGGACGCATGATTTCGCCGACCTGGGATCCCGCGTTGTACCTCAGCTTCGCGGACGAACGCGCCCGCCCCTTCGCCGACCTAGTCAGCCGCATCGCGATGCCGGCGCCGGCCCGGGTGGTGGACCTGGGTTGCGGGCCCGGCAACGTCACCGCCACGCTGCTCGACCGGTGGCCGCAGGCGCGGGTGCTGGGCATCGACTCGTCGCCGGAGATGATCGGGGAGGCCGCCGCTCTGGCCCGGCCGGGCCTCGACTTCGCCCGGGGTGACATCGAGACCTGGCGGCCCGAGGCCCCGGTCGACGTGATCGTCTCGAACGCCGCCCTGCAGTGGGTGCCGTCGCACGTCGACCTGCTGGCCGGCTGGGTCGAGGCGCTGGCGCCGGGTGGCGCGCTGGCATTCCAGGTACCGGCGAACGCCGGAGGCGGCGCGGCGCACGTCTTCCGTACCGTCGCCAGGGGGCCCCGTTTCGCCGACCGGCTGACCGCGATCGCCGACTCCGGCCGGCCCTCGGCGTCCGGTGGGATCGTCCGTCCCGCCGGGGAGTACGTCGACGTTCTGGCCGGGCTGGGCTGCCGGGTCGATGCCTGGGACACCACGTACCAGCACGTGCTGCCGGGGGACGATCCGGTACTGGGGTGGTATGAGGGCACCGGACTGCGCCCGTACCTTCAGGCGCTGGACGCGGACCGGCGGGAGGAGTTCCGTGCCGAGGTGGCGGCCGGGCTACGTACCGCCTTCCCCCGCCGGCCGTACGGGACGGTCCTGCCGTTCACCCGGACGTTCGTGATCGCATACCGGGGTTAGGCGCCTGCGCGTGGGGCGTCGCGCCGGCGCCACGGCCGTGTCATCGTTGGTGCCCATGACGACCCCCCACGTTCACGACCCGAAATGCGGCTGGCACCACCATCCCGCCGTACGCACCAAGCGTCAGCTGAGCCTCGGCGAGCGCGCGGCGGACCGGATGCGCAACAGCATGGGCTCCTGGGTCTTCGTCTTCGCCGCCCTGGCGTTCCTCGCCGTGTGGATGATCTTCAACCGCAACACCGGCTTCGACAAGTACCCGTTCATCCTGCTCAACCTCGTGCTGAGCTGCCTGGCGGCGCTCCAGGGAGCGATCCTGCTGATCGCGGCGAAGCGCAGCGACCAGATCGCGTCGGAGCTGGCCCAGCACGACTACGAAACGGACAGGAAGGCCGAAGAGCTCATTGAGCACTTAGGCGGCAATTTCGCGAAGATGGCCGCGCAACACGAGGAATTGCGCCGCCAGGTGGCGGAACTGACCGCCGCGCTGCACGCCACGGCGCATCTCGGCGGAACCCCGGCACCCCGCCCGCCGACCCCGTAGCGGGCGGATCGCCGTCCCGACCCCGGACACGACAGACTCCCGATCCGACACCCCGGACACGACAGACCCCGGACACGACAGACCCCCGACACGACAGAGCCGGCGACCCCTGGGGGACGCCGGCTCGAAGTACGCGTCGAAACTACGCGGCCTGAAGGCCCTCGGCCCGGGCAAGCTCACGCAGCCGGCCCAACGCCTGGATCTCCAGTTGACGGATCCGCTCGCGGGACAGTGAGAACCGCGAGGCGACCTCGGTGAGCGAGTGCTCGCGGCCGTCCTCGAGCCCGTACCGGGCCCGCATGATGCCCGCCGAACGGTCGTCGAGGTGGCCCAGCAGGCCCTCGATGCGCTGGCGCTCCAGGGCGCCGAGCACGATCTCCTCCGGCGACGGCGAATCGGAATCCGCGACCAGATCGCCCAGGTTGGTGTCGCCGTCGTCGCCGACCGGCGTGTCCAGCGACACAGTGTCCTGGGACCAGCGGATCAGCTCGTGCACCCGCTCGACCGGCACGCCCAGCCCGGCCGCGATCTGCTCCGGCTCCGGGTCGCCGCCCAGCTCGCGGGTCAGCTGCCGCTGCACGTTACGCATCCGGTTGACGTCCTCGACCAGGTGCACGGGAAGCCGTACCGTCCGCTCCTGCTGGGCGATCGCCCGGCTGATCGCCTGGCGGATCCACCACGTCGCGTACGTCGAGAACTTGTACCCGCGCTCGTAGTCGAACTTCTCCACCGCACGCACCAGGCCGGTGTTGCCCTCCTGGATCAGGTCGAGCATCGGCATTCCCGAGCGCACGTAGCGACGGGCGATCGACACGACGAGGCGCAGGTTGGCCCGGATGAACCGGTCCTTGGCGTGCTCGCCGTCGCCGACGAGCGTCATCAGTTCCGACTTGCGCACGCCCTCGGGCAGTTCGCCCTCGTCGAGCAGGTGCTCCGCGTACAACCCCGCCTCGATCGCCTTCGAAAGATCAACTTCCTGTGCGGCGTCGAGCAGCGGAGTCCTGGAAATCTCGTGCAGGTAGACACCGACCAGGTCTCGCTCTTCGGCGACCTCATCCGTGCGCATCACCGCGACGTTCTCGTTCTCCACTTTGGGGGCCCTCCCCGTCTCTCGCATTGTTCCCCCCGGACTTGCCACAACCACAACAGACGGAGTACCCCATTGATTCCGCCCTGGGCGGCCATCTCGTCACATCCTCGTGACGACCGGCTGGTCCGTACTAATTACTAAGACGCATTTCCACCGGCTCAGGTTCGCATGACTAGCTGTGGATTGCCTGGGAGCGGCCAGCGTGCCGACTGGTAGGGGGTGGCGCCAGCCATCGCCGGTTCACGTTGTGATAACGGGCGATGGCCCGCCCGCGATGCCCCGGATCCGTCGAAAGTGAGTCGCGCCACATGGCCCCGTCGGACCGCGGGCGCCCCCTCCCTCCGCGGTGCCGTCAGCCGCGCCGTCAGCCGCGCTGTCGGCCGCGCCGTCAGCCGCGCTGGTGCCAGGCTGCCAGGAGCGCCGACTCGTCCTCGCCACTCAGGCCGCTGGAGAGCCCCCGCTCGCCGGCCTCGACGTACCACGACAGGGTGTCCCGTGCCGTCTCACCCAGATCGCGGATGGTGAGGCCGGCGGCCAGCGCGGAGCCGACATCCCTGGTCAGGAAGCCGGCGTACTCGGGCAGCGGCAGCCACAGCGGCAGGGACCTGTCGCCGGCCCACGGATTCACCTCGTGTTCGGCCAGGAACTCCTGGTCGACCCAGGTGAGCCGCGGATCCGGACGACCGA
>DASXOA010000193.1:0-16827 GCA_036494675.1 Rugosimonospora sp.
CGTGAGCATCGCGTACCTGAGCGCCTTCGCGCTCAACTTCGTCCTCAACCGCACCCTGAACTTCCGTTCCCATGCCCCGGTCGGCGGCCAGGCGCTGCGTTATCTCCTGGTGATCTGTTGCGACTACGGGGTGACCCTGGGGGTCACGACCGGCCTGAGCGGCCTCGGCCTCGACTTCCGGCTGGCCCGCCTGACCGCGGCCGGGTGCGTGGCCGTCTTCACCTACACCGCCGCGCGCCGGCGGGTCGGATCGACGCGGATGGACGGCTCGGGGCCGAAGGCGGCCGAATACCGGCCTTCGACCCCGAGCCGACGTCGATACCGGCTAGTGGGTTGGCAGAGACGTGAACGACGGGTGCGTGGCCAACTGTGTCGCGCTGACCGGCTTGGCTGGCCCTTGATAGATCATGTTTGTGATGACGAGCCAGTCGACCTTTGTCCAGGCGCGGAAGTTGAGATCGGTGCCGGCGATGGTCGCCTTCCCGTTGCCAACCGTGAAGGTGGCGATGTTCGCCGCCCCCTTGAGCGCGTCGGAGCCCTGCTCGTAGCCGCTGGCGAGAAGGGTCGAGGAGTCGTTGGGGTACGACGATGCGATCTGCGCGTTCGTGGTATCGGTAATCTGCCATGCCGGGTTGTTGTCGTACCAGACCGGCCACTGCGCCGGCATGCCCCACGCCGCGGGTACGGTCGGATCGTAGGTCGTGCGCAGCTCCGATCCGGGAACGTTCACCGCGGATGTCCGGACGTTGTGCATGGGCAGTCCGAGTAGCTGTTGGGCTGTGGTCGAGGCGCTGCCGAGGGCGATCAGGTTACCGCCGTTGGTGACGAAGTCGTGCAGTTGGTTCCATCCGGTGACGCCGACACCGGCGGCCCACGCCCAGTCGGACGGGTAGTTCGCGGTGTTCAGGCCGGTCTCGATGGTGCCTTGCGAGACCCCGTCGCCGAGGATGACGGTGTCGAACTGATCGCCGAGGTGCGCGTAATCGTCGTGGGTGATGGGCTTCCAGTTGATGTGGTACTGGTCCAGCATGTACTCCAGCCAGCCACCCGGCTGCTGGTTGAGGCCGCGGATCAATCCGACCCGGGTACCCGGCTTGAGTTCGAAGCCTTGCACCGGCGGTGTCTGGTCGGTCGCGTAGACCGGGATGCCGGTGGCATTGGCCGCGGTTTGCAGCACGGTACGCGCCTGGCCCGAGGGTGGGATCACGATCGTGCCCGCGGCGAAGGCCCGTCCGGCGGCGTTGAACGGCTGGGCCGTGCGGAAGGTCTGCAGGTTCGCCTTCTGCAGGGCGGACAGGAACGAGGCGATTCCGTAGGAGTTCGGGTCGACCAGGTAGGCGCCGGTCGCCGTCGGCGATGCCGGCATGGTTACCTTGGGCGCGGTGACGCCGTGGAGGAGCCGCAGCGGGGCATCGAACGCGGCCTGTACCGGCTCGACGTCGACGCCCAGTTGCATGGCCAGGTTGTCGGTCATTTCGCTGTACGGGAAGATGAGTGGACAGGTCGAGCAGGCCCGTACGTCCGGGTAGGCGTCGGTGTCGAGTATCTCGTTGGCGAAGCGTCCCAGCGGCTGTTGAACCTTGACCACCCACGATCCGGCCGGATAGGTCTTCCCGTTCGCCGCGAATGCCGTGCTCGCCTGGTCGATTTCGACCTTGCTGAAGTCGAGGGTGTTCAGCAGTTGGTAGGTGGCGTACGGATCCCGTTGGTTGGCAGGGATGACGTAGGCGTACGGCCCGCCGGTCCAGTGCATGCCGTCGTTCGCCACCTGGTAGAGGTTGTTGTACAGGTAGGTCTGCGGGTCCTTCGCGACCTCGTCGACCGCGCCGTAGATGGCGTCGTCGGTGTACTTCACGGCCTGCTCGAACGTCCAGGTCGTCTGCGTGTACGGGTTGGGGCAGTCCATGCTGTTCGCCTGGCTGCTCAGTGGACCGCATGCCAACGGCTGCCCGTTCGCGCTGACCACCGGGTACACGAGGTTGCTGAGTTGCGCGATCTCGTTGATCAGGATCGACGATCCGGTGTACGAGTCGCGGTCGGCCACGTCCGCCGTCCAGAAGACGCCGTAGGAGTTGCCGTGTCCGATGCCGGTGTCACCGGCGGCGGTCATCGCCTCCGCCTGGGTGAGCCCGAGTTTGCCCGCGGTCTCGATGGTGTTCGGATCGATCCCGTTGCCGAGTGGCTCGGCATAGGGCGCGGTGTACAGGCGCGGCGCGTTGAGCGCGTCCTGGTGGATGAGCTCCTGGTACACCGGGTGGTACATCTCGAAAAGCTGCTCGCGGGCGCGGGATTCGGGCAGGTTGAACTGGTACCAGTCGCGGTTGTCGTCGTGGCCCGCGTAGTGGCTGTACAGATCCGGATAGACGCGGTTGTCGTTCGTGTTCGCCGTCTGGTTGAAGTAGTCGTTGACGAGGATCTGCCCGTCCGGGTTCTGCGAGGGGACGAAGAGCATGACCGCGTTGTTCAGTACCCGGTTGGTGAAGTCGGACTTCTCCGTGGCCAGCCGGTAGATCGCATTCACGATCGACGGCGTGCCGACCTCCTCGGTGGAGTGGATCGTCCCTTCGACGTAGACGACCGGAACGGTCTTGCGCGCGAGCGCCTGCGCATCCTTGGCGCTCAGGCCGCGCGGGTCCGAGAGCCTCGCGTTGTCGGCCATGATCTGGTTGATGTGACTGAGGTTCTGCGCCGAACTCACCAGGACGTACGGGTAGTCGTTCCCGAGCGAGGTCTTGGCGAAGTTCGTGTACGTGACGAGGTTCGAGCGGTCGCCGAGCAGGTGGAGGTAGCCGGTCACCTGATTCCAGGTCTGGAGCTCTCCGCTCGTACCCATGTCGAACCCGAAATACTGTTTGGGTGAAGGGATGCTGGCACTCTTGTCGGCCACGACCGACGTGTGATTCGGGTGGCCCGTGGGTCCGGATATGAACAGGGCGGCCAGGGCGCCGACCAAGCCCAGCGGGACGATGGCCGGGACGCGACGCGAAGCCCCACCCGACCCCCAATAGCGGTGAACGGACATCTTCCCTCCTTGCTGACGTGACGTGTGTTGCGGCGTACCGGCGATGAGCGCGAACGCCCGCGGAGCGGGCGGACCGCGCACCCGATCCGTCGCGCGCTCCGCGCTCAGCGCCTCTGTGTGTTGGCTGCCATGCCCGGTGCCGCTGCCATGCCCGGTGTCGCTGCCATGCCCGGCGCGGCTGCCATGGTCGCCGCCGATGTCGGCGACACCGCTCCGACCACGACGGCTGCGACGGCCGTGGCCAGGGTGACGGGGCAGGCGACGGCGATCCTGGCCAGGCGTCGGGGACGGCCCGTGGCGCCGCGGATGCGGTCGCCGGCAGCGGAGTGGGAAGGGGATCGGAGGAGTTGCCAGGACCCAGGTTCCACGCTGCGACCTTTCCATCACCGGTCGTGGGGGAATCGACCGATCGACATTTAGAGATCACCAGGGTTTGAGGTGATCATGCCGAGGTTGGCTGTTGGTGTCAACGGACTCACTCTGAGTCACCGTGGCTACGGCGTCCGGGAAGGCTCGCGGACGAGCCAGGTGACCGTCAGCATCGACAGCCACGTTTGTCAACAATCGACCGTGTTATCTGTCATCTCTTTCGTCATTTCCCAGCGAAGACCGGCGCGGCGCCCACAGAATCGAGCCGCGAAATGCCCTCACAACAAGTCACAACGAGATCACGAGGTGCCCGTGCCACGCTGGTCTGCTGTTCCGAGCCTCGGCCCGCTCATCGGTACCGTGCTGCTCGGCGCCCTGGTGCTCGCCCCTTCTCCCGCACTGGCGAACGGCGCCGACGCGACCGGTACGCCCGCGGTCGCCGACACGCCGGCCCCGGGAGATTCGCCGTCGTCCCCGCCGGACGCGTCGGCGACGCCCACGCCGACCGACAGCGCGCCGCCGCCGGCCTCGCCGACCCCGGAGCGCCCGAGCCAGTCCCCGACGGCCGCGGGGTCGGGACCGCACGGGCATCACCGGGGGCTGAGGGTGACGGCGTCCGCGACCAACGCGGTGCTGGGCCCCGGGTACTGGCGCGATGCGCGCGCCACGTCCTTCACGATCACGGTCCGGAACACCGGTGCCGTGGCCGCGGCGGTCCGGATCGACTACACCGTTCCGGCCGGGGTGACCGACGCGGCGACCGGCGCCTGCGAGCGCGGCCACTGCTCGGTATCCTCGATCGCGCCGCACGCCTCGGTTGCCCTGCCGGTCGCCGTCGCGGTGTCCCCGGACGCGTGGCGCCTCGCGCCGCTGACCGGTCGGTTCACCGTCACGGCCAGCGCGGCCGACGCCCAGGTCGCAGGCGGCCAGGGCATCTGGGGTGTGGTGTTCCCGCCCGGGCCGCCCGCCTCCGGCATCGACCTCCAGGTCCAGGACGTCACCCTGGGCGACCGGCCCGACGTGCCCGGCCGGTTGCGGATCAAGCTGACCAACACCGGCGCCCTGCCCGTCGCGGCGGCGCTGGACGTGGTGGTGCCGCGCGGGGTCGGCGCCGGTCCGATGCCCGCGGACTGCGCGAATCAGCAACACGCGGACCCCTCGCCCGCGCGGTGCGCGCTGGGTACCCTGTCGCCCGCCGAACAGAAATCGATCGTCGTACCGCTGAGGGTGGACGCCGCCACGCGGGCCGACGCGTCGCTGACCGGCCTGGTCCGCGCCACGCTCACGGCGGCCGGCCAGAAGGCCCGGACCGCCCAGGCGTCGTACCAGATCCTCATCCCGGCGAGCCTGTCCGGCGTCACCGCACGCGGCAACCCCCCGGTCGTGCCGTCTGCCCCGCCGAGCCACGCCAGCAGGCCCGCCCTCGACTCTCACCGCGTCACGGTGTGGCCGCTCATCGCGGGCTCCACCGCCGCACTGATCGTGGCCATCGTGGGCCTGGCGCTGGGACTGCGCCGCCGGTCCGAGCGTGCGGAGCCGGCCGCGGCGCCGTTCGGTGCGGCCGCGGTCGTTCCGGCGTCCGCTCGGCCGGACGAGTGGTGGTACCGCGACCCGCGGCGGAACGCCGGTACCGGCCCCGCACCGGTACCCCGGCCAAGTGGGCCGGTCCGGCTGGAGAGCGTCGAGCCGCCCGGCTCGGCGGCCCCCGCACGGCCCGCCGCCGAGCGCGCGCCGAAGGCGGCCGAGAGTTCACCGAATGCGGCAAAGAGTCTGGCGAAGGCCGCGGCGAGTCCAGCGAAGGCGGCAGAGAGTCCGGCGGACATGATCGCGGAACTGTCCGAGGTGGCGGCGGACCTGGCCGAAGTAGCGGCGCTTCTCGCCGGACCGCCGGGCAACCGGATCGACCGACCGGCTTGATTCTGGCGGTGTTGGCGGCTCGCCTGCCGAGCTGTCGGGTAGGGGATTGATCTCGGCCGCGCCGGCACGGACAGTGGTCGGATCGACGCCGGTCGTTGGCCGGTCGGCAGGCTGAGGAGCGGTCATGACGCGACGCTGGTTGATCACCGGATGTTCATCGGGGTTGGGCTGGGCACTCGCCCGGGCCGCGGCCGCCGCGGGGGATCGGGTGCTGGCCACCGCCCGCCGCCCGGAGACCCTGGCCGAGCTGCGCGACCACTACCCTGACACGGTCGAGACGTGCCCGCTGGACGTCCGCGACCCGGCGGCCTGCGCCGCCGCCGTACGGGTTGCCGTGCAGCGGTTCGGCGGCGTCGACGTACTGGTCAACAACGCCGGGTACGGGGTGCTCGGCGCGGTCGAGGAACTGGCCGATGAGGAGATCGAGGCGCAGTTGCAGACCCTGCTCCTCGGGCCCTGGCGGATGACCCGGCTGGTCCTGCCGTTGATGCGGGCGCAGCGTTCCGGGCACGTCCTGATGGTCTCCTCGACCACGGGACGGTCGGCCATGCCGGGGCTCGGGGCGTACGTGGCGGCGAAGTTCGCACTGGAGGGGATGACCGAGACGCTGGCGCTGGAAGCCGCCGGTACCGGAGTGCGGACCACGCTGCTGGAGGCGGGCGTGTTCGCCACCAACTACGGTGCCTCGCTGGTCGACGCGGCCACCCGGCTGCCCGAGTACCGGCCGATCGTCGACCAGATCGGGGCGTTGATCCGGGGTGAGGTGCCGGCCGGCTTCAAGCTCAGCGAGCCGGAGGAGTTAGCGGAAGCCGTACTGGCGCTGGTCAACGACGACGGGGAGCCGCCACTGCGGTTCCCGCTCGGCGCCGGAGCGTGGGAGATACTCACCGGAGCGGCGGCCCACGACCGGGCCGCCATGACGCAACTCGCGGAAAAGCTCGGCGTCCCGGTGCCGGCGCGGTAGGCACCCGCCGCGGGCTCACGACGTCGGTGGCGGACACCTCGCGGGAAGCGTGATCTGTCCTGGCAGGTGGTTGAACGTGGTCATCGTGAACCACTCGTCCAGCTCCGGATCGAAGAGGTTCTGGAAGCCGAACTGCAGCACCTGCCACCACTGCGTCGGATCCCCCTGGTCGACGTACACGTCACCCAGGGCGATCGGGAATCGGGGAACCTCTCCCGGCTGGGTGAAGCCCCCAACGACGCCGACCCGCCAGTGGTCGACGTGCCGATCCTTGTTCCCCTGCAGGATCTCCGGTCCCACGAATCGTGCGGTCTTCAGCTTGTCGTTCAACAGGTGGAGGTTGAAGAACCCCGGGATCTTGCTGCAGGGGCGCGGCGGGTTCAGCGGGATGTTCGGCCACTTGTAGGTGAGCGTGTAGAGCGTGTTGTGGTAGATCAGATTGGTGAACCAGATCGGATACTCCGGACCTCCGGCGATCATCTGACTGTCGCCGTCCCGCCCCTGCCAGGTGAAGGGAACATCGATACCGAGGTCGCGAACGATGTATCGGCCCTTCCCCTGAAAATCCGCCGGCAGTAGCGGGGGACGTGGCTCCAACGGCTCGGCGGGCACGCTGCCGCCGGCCAGGGTCGTGCGGGGAAGCGATGGGGTGACGGCCCGGTCCGGTGCGATCACGGCGATGGCGATCAAGCCGACGGCAGCCGCCGAGATCAGTGTTCGACGTGCTCGGATCGATGCCATGTCCCCTCCGCGGGTTTCAGAACTGCCGAGAAAGCGGTCTGAGCACCAAAAACGGATGGCCCTCGCAAGGATCATAAAACGGGATAATAAGGACGGCCGGCGAATACGCGAACTCCGCTGACGTTTCGGGATGCGGAGGGCAGGTGCCGGTGACGGGCCGAACCGGGGAGCTACCCGGCCGTTGGGCGGAGCCGGGGCGCTACCCGGCCGTCGAGCGGCAGAAATCCTTGGCGTACGCGGGATCGAACAACTCGGCGACCAACCGCGGCTGCCCACCAAGGAATGCGTCGACGATCTCTTTTCCTCGAACCACGCGCCGAATCATCATGCCCCGCAACCCGAAGAGCGGGCCAAGGGGCGTCGAATTCAGGCGACCACCGGCTCGGATTCGAGCTTCGGTTCTTCGGGGATGGTTGGGGTGGTGGGTGGGTTGGGGTGTTCGGTGTTGAGGCTTGCTAGGTATTCCTTCATGGTGCGTTCGCGGCCGTAGTGGTGGCGTAGCCAGAGGTAGCCGAGGAGGGCGGCGGGGCCGAAGTAGGTTTGGGCGGGGATGACGACGTCGAGGCGGGAGTCGACGAAGTTGATGACGAGTCCGGACAGGGTGGGCATGGCGGCGCCGAAGATGAGGACGAGGCTGAGTGCGGTTCGGAGGCCGGGGCGTCCGTAGGCTTTGACGGCGGCGATGGTGTATCCGGCGTAGACGAGGAGGTCGCCGAGGCCGACGATGGCTTCGTCGAAGTGGATGCGCATGCCCATGGCGGGGAAGAGCGGGTGGTTGACGAAGGCGCGGATGAGGAGGTTGGAGACGGGCCAGATGATGGTGAAGACGGAGTCGTAGATGGCTAGGCCGGCGGCGAACCAGGCCATGTGGCGTAGTTGCATGCCGCCTTGGACGTAGAGGTTCGCGACGGAGATCGCGGCGAGGAGTACGACGAGGCTGTTTTCGGCCCAGACGTAGTGCCAGTTGGCCACGTCGTTGATCATGCGTTGGCCCATCCAGAGGTCCGCGCCGATCAGGGCGCCGATCCCGACCCACAGCGCGGTTGGGGGCAGGATGGGGCGGAAGCCGATGGACAGGGCGGCGGTGAAGGTGATGGCGAGCACGGTGGTCAGGGCCCATTGGGGCAGGAAGAGGTAGAGGCCGGGGAGGACGACGAGGAAGGTGAACAGGAACACGACGTCGCGGCCGTTGAATCTGCCGATCGCGGGGCGTTCGAGGCGGACTCGGCGTAGGTAGTACAGGGCGCCGAGGCAGGCCATCGTCGCGCCGATGGTGGTGACGACGAGTTGGAAGAGTGCGAGGAAGGTGGGGGAGCTGCTCAGGTTGTTGTTCATGTCATGCTCCGATGAGAGCAGGGCGGGCGACGAACGTGGTTTCGTGGAGGTCGGCGCGTACCGGGCGTAGGGTGGTGGCTTCGTCGTCGTCGACGAGGGTCAGGGTGACTTCGAGGCCGCGGTCGGTGAAGTGCCGGGCCACATCGGCGTCGTTCAGGCCGCTGACCGTCGAGGCGGGCACGGTGAGCCCGAGGTGTCCATCGTGGACGGTGGCTTTGTAGCGGGCGGGCCAGGGTCGGGTGGGTAACGCTTCGATGGCTTCGATGAGTTGGCGTGGGGTGACGACGTCGTGGGGGCCGAGGTGGAGTAGTCCGTCGGCTTTCCCCTCGATCGGGCCGGTGCCGGGTAGCGCGGCGACTTCGCAGGTCAGGGTCTCGTCGGGGAGGCGGCGCACGACGTCGCGGGTGTCGTAGCGGAAGACCGGGGTGCAGTCGCGGTAGGGGAAGAACGGGGTCGCGACGACGGTGGCTAACGCGCCGGGTTCGGCGGGTTGCCCGGTGTGCGGGTCGAGGTATTCCACGAGTCCCATGTTGATGTCGAAGTGCAGGTGGCCCTGGGTGCAGGTGCGGCCGAAGACCGGGACGACCTCGGTCATCGCGTACAGGTCCCGGATGATGGTGACTCCGAACGTGTCCCGGGCCGCCGCGGCCAGGCTGGTCGACAGGACTTCACCGCCGACGTCGATGCTGCGTAGCTGGAAATCGTTCGGGCCCATCCCGCGTCGCCGGGCAGCGGTTTCCAGTTCGCCGAGGTAACTCGCCGACGTCGTCAGTTGGGTGGCGCCCTGCTGGGTGAGGCTGTCGAGGGCTTCGTCGGGGGGCACGATACCCAGGACCCGGCACGCGGCGCCGACGAGGCGGCACCCGGCAACGTTCAGGTGGACACTGCCCGTGGCCCGGGACGACACGTTGACCTGCAGGACGTCATCAGGCATCAACTCCCCGCGCAGTACCCCGGCCAGGGCACCCATCGCGGACCACAGTTCCATCTCGTAACGCGACAGCCAGATCTCGGCCGGACGCCCCGTCGTCCCGGTGGTCCGGGTCGCGAGGTACCGGGACACATCGGCGCATTGGAAGTCATCGGGTCGTTGAATGAGGTCCTGTTTCACGGTCACCGGGATCGCGTGCAGCCCGGCGGGGTCCAGCCGGCCCGGGTTCACTCCGGCGGCGGCGAACCGGCGGGCGTAGAACGGTGACTGCGCCGCGAGGCGAACCGCGGTACGGCGCAGTCCGCGGGTCGCGAAGTCCAGCCGGGCGGCCGGGTCAGCGAGGGGACCATCGATCACCTCACCCGCGTCCGCGCCGGGCTCCCCGAACTCTTCCAGCGTCGCGAGGCAGTCAGCCACGAGCCGGGCGAGATTACCGGTATTGAGCCGACGACCCCACACCATCGCCAGCGCCATCCGCAACTGCCGCACACCGGTCTCCAACACCGACACTCCCCCTACCCCTGTGTTCCTACCAACGGGTCCACGACCGGGCGAAGCCCACACCCGGGGCATCCGCCCGGCCGCGACGTCGACCACACCCGACGACCCCACGGGCCGCCGACCGCGATCCGGACGCGAACTACAGCTGAGCACCCACCGCGACCGAGAACAGCACCGCGGTCAGCGAACCCAACGCGTAGCGCACGTGCTTCGCGCTGCTGATGAGACCAGACATGTTTACCTCCCCCCACACACTCGAAAACCAACCAGAACGACGCGACCAACCGGCCACGCCCACCACCCGCGCCAAACACTCACAGGCGGCAGCTCAATCAGTAACAACGACCTTCACCGTCATATCCGGATGCATCGAACACGTGATGTAATACGTGCCCGGCACGGTAAACGGCGGCGTCGTGTACCTGTCATTCGACGGCATCAAAACCCGACGCTGCAACGGATCACCATCATCCTCACGCAACGTCCCATCACGACCCGGCCCGATGATGTGCATGTACCGCGAGTCGTTCACGAACTTGAGAGTGTCGCCGACGTGTATCCGCACCGTACCCGTCGTGAAGACCTCATGGCCCATGCCAACGGCACTGGCCGGTGCCTTCGCGGGTGCGGGGCCGGTAGCGGGGAGGAACGCGCCGGCCGCGATGAGGGGCACGGCAATGAGGATCCGTGGAAGCGCCATCGTCAATCTCCCTGCTGTGATTGCTGGACGTCCCGCCGGCCGGTGGATGCGAAGCCTGGGATCGGTACCCCCGTCGGACGAGATCGTTGCGGTGGGGCACGCATGCCCAGTGCCGTGCCGGGACTCGGATCACGCGCGCCGCGACGCTGCCCGCCACTCACCTCGAAGGACATGTCCGGAGCTGCCACAATCACGTTTGCCCCCGTGCTGTGTGTCCACCACTAGGTCCCTGGCCCGGCGACTTCCTTTGGCCGCAACGGATCCGTGCGTGATGCCGAGCGCCCGGCGGGAGCCACGTGCGCTTCCGCGGTGGCCGGCAGGTACATCCCTCAACAGCAGCGACCGAGCGGCGGGCCTTGACGGCTCGCGCGTCGAATCCCGTCCCCGCCAGGCGAAGCCGGTCGTCGAGCGCGTGCGATCCCGGCAAGCTCCGTGATACTCGGACATACCACTGGTCTATATAGATCGCTACACATGACTTAGGAGAACCCACTATCGCATCGAGTTTTCTGGAAGTCCATCGCCCGTTCATCCCCCTCCGGTCCGGTCGACTGTCGGAAACGCCGCAGATGCTCAGGCGTTTGCACACGCGGTCGATGCGCCTAGGATCACGTGGCCCCCAAGCACGGGCAGCAGATCGTTTGCGCAGATGTGCACAGGAGGCGGGAGGAACCTTGGTCCGTCCCCGATGCGCTATCGTCGATGGCCGTGCAGTCCGGTACACGTGGGCAGTACGAGCCCGATGTCGAGCCTCGCGCGACGATGCCGGTGCGACCTCGCCGACGTGCTCGCGTCGACCCGAAGTGAGGTGATGCCCGATGAGCGCGATCCGCCGCCGTACCCGCGCGTTCCTCGGCCTTCCCGCCCTCGATGACCCGGCCGCCACGACGCGGCTGAGAGTCGTCCCGTGGCTCGCCGCACCGGCCGCGTTCGTGGTCGCGCTGGCCGTGTTCGTCGCCTTCGGCGTCGCGCTGCAGAGGGTCCTGGACGGTCGCGACAACTGGCAGGTCAACTCCCCGGCGATCGCCGGCCTGACAGCGATCCTGCTGCTCGCGCCATCGTCGCCGACGCAGGCGAAGGCGCGCAACGCACTGGTGGCCGCGATCCTCGGCCTCGCCATCGTGGGGGGTGGCTTCGGCGTCGCGGTGGCCGGACACACGCCGGGCACCACGTACAGCGCAACGGCTTTCCTGATAGTGACCGTCGCCGCGCTCGCCGGCTGCGTCGCGTTCACGGCCCTGACCCGCGTCCAGCGCTGGACCGTGGCCACGCAGGCCGGGTCCGCCGCGGGTGCCGTGCGGAAGGCGGACGACGGGGCCAGCGGTGAGGCGACCGATGCGGACGCCACAGACGCCGTCGATGCGCCACCGGCGGATACCTGACGAGATGCCGGCGGCCGCCGGCACTCGCGACCGGCCCAGGCGGGGGAGCGAGACGTACCGCGGTCGCTGAAGCGTCACGGACGCGACCGCCGCCGGGTATGGACGCGCGCTCTATTCAGCCGTGACCGATCCGGTGGATCGGTTCGCCGTCGCGACCCCCGGCGCGGTCGCGGGCACCAGCTTGGCGACGGTGGCCAGCCGGGTGCGGACTCCGTCGGCCTCGGCCATGCCGAGGTCGGTGTAGAGGGCGAGGGCATGCGCGTAGTGTTCGCGGGCCCGGACCGGGTCGCCCAGCGCGAGATGCGCGTTGCCGAGACCGGTGTGTGCGCGGGCCTGCTGGTCTCGGGCGCCGGCGGGGGTGGCGGTGTCGAGCGCCTCGGAGTGCTGCGCGAGCGCGTCCGCGAAACGGTCGCCAGCCTGGTCGGCCTCGCCGAGGCCGTTGCGCGCCCACGCCTCGCCGTCCCGGTCGCCGGCCCGCAGAGCGAGGTCCAGTGCGCGCCGGTGGTACTCGGCGGCCGACCCGTGCCGGCCCAGTCGCTGCTCGATGATCCCGAGGTCGGTCAGCGCACGCCCCTCGCCGATCGGGTCGCCGGTTCGCTGGAACAGTTCCATCGCCTGCCGGTGGTGCTCGGCGGCGGACCCGTTGCGGCCCAGCGCCGCGTCGACGAGGCCGAGGTTGTTGCGCGCCCGGGCCTCGCCGGTGAGGTCGCCGACCCGGCGCAGCACGCGTAGCGCCTCCCGGAACCAGCCGGCGGCCGGGCGGTACCGGCCCCGCTGGAGTTCCACGACGCCGAGATTGTTGAGCACCCGGGTCTGCCCGGTCGCGTCGCCGGCCCGCCGCTGCAGTTCCAGCGCCTGGCGGTAGTGCTCCATCGCCGGCTCGTGCCGGCCCAGCCGCAGGTACAGGGAGCCGAGGCCGTTGAGGGCCTGGCCCTCGCCACCCGGGTCACCGACCCGGGCGGCGGCGTCACGGGCGTGGCCGTAGACGGCGAGAGAGTCCGCGGGGTGGCCGCCGCCGATGAAGTAGCGGAACAGCACGGCGGAGAGCCGGACGGCGTGTTCGGGCCGGCCGTGGGTGGCCGCGTGTGCCACCGTCGCGGCCAGGCAGGCCCGCTCGGCATCGAGCCAGGACTGGGCGGATGGGCCGTCGGTCAGGGCGGGTACCGGGGTGGCCGCGGGGCGTACGCGCGGGCGGTGCCCGGCCTCGGCCGGATACAGGCGGTCCATCGCGGCCGCGGCGGTGGCGAGGTAGTACTCGAACAGCCGGTCCTGGGCAGCGGGGACGTCGGCGGTGCCGGCAGCCACACCGGCGGCGTAGGACCGCAGCAGGTCGTGCATGCCGTACCGGCCCGGCCCGGTGGGGTGGATCAGGTGGGCGCGGGCGAGGGCGTCGAGGGTACGTCGGGCGGTCCGGACGTCGGTACCGGCCAGGGACGCGACCGCGTACACGTCCACGTCGGGTCCGGGATGCACGCCGAGCAGCGCGAAGACGCGTGCGGTCTCCGGCGGCAGATGGCGCAGCGACCAGGAGAAGACGCAGGCGACCGAGGCGCGCGGGTCGTCGCCGGCATCGAGCAGGTCCAGCCGTCGCTGCGAGTCGGCCAGTTCATCGGCGAGGTCGGCCAGATCGGCGGCGGGGCGGGAGACGGCCAGTTCGGCGGCGACGCGCAGAGCCAGTGGCAGGCGGGAGCAGCGCTCGGCGAGCGCTGCGGCGGCGTCGGGCCGCTCGGCTACCCGGCGACCGATCAGCCGGTGCAGCAGCGCGTACGCCTCGGCGGGGGAGAGCAGGTCGAGACGCAGGCGTTGAGCCCCGTGTACGGCGACAAGCCCGGCCAGCGAGTCGCGGCTGGTCACCAGTACCACGCAGGACGCGACGCCGGGCAGCAGCGGGCGCACCTGTTCGGCGGAGGACGCGTTGTCCAGCAGGATCAGCATCCGCCGCCCGGCGAGCCGCGATCGGTAGTCCGCCGCCCGCTCGTCGACCTCGACCGGCAGCTGCCCATCGGTCGCGCCGAGGCCGCCCAGCAGCCGTTCCAACGCGTCGGCCGCCGTCATCGGCCGTTCCGGGTCGTATCCGCGCAAGTTCAGGTACAGCTGCCCGTCGGGGAACCGCTCGCGCACCCGGTGCGCCCACCGCAGGGCCAGCGCGGTCTTGCCCACGCCGGCGGTGCCGGAGACGGCGGAGATGACGACGGCGGTTGCCTCCGTCGGGTCGGCCGCCATGGCGTCCAGCGCCGCCAACTGCTCCTCCCGGCCGGTGAACGCGGACACGTCGGGCGGCAGCTGGGCGGGTACCACCGGTGGGTCGCTCGCTTCGCCCGCCGCCGACCGGCGCAACTGGTCCCATTCGGCGCCGGTCAGCCCGAACGCGTCGGCGAGCAGGCGCAGCGTGGGTGGCCGGGGCGCGGCGATCCGGCCGGTCTCGATCTTCCCGATGGCGCGCACGCTCAGCCCGGCCTTCTCGGCCAGCTCCTCCTGGGTCAGCCCCAGCCGCCGCCGGTGTGCCCGCACGATCTCACCGAACACGTACGGCCTCCCCACTGCGGCCACTCGCCGCCGACCGGCCGGCACGGTACCGGCTGCCCCGGGGCCGTGGCACGGCCAGGATGCCGGCGAAGTACCGACGAAGTACCGGTGAAGGTCCTGGCCCGCGTCCACGGCATCCATCACGGTAAACGTATGCGGCATTCAACCACCCCGAAGGCCGGAACCTGGACACCGGCGGCTTCGTGGTCGGGCCGCGGACGCTCAGCGGAGGCCCGCGGCGGCGCCGCCGGGGGAACGGGGGTGTGTCGCCCGGGCTTCACGGCCCGGGCGGCGCGTCGGACGACCGGGTACCGTTCGGCGGGGTTGTAGGGTGCCGATGTGCATGAGCCGGTGAGCGCCGAAGTCCTGGCCGAGCGGGAGCGTGTCGCGTCCCGGCCACCGGAATCGTTGGCGCTGCCGCCGTGTGAGCCCGGTGGACCCGATCCGGCGGCGGTACTGGCCTCCATCGGCGGGTGGGTGACGTCGCCGGAGATGGCCGAACTGGTCGGGCATTTCGGTGGCGAGGTGCCGGACGGCCCGGTCGGGTCGGTGCTGGACCGGGTGGCGGAGTTCTCCCGGGTGTGGGACTTCCGGGCCGGGGTCAAGGAGCGGTTCGACACCGCCCGCGTCGACTTCGGGCCCGACCTGGACGCTCGGCTGCGTGCCCTGATCCGCGTACTCGGCCTGGGTGGACGGGACCGTCCCGCACGCGAGCGCTACGACCACGTCGTCGTGCTCGGCGGCGGCATCCGGGTGACTCTCGGCCGGACCGACTACGCCGTGCGGCTGCTCGCGGATGGCCTACGCGCGCGGACGCTGGCCGGGCTGGCCAGCCTGCGGTGGCGTCACGACCGGGAACACCGCGAGGGCATCCGGCTTGGACTCGGCCCGATCGAGACCGAGGCCGACATGATGGTGGTGGCGCTGCACAGGTTCCTGGACCTCTCGCAGCCGACGACCGTGCGCGGGGGAGACGGTTGGTGGCACCGCATCTGGGCCGATCCGCGCCCGGGTGTCGAGGAGGTCCACGTGCTGGCCGCCGCGTCGACCAGGCCGCCGCGCCGGGCGAACACCGCCGACACGCTCGTTGGCTGGGCCGCGCAGGTGCACACCCCGACCGCGGCCGAGCGCGTGCTGCTGGTCACCAACGATCCGTACGTGCGGCACCAGCACTGCGACGCCGTCCGCCTGCTCGGCAGCCGCTACGGCTGCGGGATCGAGACGATCGGCTTCGACGACCTCGCGACCCGCGCGTGGGGACGGCCGCTGAGTACCACCGAATTGCTCCAGGAGGTGCGTTCCTCGCTGCTGGCCATGCGCCACCTCCACGACGCCCTCGTCCCGGCCCGATGACACCCGGCCAAGCGCCGGCTCGGTCCATCCACTGTGGACGCTCAGGCGGTGGCTGAACACCTCCCAGCGCCATCGAGTCCGACCATCCGCTCGTCATAGACTCGATGACATGACGATCGAGGAGGGCGTGCTGGGTGGCAAGGCCGCGGTGGTCACCGGTGGATCCCGTGGCATCGGCCGGGCCATCGTCGAGCGGCTGGCCAGGGACGGCGCCGAGGTGGTCTTCGGGTACGCGCGCAACGCCGAAGCCGCGGCGGACGTCGAGCGTACCGTCGCGGAGGCTGGCGGCACCGCGCACGCCGTGCAGGCGGACCTCGGTGAACCCGGCGGCGTCGCCCGGCTGTTCGCGCACGCCGAAACGCACCTCGACGGGCTGGACATCCTCGTCAACAATGCCGCGGGGGACTTCCAGCCGGCCATGCTGGAGGACGTGACCGAGGAGTACTACGAGCGGATGATGGCGGTCAACGCCAGGGCACCGTTCCTCGCCTTGCAGTACGCCGCCCGGCACATGCGCGACGGCGGTCGGATCGTCAACATCTCCACCCTCAACACCGTGCTTCCCGGCCCGGGCATCAGCGTGTACGCCGGCAGCAAGGGCGCGCTGGAGCAGTTCACCGCCGTGGCAACGCACGAACTGGGGCCGCGCGGCATCACGGTGAACACGGTGTCGCCCGGCGCGACCGACACCGACCTGCTCCGCTCGACCAACCCGCCGCAGGCGCTGGAGATGTTCACGCGGCTGACACCGCTGGGCCGGATCGGCCAGCCGGCGGACGTCGCGGACGTGGTGGCGTTCCTGGCCGGGCCGGACGGTCGGTGGATGACCGGCCAGAACCTGCGGGCGGCGGGCGGCATCCGGTAACGATCCGGGCCGGCGCACTCAGTGTGGGCGTGAGCCGTCACTGCCGCTCGCCGGCTGGCGGGGCTGGAACGTGTTGCGGTAGGCGGACGGTGTGGTACGCAGCGACCGTGTGAAGTACTTGCGGAGGTTGCCGGCGTTGAGAAAGCCGCTGTTCTGCGCCACCGCGTCGATCGTGAGGTCGCTGGTTTCGAGGATGCGCTGAGCCAGCCGGATTCGCTGAC
>DASXOA010000194.1:0-37273 GCA_036494675.1 Rugosimonospora sp.
TGTGCGAGTGCGCGCGAGGCACGCTGGATCGCGTGCGCCTCGGGGCGGACCGGCTTGTCCGGCGCCGCCGGTACCACCCTCGGAAGTGTCCGGATCACGCGACGATCGTGCCACGGGTCGGCATCGCGCGAGCGCTGAGCCCGGGCCGGGACGGGTCGATGTGCCAGGATCCTGCCATGGTGGAGACTCCCCCGGCGCGGTACCGGCGGCTCGCGTGGCTGCGGCTCGCGTGGCTGCGGCTCGCGTGGCTGCGACTCGGGTGGTCCCGGCGTCGGTGGTTGCGGCGGACCGTGACCGCGCTCGCCGCGGTGGTCACCTGCCTGGCCGTGCTGCTGGCCGCCGGCTGGGTGGCGCTGCTGCTGGAAGACGCGGGTACGCCCAGTGCCGCCGCCCGCGGCAGCGGACACGACGCGGAGTGGCTCGGGCACGCCTGGGTGGACGGCCGCAAGACACAGTCCGATGTGGACAGTCTGGCGGCGTCGTTGCGCGGCACCGGTATCCACGACCTGTTCGTCCACGCCGGACCGTTGCGCGACGACGGAACGCTGGACTCCGGCCTGCGTCCGCGAGCCCGCTGGCTGATCGGCGCTCTGCACGCGGCACTGCCCGGCGTCCGGGTGCAGGCCTGGCTGGGTGCCCACCCGGTACCGGGGCAGTTGCGCCTGAACTCCCCGACCACCCGCGCGAACATCCTCACGGCCGTGGGGCAGGTGCTCGACGACGGGTTCGACGGCGTCCACTACGACTTCGAGCCGGTCGAGAACGGCGACTCCGATCTGGTCACCCTGCTCCACGCCACCCACCGGCTCACCGGCAAGCGCCACGCCATCCTGTCGCTGTCGGCGAGCTTCCTCGCTCCGCTGCCCGGCATCGCCGCGGGCGTGGCGCTGCTGCCGGGCCGGCGGGCGGTGTGGTCCCCCGGGTACCTGCACCGGCTCGCGCTGGACGTGGACCAGGTGGCGGTCATGGCGTACGACACCGGGCTGTGGACCCAGGCGACGTACGGCGGCTACGTACGGCGGCTCACCGGGCTCGCGCTGGGCGCCGTACCGGCCGGCGTCGCGCTGTTCATCGGGGTACCCGCGTATCACGACGACAGCCTGCGCCACCACCGCGACGCGGAGACGATGCCCGCGGCCCTGCGCGGTGTCCGGCTGGCGCTCGGGGCTCACCCGCCGCATCGGAACTTCGGGGTGGCCGTGTACGTCGACTTCACCGCGACCGCGGCCGACTGGGCCGGCTACCGGAACGACTGGGCCACCGATGAGACAGGCTGAGCCCGCCGGCGCGACCGGCTGAACCCGCCGACGTGATCGGCCGAGCCGCCCGCGCGCTTGACTGACATTGCGCGCGCGGAGTCAGCGCCGTCGGCCGGCACATCCGCGACAGCAACGGGAAGGCGACCGCGGCGATGGTCGTCGCGGCGGCGAGCGCGCGCTGCACCCGGGGCCTGCTCACCAAGCTCGCCCGCCATCTCTGCGCCACAGAGGCCGACCTGGAGACCGACCTCTGAGACGGTGGCCGACCCGGAGACCGACCTTTGGGACGGCCGGCATGCCGCCGGTGCGCGAGCCGGCCGGCCCGCCGCCGGTCCCCGCCGCCGGTCCCGCCGCCGGTCAGTACGGGTTGCCGTGGCCGGGCAGCCGGCAGGTCAGCAGTCCGAGGGCACGGGCGGCCGGGGACGGCCGGGGGCGCAGCGGAGGCGAGTCGGCGCCGGTACCGGCGGCCATCGCCTCGACCAGGGCCGTGAAGGCGTCCAGCGCGCTGCTGCGGGCACGCCAACCCAGCTCGATCTCGGCGCGGCGGCAGGACATCAGCGGTGCGTTGGCGAGCAGGCGGATCCAGCCGGGCTCGGTCGGCTGCAACCGGGCGTGCCAGGTGAGCGAGGCGGCCAGCCGCAGCACGTCCACCGGTACCGGCAGTGGCCGCGCGCGGAACTGGGTGGCCACGCTCTGCGCGTCCAGCACCGGTTCGGCGGCCGCGACGTTGAACGCGCCGCGCACGTCCGACATGGCGGCCCGGACATAGGCCTCGGCGACGTCGTCGGCGTCGACCGCCTGCACCCGCAGGCGCGGCCCGGTCGGTAGCACCGGGATCCGCCCGAAGCGCAGCAGGCTCAACGGCACCAGCGGCCCGACGAAGAAGCGCGCGATCTGTGACGCCGCGGCCGGCTGGAACACCAGCCCCGGGCGGAGCCTGACCACCCGCAGGTCGGAGTTGGCCATCTCCACGTCGGTGAGCAGATCCTCGACGTCGGCCTTGTCCCGGCTGTAGGTCGAGCCGCGCACGCCGGTGGTCGGCCAGTCCTCGTCCACGGGGTGGCCCTTGGGGGCGGGTGCGTACGCGCCGACCGACGACGCGACGACCAGCGACGGTACGCTGGCGCGGATCGCGGCCTGCGCGACGTTCGCGGTGCCTTCGACATTGGTACGCCGGATCCTGGCCCGGTCGTGGCTCGGCTGGATCTGCCACGCCAGATGGATGACGGTGGTGGCGCCGGCGAAGGCATTGGTCAGTTCGTTCACGGCGTGCGGGCCGCCGACGTCGATCTGGCTCCAGGTCACGCCGGCGTACGGTGCCACGGTGCCGGGCGCCCGACGGGCGACTCCGGTCACCTCGTCCACCCCGGGCTCCCGGCCGAGGCGCCGCAGGACGGCGGTACCCACATTGCCGGTCGCACCGACCACCACTACCCGCATCTGGCCCCCATCCCCCGATCTTCCCGGCCCAAACAGCCGGCGCCGGCACGTCACCCGCCCGGTCGGCGGTGCTCCCCGCGGCCCGACTCCGCGTACGCCGGAGCCGGCCCACCGGTTCGCGTGCCGGCCGTCCGGAGGCGGAGGGCCGGTCCGCGACGGATGGAAATACATGATTGAGTCTGTTGACTTGGCGCGCGGGGCCCGGTCACGATACGACAGACTCGAACGTCGCGTCCCGCGGAAAGGTCCTCCCCATGCGCCTCGTCCGGAAGGCGGGAGCCGCCGCCGTCGCGGCCCTGTTGGTTGTTGTCGGGTTGGTCGCCGGTCCGGCCCCGGCACACCCGCCGGCCGGCTCGCACGCGACGCACGCGATCACCTGGGACCAGTACTCGCTGATGATCGACGGACGGCGTACGGCGCTGTGGTCCGGCGAGTTCCACCCCTTCCGGCTGCCCAGCCCGAGCCTCTGGCGGGACGTGCTGGAGAAGATGAAGGCCGAGGGGTACAACGCCGTCTCCATCTACTTCGACTGGGGATACCACTCCCCCGCACCCGGCACCTACGACTTCACCGGGGTGCGCGACATGGACCGGGTGCTCGACGACGCCGCCGAGATCGGGCTCTACGTCATCGCGCGCCCGGGTCCGTACATCAACGGCGAGGTGGACGCCGGCGGGTTCCCCGGCTGGCTGACCACGCAGGCCGGCAGGGCACGCACCAACGCGCCGGACTACCTCGCCGCCACCGACGGGTGGCAGACCGGGATCGACGCGATCCTGGCCCGGCACCAGCTCACCAACGGCACGGGAACCGTTCTGGCGTACCAGATCGAGAACGAACTCGCGTCGACCAGCAGCAGCGAACGCGACTACCTCGACCACCTGGACGCCAAGGCGAAGGCCGACGGCATCACCGTGCCCATCTTCACCAACGACAAGGGACGCAACGGGTACTGGGTGCCGGCGGACTCCACCGTGCCGGGCACCGTACCGGGGCCGGTCGACCTCTACGCCTTCGACGGGTACCCGGGCGGCACCTGCCACACCGACGGCACCGTCGGCGGCCCGTCCGTCGCGCCGGACTGGGGCATCTGGGGCACCGGCGGCGCGAAGGGCGGGGCGAGCGCGTCGAACACCACACCCGGGTTCACCGCGGAGTTCGGTGGCGGTTGGTTCGACTACTGGGGCAGCGTCGGCACGTACCCGTGCACGGCGCAGCGCGAAGGGCCGGGGTACGAGCGGGTCTTCTACGACACGAACATCGCCAACCGGCTCACCATGCAGAACTTCTACATGACGTTCGGCGGCACCTCGTGGGGCTGGCTTCCGGCACCCGTCGTGTACACCTCGTACGACTACGGCGCGGCCATCGACGAGGCGCGGCAACTGCGGCCGAAAGCCGCCACGATGAAGGAGATCGGGTACTTCCTGCAGAGCGTCACCCCGATCCTCCGGGTCGACGCCGGTTCGCCGCTCACCCCGTCCAACCCGAAGATCCGGGTGTACCACGACGTGAACACCGAGACCGGCACCCAGTTCCTCATCGCCGTACACAACCCGTCCAGCGCCACCACCGACGACGCCTTCACGGTCCCGATCAGCACGCCGGACGGCGACTACACGCTGTCCTCACAGCTCAACGGGCAGGACGCGAAGACCCTCGTCGCCGACTACGACCTGGGCGACGCCGCGCACCTGGTCTACTCCACCTCGGAGGTCGAGACGTTGTTCCCGCGCGACGGCGGCGAACTGGCGCTGCTGTACGGCCGGGACGGCGAGCCCGGGCAGACCGTGCTGCGCTACGCCAGCACCCCCACGGTACGGGTGCTCGCCGGCACCGCCTCCAGCCGGTACGACGCCGGTACCGGCGACCTCACGTTGGACTACACGCACAGCGGGCTGACCCAGGTGCAGATCACCGGCGGCGGCCGCCCGGCGCTGACGCTGCTGCTGGCCGACCAGAGCACCGCGGACACCATGTGGCGCCAGGACACCCCGGCCGGCGCGGTGCTGGAGCGCGGCCCGGAACTGGTCCGCGCGGCGCAGGTGCACGGCGGCACGCTCGCGCTGACCGGTGACACCTCGGCCGCGCAGCCGCTGGAAGTCTGGGCACCGGCGGCGGTGCACGCGGTGACCTGGAACGGTGCTCGCACTCCGGTGCGCCGCTCCGCCACCGGTACGCTGATCTCCCGGGCCGACCTCCCCGCCCCGGTACCGGTCAAGCTGCCCGACCTGTCGGCGGCGACCTGGCGCTACTCCGTCGAGTCGCCCGAGGCCCAGCCCGGCTTCGACGACTCCGCCTGGGCCCCGGCCGACCGGACCACGACGAACAGCACCACCCGGCCGCCCGCCGGCGCGCCGGTGCTGACCGCCGACGACTACGGCTTCCACCACGGCGACGTCTGGTACCGCGGCGCCTACACCGTGACCGCGCCGGACACCGGACCCGCCACGGTCAGCCTGCGCTACGGCGGCGGTGGCGCGGGACTGCTCCAGGCCTGGCTCGACGGCACCTTCCTGGGCCAGAGCGAACTGCCCAACGCGGTCAGCTCGCCGCCGACCACCGGCACCGCGACGTTCACGGTGCCGGCCGCCCTCGCCACCCCCGGCACGCACGAACTGTCGGTGATGGTGCGCGACGACGGGCACAACGAGGACGGCGGCGTCAACGACGCCCAGAAGGAGGGCCGGGGCCTGATCTCGGCGAGCTTCGCCGGCGCCGACGGCACCCCGCTGGCCCTGGCTCCGACCTGGAAGATCCAGGGCGACCAGGGTGGCGAGCAGATCACCGACCCGGTCCGTGGCGCGGTCAACAACGGCGGGCTCTACGGCGAGCGGGCCGGCTGGTCCCTGCCCGGCTACCCGGACGCCGGCTGGCCCACCCGAGCCGTACCGGACACCGCCTCGGTCGCCGGCACGGCCTGGTACCGCACCACTTTCCCGCTGAACGTGTCCGGCGCCGACGACGCCTCCCTGGGTCTGACGATCGGCAACCCGGCGGTACCGCGGTCCGCCACGGCCCACTACCGGGCGCTGATCTTCGTCAACGGCTGGAACATGGGCCAGTACGTCTCCGACGCCGGACCGCAGCACACGTTCGTCATCCCGAACGGGGTGCTGAATCCCCACGGAACCAACACCGTCGCGCTCGCCATCACGTCGGACGGGTCGCCGGCCTCGGCCCTGGAGTCGGTCGCGCTGACCGACCTGGGCACGGTACGCGGCGGGGTCCCACTGGCGATGGACTCGTCGCCCGGATACGCGCCGCCGTCGGTGCGCCTGCCCGACCGCGTACGGGCCGTCGTCGGTACCGCGGTCACCGACACGGCGACGGTGACGGTCCCGGCGGACGCGCTCGGCACGACCCTGGTGGCCAGCGTCGACTGGGGCGACGGCAGCGTCTCGACGGGGGTACCGGTGGCCGGGTCAGGCACCGGCCGCACGGTCTCCGCCACGCACACCTACGCGCGTGCCGGCGAGCACCGGATCACCGTCCGGCTCTACGATCCGCATGCCGCACCCGGCACCCTCACGGGCTCCGCCGGCCGGCTCGCCTCGGGTACCGGTACAGTCGTGGTCCTGCCGAAGCCGCACCACCATTGACGGTGTGACTGCCGGCCAACCGGCCACCACCGTCGACCGGAGAACGATTCCATGCTGCTCATCGTCGGCGAGGCCATCGCCGTCTCCATGCGCCGGTTGACCGGTCCCGCCGCCACGGACGGCACGGCGACCGGATTTACGGCCGGCGACGTACCCTTCAGCGGGCCGTGGGCCAGTGGCGCACCGGCAATCGCCGCGTACGCGGCGGGCCGGCTCGGCGCCGACACCGTCCTGGTCGCCGGGCTGGGCCGGGACCGCGAGGGCGACCTCATCCGAGCGCGGCTCGGCGCGGCAGGGGTGACCTGCCGCGAATCCGGAGCCGGGCACGGGCTGCGCACCGCCACCGCGCGCGTGACGTACTTCCCGGACGGGCACCGCGCGTTCGTCTTCGACGTGGCCGGCACCGCGGCCGTCGCGGTGACCGCGGCCGATCTCGCGGACCTGCCCGAGACCGCCGAGTGGGTGCACCTCTCCGGCTCCGCGCTCCTGTTCGGCGAGCCGCTGGCCGGCACGGCGATGGCCGCGTTGCGCCGGGCACGCGCGGCCGGCGCGCGGGTCTCCATCGATCCGAACGTGCGCGCCGAGGCGCTGACCCCGGACTCCGCCGCGCTGATCATCGAGGCGCTCGGGCTGGCCGACGTCGTGTTCCCCAGCGCCGGCGAGTTGGCGGCGCTGGGGCTTTCCATCCCGGAGCTCACCGATCGGGGCGTCACGGTCTGCGCCACCGACGGTGCCCGGGGTTCCTCGGTCTCCACGTCCGCCGGTACCTGGCACGTGCCGGCGGTACCGGCGGAGGAGGTCGACGCGGACGGCGCCGGGGACACCTTCGCCGGCGGGTACGTCGCGGCCACGCTGGCCGGTGCCGACCCGCTGGAGGCCGCCTCGGCCGGTGCGCGGGCCGCCGCCGAGTCGATTGCCGTGGTCGGCCCGATGCAGGCCGCTTTGACACCGCTTGCCGCGAGCGGCTGACGACCGGGATCCCGGATCGGCCGTTGCGTGCCCTGCTGGGCCGGCCCGGACCGCTCAGGCCCGATCGATCGGGCGCAGTACGCGCCGGGAGGAACGGCGCCGCCAGGCCGCGAGTACCGAGGCGGTCACCCCGGCCGAGACGCCGGCGCTCGTGTCGACGTCGAAGTCGTACGGGCCGAACGTATGGATCCCGTTCACCGTGACGTGAGCGCACCCCTCCCCGGGACGGCGGTCGCCGCGAGCCCGTTCGCGACGGTCCAACTCGTCCGGGTCGCAGTGCACGCCGACGAGGAACACGTCACGGTGCCCGAGCAGCGCCGCCAGGTCGTCGCGCCAGGCGCGGTACTCGATGACGTGTTCGACGATCAGATCGATGCCCGCCCCGGCCAGCGCCGGCAGGCACCGGTGGAAACCCGCGAAGAACCGCGGACGCATCTCGTACCACCAGTGCAGCGGCCCGTGCTCGTCCTGCCGTACGGGAAGCCTGCCGTCCTCCACGAACTGGTCGGACGACAACCGGAGGAACGGCTCGTCCAGCGCCTCCTGCAGCGTCCTGGCCAGCGTCGACTTGCCCGAACTGGACGCGCCGTTGAGCATGATGACCCGGCCCGGGCCACGAGCCGGTGAAACAGGTTCCATGGCGCCGATCATCCTCGGCCCGCCGCCGT
The DNA here is from genome assembly GCA_036494675.1 of Rugosimonospora sp. GTDB lineage: Bacteria > Actinomycetota > Actinomycetes > Mycobacteriales > Micromonosporaceae > Rugosimonospora. The sequence goes on from DASXOA010000194.1 coordinate 7,939, forward strand.
GGCGCCGCCGGATTACTCCGCGGACGGTGCTCCACAGTGGACGGTCAGCGCCGCGCGACGAACGCGAAGCGGTCGCCGACCGCGTCGACCGACAGCACGTCACCGGGAGGGTCTCCCCTCTCCAGCTCCGGCGTCGCGCTGGTGCGCTCGACACCGGTCAGGTCGTCGGCGTCTCCTCGGCGACGCGCAGCGGGAGGGTCGCGCCGCCGCGCAGCAACTCGATCTCGCGGTTGACGATGGCGCTCGACCGCGGGATGGCGAGGAAGCGCACGATCAGGAGATAGGCCAGGCACAAGACGATCCCGGGGAGCTGTGCGACCAGACCGGTGCCCAGAACGCTCTTGGTGGAGGTGTAGACGAGCAGGGCCTGCAGCACGGCCACCGCGACGAGCACGACGCCGAGGCCCGCGGTCATGAGCCGCTTGATGGTGCGGAAACGCGGGCTGTTGGTCCACGCGTTTTCGTACCCCTGGGCGCGCAGGGGGTCGCCGGCCGCGGCCATGGGTTTGGTGGCATCGAGCATGAGCGGCCGTCCGACCCAGCAGGTCACGATCGCGTAGACGCCGCCGATGGCGAGATAGACGGAGTGCCGGGCGAGGACGAACCGCGGGTCGTCGCTGACGACGGTGACGGCCACGGAGGCCGCGACCTCGATGAGCACGAACAGCCCGAAGCCATCGATCCTCCTGCCACGCCCGACGATCGAGCCGAGCACCGGGATGGCGGCGATGACGCCCGCGGCAGCCGCGGCGGCCACGTCGGGCGCGCCGAGCGTGGCCAGGAGCAGGAGCACGACTACGGCGAGCATCGTGGTGGCGGCGACGAACGCGGTGTAGCGGCTGGTGCGCCAGTCCTCGATCCGGCCGAGGGCGACCTTGCCGCTGATCACCAACCCTCCGACTGTGAGCGCGAGGTAGGCCGGTGCACCGGCGGCGGCCAGGATCAAATAGACGACCAACGGCAGCAGAACGTCGATGGCGACGTCGACCAGCGCGAAGCTCAGTATGCGGGCCTTGATCAGACGTCGTTGCGTCGTGGTGGGCGCGGCGGTCATGCGGGCAGATCCTCTCGCTGGGGCCGGATGCCGGCCGAAGGTGTGGGGGGTGGGCACGGCTCCGGCGATCACGACTCGCGAGATACCTTCCCAGGTCATTATCTTAGTTACTAAGTTAACGACCGTCTGAGGTATAGTCAATGCGTGCCTGACTCGCCTGATCGCGGCAACCCCGGCGTGCTCCTGGGCCGCGAGTTCACCAGCGCCGTCGTGATGTTCCATGAGGCGGTCGGCCGGCTGCTGGGGCTCAGCGCCGCCGAACGCAAGTGCCTCGACGTGCTCGACCGGCTCGGCCCGGTCACCGCCGGCCGGATCGCCGAGCACACCGGCCTGACCACGGGAGCCATCACCGGCATGATCGACCGGCTTGCCCGGGCCGGCTACGTCGAGCGCAGGCCCAACCCGGCCGATCGCCGCAGCGTGCTCGTCGCGTTGTGCGCCGACAACCCGAGCGACCACGTCCTGCCCAAGGTCTTTGGTCCGCTCGCCGCGGACATGACCGAGCTCACCAGCGGCTTCACACCCGAACAGCTCGCCACCGTGGCCACCTACCTCGCCCGCACCACCGAGGTGCTGCACTACCGCACCGAGCAGTTGGCGCACCTGGCCACCGATCGACCTCCCGCCGACAAGGGTTGATCGAGCGGAGGACCTCGGTGGTACCGGGAACCCGGTCTTCCCAAACCCCGGTGTGTGGCCGCACCGCCCGGTTCCGGCGCCTCTCCTAGCGGTACTCCGCCAGGCGCGGCCGGAGGCCGATGGCCACCAGTGCGAGCACGACCGCGCACCCGATCCACGCCGCCACGGTCCGGCCGCCCAGGTTGCCCTGGCCGCCGGCGATGGCCTGGTCGAAGGCGCGCTGGTTGATGGCGATGAGGCCGGCGAGCGACTGGTCGTAGCGATCGAAGGCATCGTTGGAGCCGCCCGGGGCGAAACTCGTGCACAGCGCGATGGCGTCGTCCAGGTGGCCGGTGGTGGCGAGGCCACGGATGCGGCGGTCGTCGAGCTGGTAGGTCTGGTAACGCAGCAGGGTGGTGTGCGCCGAGGCGCGTTCGCCGGTGAACGTGATGTTGCGGAACTCGGTGCCGAACAGCCCTGTCCACCCGACGTCGTCGTGGTTGCGCTGGTAGGCCGCGAGCGCGGCGGCGAAATCCCGGTCCCAGGTCGCGAGGGTCGCGCCCGGGAGTGCGACGAGCTGCTGGGACCTGGTCAGGAACGCCTGCTGGTACTGGTCGGCACGATCGGGATCGAGCAGGTACCGGCTCTCGTCGGCGTTGGCGTCATAGCTGATGGCCCGCGCCTGGATCAGCGCCAGGATGGAGTCGAACGCGTCCTTCTTGGCCACCCGCAGGTGGCTCGCCTCGCTGGACAGCAGCCCGACGCTCAGGGCCACGCCGACGACGGCGAGCACGGTCGCCACGGCCACGGCCGGGTTCAGTAGTCGCCGGAAACGGCGGGCGAGATGCAGCTGCAGCGCGAGAAGGATGCCGACCAGGATCGCCCCGACCACGATGACGAGGACGCGCTCGGAGGCGATCCTCCCCCGCTGCGCCTGGTAGGTAGCCTCCAGCGTCTCGGCGTGCCGGTCGGTCAGCTGAAGGGCGGCGGGCAGCAGTTGGGTGTTGAGTAGGTCGGTGGCCTGCCGGTACCGCGCCAACGTGGCGGCGGACGGATGTCCGGCGGGATGCGGCGTCTGCTGGTCGAGCAGGATCGTCTGCGCGGCGAGCGCCTCGTAGCTGCCGAGGCGGTCCAGTACGTCGTCGATGGCCCGCTGGGTGGCGGGATCGGTGGCTACCGCGGCGGCCTGCCGCACATCGTGGTCGACCTGTTGACGGCGCTGGTCGTAGATGCGCAGCGCCTGGGCGCGAGTGATGCCGAGATTGTTCTGGTCGCCGACCAGCAGCACGTTCGCGACCTGGGCGTCCATGTCGCTCAGGCCGAAGGACAGGTCAGAGGTGGCGACCGCCTCGGGTCCGGCGCGGTGACCGATCGCGACGAGCCCGTCCTGCTCGTGACGGATCTCGACGCTCAACAGCACCGACAATGCCACGGCAGCCAGGGCCACGGCGGCCGCCAGCAGCCGGATGCGGGCCGCCGGGTGCGCGGCCCACCGGCTCGGCGCCCTCCCGCTCGGTGCCTTCCGGCTCGGTGCCCTCCGGCCCCGGATTCCGTGCCTGCCCGGCGGTGTCGGCTGCGGCTGCGGCGCGCGGGTTGCCGGCGACCGCGGTCCGGCGACGGGATCGGAAGTGTCGATGTTCATCCGGCAGATCGTGACGGCGGCGGACACCGGCGCCAAGAGCCATTGACGGAAAAACAACGCCGGTGGAGCGCGCGTTCACGCCGCGGGGCGACAGGATGCCGCCCCGGGTTCGGGTGGCGCGCAGCGCACCGTGCGGCGTCACGGCACGCGGCCGGGCGTCACGGCACGCGGGGTTCGGCCCCCGGCGCACGCTCGACCGGCGCACCGCCCGGCGGGCAGCGCCAGGCATTGTGGAAGCCTCGCGCGGTGGTACGCGATCGTGCCGGTCGCCCCGCTCCGGTACCGGCGTGTCCGGTCCCGGCAACGGGCCGGCCCCGGACCGCTCCGGCGACGACCATCCGCCCCCGCCGGTAGGACAGCCCGCCGATCAGGAACAGCACCACCACGGCGAACGCCGTGGCCGAAGCGATCGTGGCCGCGGAGCCGTGGCGTACCGCGGCGGATACCGCCACGACCGTGACGAGCGCCCCCGCGGCCACCACGACCCGGGCACGGTGACGGCGGCGTGCGGCGGCGATCGCGGCGTCGCCGTGCCGGCCGGCCGGCACCGGGACACCGAAGGGTCGCGCCGGTCCGGTCAGTGACGGCAGGTGCCACAGGGCGGACACGGCTCCCAGTATCGCGGCCGCCTCCATGAGCCAGAACGCGATCATGACGCGGTCCGGCCCGGTGCGGTCGGGCACGGCGCGGTCGGGCTTGGCGGCTCGTACACGCTGACGACGCTACCCACCGTGGCGGCGCGCGGCCCGGTCGGACGCTGTCAAGAATTCGTTGAAATCGGCGCCTCATCCCCGACCTCCGGGCTGTGGCGGCTGTCCGCACGGATGACGCACTTCTCCGGTGAGGATCCGGCCGCCCCCGCCGCCACCGACCTGCTTCCCGCGCGGCGCTAGGTCCTCACCAACCCTGGTTCCTGAGGAAGGCCGCGCACCGGTCGGTCCAGTCGCTCACCGTCGGGACGCCGTCCGCGAGCCCCAGGCCATGGGGGCCGTGGGGATAGATGTGCACCTCGTGCGGCACCGTGTGACGTGCCAGGGCATCCGCGACCAGGCGCGCGTTCTCCGCGTCGACCACGGGGTCGTCGGCCGTGTGCCAGAGGAAGGTCGGCGGGCTGGTCGGGGTGATGCGGTGCTCGACCGACAACCGGCGGCGCAGCGCGCCGTCCGGCTCGGGGCCGAGCAGGTTCTCCATCGATGAGCGGTGCACGGGCCCGACCAGGCTCGCCACGGGGTAGCAGAGGACGGCAAGGTCCGGACGCGGATCCTCCCGGTCGATCCCGTCGGCGGGCTGTCCGTCCGAAGTGGACAGTTCGTCGACGAAATCCGGGGCGCCGCCGCTGGCGGTGTCCCCGCTGCCGCTGCCGGCACGTTCCGGGGCGCCTCGGCCGGCGGTGGCGAGCAGCCCGGCGAGGTGTCCCCCGGCGGAGAAGCCGAGCACCCCGACCCTGCCGGGATCGATGCCGAACCGGTCCGCGTGATGGCGGATGTACCGGATGGCCCGCTGCCCGTCCAGCAGCGGTACGGGGTACCGGTAGGGCGCGACCCGGTACCGCAGGACGAAGGCGGAGACCCCGAGCGAGTTGAGCCACCGGGCGACCGGTGCGCCCTCGTGCTCGGCGTTCCTGGAGTACCCGCCGCCGGGCACCACCAGGACGGCCGGCACCGGACGCGGCGCCGGGACGGTGAATGCCGTCAGGGTGGGCCGGTCCGCTTCACCGGCAGCGTCCGCTTCACCGGTACCGGCGCGCAGCGGCGGCGTCGTCCACAGGTCGAACTCGTCCACGGCCCGGTCAGCCCCTCGCCTCGGCGTCGATCGGACGCGCGGCGCCGCCCGGGCCGGGACGGTCAGCCCGGCGCTCGAAGATCAAGAAAATCGGCACGGGTGGCATCGTAGCGATCGATCGGACGCCGGCTCCGCACCGCCGGGTCGGAGGATCTTCCGCCCGCCGGGCCCATCCCCGTCACGTGTTAATGTGTCAAACCCCTTCCCGTTCGCGACGTCGACTCCCGACGGCTGCCACGCAATCGAGACCCGAGGATGAGCAGCGATGACCGACTCAACCCAGTCCCCGCTGTACCAGCAGGTCAAGCGCACTCTCCTCGCGGCCATCTCCCGCGGCGAGTACGAGCCGGACCAGCCGTTCATCACCCAGCGCGAGGTGTGCGACCGGTACGGCGTGAGCACCACGACCGCCGTACGGGCGCTGGGTGAACTGGTCGCCGACGGAGTCCTGGTGCGCCATCGCGGCAAGGGCACCTTCGTCGCCGACCGGACCACACCGCCGGTGGTGCCCGCCGGCGGCCCGGCCATCGCCTGCATCATCCAGGGCCTGGTCGGGGCGCACGTGTCGCAGATCGTGCGGGGCGTCGAGTCGGTCTGCGCCGAGCGCGGGTACCGGATGTTCCTGTCCGAGTCCGACGGCTCGGCGCAGCGCCAGGGCCGGGCACTGCGCCAGGCGATCGACACCGGCGCGGGTGGCGTGGTGCTGTACTCCGTCGAGGGTGAGGCGAACACCGACCTGATCGAGGAGTTGCGCCGCCGCCGCATCCCGCTGGTGCTGGTGGACCGGTACCGGACCGACCTGGCCACCGACGCCGTGGTCGCCGACGATTTCGGACTCGGGTACGAGATGACCCGGCAGCTGATCGAGTCCGGACACCGCCGCATCGCCACCCTGTGGGGCGAGACGAACTGCACCAGCGTGCGCGACCGGCTCACCGGGCACGAGCACGCGCTGCGCGAACACGGCCTGCCGATCCTGCCCGAGCTGACCATGCTGCGGTCGTACCGGCCGCTGCCGGCTGGGGCCGGCCGATCGGCGCCGCCGGACGGGGCCGGCCGATCAGCGCTGCCGGACCGGGGCGCCCGATCAGCGCTGCCGGACGGGGCCGGCCGATCGGCGCTGTCCCGGCTTCTGGAGGGCACCCCGCCGCCGACCGCGCTGCTGTGCGCCAACGGCTACATCCTGGCCGGCGCGGCGACCGACCTGCTGCACCTGGGCGGCGAACTGCCCGGACAGGTGGACCTGGCCAGCATGGACGACGCCGGCCCGTACGACATCGTCCCGCTCACGGTGCTGGCCGCCGCGCTGCCGTCCTTCGAGATCGGGCAGCGGGCCGCCGAGCTGGTGATCAGCCGGATCGGCACCGACGACCCGTACCGGGAGGTGCGGCGCGTCGTGCTCGGCGTACGGATCCGCCGGCGCAGCGGGGCCGGGGCGCGCCTGTCGTTCTTGACACATTAAAGCGTTGAGCTTCAGGATGTCCGGTACGGCCATCCCGGCCCGTCATCAGAGGAGTGTCATGTCGCTTCCACTCATCCGGGCCGAGTCCACCGACCTGTTCATCGGTACCCCGGACGCACCACGCCAGGTGCTGCGGGTCACGCTGTCCGGTGCGGCCGGCGAGCGGCGCGTCACGGTTGCCGGGCCGGGGGTCGCCGGTACCGCGGTCGTGCCGGCCGCCGGCACCGGCGAGGGTGAGAGCACCACCCGCGAGACCACCGTCGAGGTCGGCCTGGACATCGACGCGGAGCCGGGCGCGGTGGTGCCGGTGACGGTGAGCGTGGCGGACCCGATTCCGGGCTCGGAACCGACCGCGACGCTGGAGGCCACGCTGACCGTGGAACGGCCCGGCTACACGCTGCACATGGTGTCGCATTTCCACTACGACCCGGTGTGGTGGAACACCCAGGCCGCCTACACCACGCCCTGGGAATGGCTCTCCGGCGACGCGAGCACCCGGCCGCTGTTCGCCAACAACGCCTTCGCGCTCGTCGACGCGCACCTGGACCTGGCGCTGCGCGATCCGGACTACCGGTTCGTGCTGGCCGAGATCGACTACCTCAAGCCCTACTTCGACGTGCACCCGCACCGCCGGGACGACCTGCGGCGCCTGATGGACGAGGGCCGGGTGGAGTTGCTCGGCGGCACCTACAACGAGCCGAACACCAACCTCACCGGCGCCGAGACCACCATCCGCAACATCGTGTACGGCATCGGCTTCCAGCGCGACATTCTCGGCGGCGATCCGCGGACCGCCTGGCAGTTGGACGTGTTCGGGCACGACCCCCAGTTCCCCGGCTACCTCGCCTCCGCGGGGTTGACCGCCAGCGCCTGGGCCCGGGGCCCGTTCCACCAGTGGGGGCCGGTCCTGAAGAACTTCGGCCCGCCGCGCGGCGACGCGATGGCCATGCAGTTCCCGTCGGAGTTCGAATGGATCGCACCCAGCGGCCTCGGCGTGCTCACCCACTACATGCCCAACCACTACTCGGCCGGCTGGTGGATGGACTCCTCCGCCACGCTCGCCGAGGCCGAACACGCCGTGTATGAGCTGTACCAAACCCTCAAGCCGGTCGCCGCCACCCGGCACCTGCTGCTGCCGGTGGGTACCGACTACACGCCGCCGAACAAGTGGCTGACCGCCATCCACCGCTCGTGGAACAGCCGGTACGTGTGGCCCCGCTTCACCTGCGCCGTCCCCCGCGACTTCCTCGACGCGGTGCGGGCCGAGTTGGCCGCGACCGGCCGGCGGCCGTCGCCGCAGACCCGCGACATGAACCCGGTCTACACCGGCAAGGACGTGTCGTACATCGACACCAAGCAGGCGCAGCGCGCCGCCGAGGTCGCCGCGACCGACGCGGAGAAGCTCGCCACCATCGCCGCCGTGCTCGGCCTGGGGCGGTATCCGCAGGCCGCGCTGGACAAGGTGTGGCGCCACCTCGCCTTCGGGGCGCATCACGACGCGGTCACCGGTTCGGAGTCCGACCAGGTCTACATCGACCTGCTCGGGGGCTGGCGGGAGGCGCACGACCTGGCGGCCGGCGTCCGCGACGCGGCGCTGGACGCGCTCGTGGCTCGGGTCGACACGACCGGGCCGGGTCGGGCCGTGGTCGTGGCGAACACCCTGTCGTTCGACCGTTCCGACCTGGTCCGGGTACCGGTCGCCGGTCCGGTCGGGGTGGTCGACGACGCGGGCGCACCGGTACCGGCGCTCCACGACCGCGGGGTGCTGAGGTTCCACGCCACCGACGTGCCCGCGATGGGCTGGCGTACCTGGCATCTCGTCGACGAGGCCGGGCAGCCCGGCACGACCCCGGCAGCGGGGAGCGGCACGAGCCCGGCTGCCGGGAGCGACACGAGCTCAGCTGCCGGGACCGGCACGTGGACCGAGGCGGACGGCGACAGCATCGCCAACGAGCGGTACCGGGTCGCTGCGGATCCGGCCCGGGGCGGGGCGCTGAGCTCCATTGTGGACCTCGCCGCCGGCCGGGAACTGCTGCGCGGGCTCGGGAACGAACTGCGCGTGTACGAGGAGTACCCGACCCACCCGCAGTTCGGTGAGGGCCCCTGGCACCTGCTGCCCAAGGGGCCGGTCGTCGGGTCGTCGGCCGCCCCGGCCCGCGTACGCCGCCTCGTCGGCCCGATCGGCGAGCGGCTGGTCGTCACCGGCACCGTCGACGGGATCGACTACGAGCAGTGCGTCACGCTGTGGCACGGGGTGGACCGGATCGACTTCCGCACCCGGGTGCTCGACCCCGCCGTAGCGGACAAGCTGGTGCGGGTCAGGTTCCCGGTCGACCTGCCCGGCGCGCTGCCGGTGTCCGAGGTCGCCGCCGCGGTGGTCGGCCGCGGGTACGCACTGCCCGATGTGGACACCGCCGAGGCGCCCTGGACGCTGGACAACCCGGCCAACACCTGGTTCGGTCTCGGCTCCACCGCACGGGTGTCGCTCACCTCCACCGACGGGACGCCGCTGGGCGAACGGGCGCTCGGGGTCGCCGAGATCGTGGTGCCCCGCGTCGACGACGGCGCCGACGCGCGGGACCTCGTCGTCGCTCTGGCGCGGGCGGGCGTGACGGCGACGACGACCAGCGCCGAGGGGACCCGGTACGGCTGGCTCGACGTCGACTCCAACCTGCCCGACGTCCGGATCGTGCTGGGCGACGCAGCGACCAACCCGGTGACCCGGGATCTGTTGAGCCGCGCGGGTGGCGGATACGCCGAGGCGTTGGACCGGCACGGCGTGGTGTGGATTCCCGCCGAGCGGCCGCTGCCGCAGGTGTGGCAGCCGAACGCCGACCTGCGCGACCTGCGCGCGCTGCCGGCACTGGTCGTCACCGGCCCCGTCGAGCGGCTCGTCGCCGACCTCGCCGACGCGCGCCTGTCGGCAGTGGCGCTGGAGCCGCCCGCCGAACCGCTGACCGACGCCACCGTCGCGCTGCTCACCTACGGGCTGCCCGGCTTCGCCGTCGACCCGACCGGCGCGCTGCACCTGTCGTTGCTGCGTTCCTGCACCGGTTGGCCCTCCGGAGTGTGGATCGACCCGCCGCGGCGTACCGCGCCCGACGGCTCCTCGTTCCAGTTGCAGCACTGGACGCACGAATTCCGGTACGCGCTGGTGGGCGGGGACGGTGACTGGCGGGCGCTGACGCTGCCGGCCCGCGGCCAGGAGTACATCACGCCGCTGCTGCCCCGGATCGTCGATCCGCGGCCCGACACCCCGCGACCCGAGGGTCTGCCGCGCACCCACTCCTTCCTGCGCGTCGAGCCGGCCCGCCGGGTACTGCTGAACGCGCTCAAACCCACCGGCAACCCGATCGCGTCCGGCAGCGCCGCCGAGCCCGACCCGGCCGCCCGGGTGACGCTGCGCCTGGCGGAGAGCACCGGACTGGGCAGCACGGCCGTGCTGGACGGCGCGCTGTTCCTGAACGACCGGCGCGCCGCCGACCTGCTGGAGCGCGACCTGGGGCCGGCCCGGCCGGAGTTGAGCGGCTTCGAGGTCGCGACCGTGACCGCCCGCCCGTCCCTCACGCCGCCCGAGGGCCCGCTGCGCGGCGGCCCGCTGCCCGGCGGTCCGCTGCCTGAGGGTGCGCTGCCGGGCGGTCCGTCGAGCGATGGGCCGTTGCCCGGGGGCCCGGCGCCGCGGGGAGCGCTGCTCGGACCGGCCGGCGAGGCGGCACAGCCGGTCTACGCCCGGTACTGGCTGCACAACCGCGGCCCGGCCCCGATCGGGTACCTGCCGGTGACCGTCGCGGTGTCCCCCGGCCTGCTGCGCACCGGGGGTGAGGCCGTCGACGTGGACGTCGTGCTCGCCTCGCAACTGCGCGACGCCGACCACGAGGGCATCCTGACGATCGCCGTCCCCGACGGCTGGCGCGTCGAACCGGACACGCGTGTCTACCGGCTGCCGGCCGGCGGCGCTCAACGCTTCACCGCGACCGTCACCCCACCGCCCGGTACCCCCGAGGGGTTGTATTTCGCCGCCGCACGCCTGGAGTACGCCGGGAACGTCGTCGAGGACGTCGCCACCGTGGTCGTCGGCGAACCGGACGGTACGCTGCCGGTCGCCGGCCCGATACCGCCCAACGACGTGGTGTTCGCCGGTACCGCCGCCACCACCGCCCGGGACAGCGGCCTGTCCGTCGAACTCGTCAAGCCCGAACTGGTGCTGCGCGCGGGCCAGCGCGGCACGATCTCCGTCGCGCTGTCCAGCACCGCCCGCGACGAGATCCGCGGCGAGCTGCAACTCGTGTCCCCGTGGGGCACCTGGGACCACATCCCCACCGTGGTCCGCGGTTTCGTCCTCGCCGCCGGGGAGCAGTCCACAGTGGACTTCCCGGTCACCGTACCCGCCGGTGCCGATCCCGGCCACGCCTGGGCGGTCGCGAAGGTCATGTGGTTCGGCCGGTGCCAGTACACCGCGGCGGTCCGTCTGGTCGTGGCGCCGTGAACGCGGTCCTGGGCTACCTCGACGGCGAGCCGCTGCCCCGGTTACTGCTGGACCGGCGGCTCACCGCGATGCGTGCGGGTTCCCGGGCGGCGATGCTCCCCGCGACCGGCAGCCCGGAGGGCCGGCAGTTGGCCCGCTGGCTCGCCCAGGTGATCCTCACCGAGGCGCTGTGCGCGGCCGAGGCGACGACCCGGAACCTGCCGCTGGACCCGCACCCGCACGTCCGGCTCGATCAGCAGGCCGCCGTGGAGTACGGCTCCATCAACGCCGCCGCCTTCCAGGGCAGCGCGGCCGTGCGCGCGCTCGCGGTCGACGTGACCGCCGGCGTGAGCGTCGGGGACGGGGAACTGCGCCGGTTCTGGTCCGCGACCGCGCGCCCGGTACCGGCCCGGTGGGTGTTGCGGCACCGGCTGGGCGACGCTCCGGCGAACCGCCTCGGTCCGGTGGGCGCGCTCGACCTGCCCGCCGCGCTGGCCGGCGCCCTGCTCACCGCGGCCAGCGGCGACACCGTCACCGCCACCGACCGGCTCGGCCGCCACGAGGCACACGTCCTACAGGTGCTGCCCGCGCAGGCTCCCGACTTCGAGCGGGACGCGCCCGACCTGCGTCCCCGCCTGCTCGCCGCCGCCCGGCGGCGCGCCTTCGCGCACTGGTTGGACCGGGCACGGGCCGACCGCGTCCGGCTGGTCCCCGGGCTGGAGCATCCGGGCGATCCCCGCCAACCCGACAACCACCACCGCCACTGACGCATCCGACAGGCCACCGCATCCGACAGGCCACCGCATCCCGACAGGCCGCCGCATCCGAGCAGGCCGCCGCATCCGGGCAGGGCCGCCGGACGAGGCGGGACGCGCATCGGGCCCCGCGAGGGATTCGCGGGGCCCGAACCGGGGTCTGCGCCGGCGTAACGAGCGCCTAGAAACGGGCTCCCACGCCGGTGCGGTGCGGCGTACCGCCGGCCGCGAGGGTCAGATCCTGTTGCAGGGCCGTGTAGGCGGCCTTCGGGTTCAGGTTCCCGTCGTAGATGTCGGCGTATCCCTCGCCGTGGAACGTGCCCGGCACCCACGAGTCCGCGTCGTCGATTCCCCAGACGGTGAACGAGATGCAGTCGCGCACCGCGAGGCACGCCTTCAGCATCTGCGAGTACTCGTAGGGTTGGGCGAACGTCGCGAGCGAATCCGTCGGCGTCTGGTTGGCGTCCGTGGTCTCGACGAACGTGCGCACGTCGGCCTCGGTGAGGGCCACCTTGAAGCCGGCGGCGGTGTAGCGCGCCAGGTCCTGCGTCAACAACGACGGGAACCCGTACTGCGTGTCCAGGTGCCCCTGGTCGCCGACGCCGTCGATCGGTACCCCCTGGGACCTCAGTTGCCGCACCCAGGCGTACACCGCGTCGCTCTTGGCGTTCGAACCGTCCTCGCCCGCGATGTTGTAGTCGTTGTAGAACAGCAGGGCGTGCGGATCGGCCGCGTGCGCCCAGCGGAAGGCGTCGGCGACGATGCCGGCGCCGAGGTGCGAGACCCAGAAGTCGTTGGGGTTGAAGGTCGACGGGTTGCTGTCGGTGAAGAACTCGTTGGCCACATCCCACTGCCAGACCTTGCCCCGCAGGTGGCTGACCTCGTCGGTGATGTGCTTGTGGAGGATGGTCCTGAGCTGGTCGTTGTCGATGGTGCCGCCGGCGACGCCGCTGGTCAGCCAGCTCGGGATCTGGTTGTGCCACAGCAGTGTGTGCCCGCGCACCAACTGCCCGTGGGCCTGGGCGAAGGCCACCAACTGGTCGGCCTGGGCGAAGTTCTCGGTGCCCTGGCTCGGCTCGACGGCGTCCCACTTCATCGCGTTCTCGGGCGTCACTGTGCTGAACTGGCCGGCCACGATCGCGGTGTACGCGGCGTCCACGTTCAGCTTGTTCCCGTTGACCGCGGTACCGATGCGCAGGCCGACATGGGCGGCCAGCGAGCGCAGCGAGTCTGCCGCGGGACGGGAATGGTCCGCGCCCAACGGCGCGGCGCCGGCAGCGGTGGCGAGGGTGAGGATGGCCGCCACTCCGGCGGCACCGACGAGCGCAAGACGACGGAGCTTCACATCAACTCCTCAACAGAGGGGGGAGGGATCCCCGCGGTGCACCGCCGCGGGCTCAGACATCGGGACGAAGAAAAGTCGAAAGCTTTCGATGCATTGCCGATAATGTGAGAACCTAGACCCCCGGCCGCGCGCCGTCAAGGCGTCCGTCGCCCGCCCCACGACACCCGACAAATTCCGGATATCACCACCTCAGCAGCTCATACGGACGGTCGCGGCACACACCGGAAGGCGGGCCGCGACCGTCGAAAGCTTTCGGAAACCGCCGTCAGGCGGCCCGCCACGCATCCCGCAACTTGACCCGGGCACCGCTGCGCAGGACGGCGTTGCGGTAGATCCGCGCGGACAGGAGCACCAGCAGCGGGATCACCACGACCATACCGGCCACCGCGACCGTGAGCTGCCACGCCGGCACACCACCCATCGCCACCCGCATCGGCATCAGCGTCGGCGCGAACATCGGCAGCATGGACATCGTCTCGATCAGGCCGCTGCCCGGATTCGACGGCAGGATCGACACGCCCAGCACGTACCCGAGGATCACCAGCATCAGCACCGGAGTCACCACGCCGCCGACGTCCTCCTGCCGCGACACCGTCGCGGCGGCGGCGGCGAACGTGAGCGCGTACGCGACGAACCCGAGCAGGTACCAGACGACCAGCCAGACGACCGTACTGGCGGCGGCCGACGCCGGGATCGTCAGCGCACGGGTGAGCAGCCCGGCGGCGATGCCGACGCCCCCGATGATGACCATCTGGGCGAAGCCCACGATGCCGATGCCGAGCACCTTGCCGGCCATGAGCTGCCACGGCCGTATCGCCGAGAGCAGCAGTTCGACCACCCGGGAGGACTTCTCCTCGACCACGCCCTGCGCCACCATCTGCCCGCTGAGCAGCAGCGACAGGTAGATGAGGATGCCGGCGATGATGCCGAGCACGAGTTGCTGGGTGTTGTACGTGTGCGGGCGCTGGATGGAGGTCACCGACACCGGTGCGCTCGCCACGGCGGCGTTCACCGCCGCCGGGTCGCCGCCCAGCGCCTCGATCTTCTGGTTGAACGCGACCTGACCGGCGAGCACGTGCAGCGCGTTGCCGAGCTTGGCGTTGAGGTCCTTCTTCACCACGACCCGTACGGCGGTGCCGTCGCCGATCAGCAGCGCGTCGAGCTTGCCGGCCTTCACCTCGGCCCGGCCGGTGGCCTCGTCGGGAACCGTACGCGTCGACACGCTCTGCCCGATCGACGTCGCGCTCGACGACAGCGGGGCGGACAGCGACGCGGTCTGGGCGGTCACTCCGACGGTGAAGTCGCTGGCACCGGAGCCACCGATCAGCTTCGTGATGATCGCCAACGCGACCACGATGACGACCAGCACCGCGGTCGAGATGATGTACGCCTTCGAGCGGGCCCGGGCGAGAATCTCCCGCTGCGCGACGAGCCAGACGCTGCTCATGACTTTTCCCCGTTCGAGTCGATGGTGGAAGCGGTCGGATCGCCGGCCGGGCTGGCCACGATGTCGCGGAACAGTTCGGTCAGGGACGGGCGCTGGCGAGCGAACTCGTGCACCGGCCCGGTCGCGAGCGCCGCCCGCAGGACCGCCTGATCGTCCGCGCCGTCGGACAGCTCCAGCCAGGTGCGGCCGTCCTCGCGGGGCAGGACCCGGACGCCGTCGAGGTGCTCCGCCCAACCCTCCGGCGCCTGCGGCGCGTCCACGACGAGCCGATCGTCGCCACCCGAACGCAGCTCGTCGACGGTCCCGTTCGCGACCATCGAACCGCTGCGTACGATGCCCACCCGGTCGCAGATGCGCTCGACGAGGTCGAGCTGGTGGCTGGAGAACATCACCGGTACCCCCTGCGCCGCCTTGTCCCGCAGCACCTGGCTCATCACGTCCACGGCGACCGGGTCGAGGCCGGAGAAGGGCTCGTCGAGCACGAGGATCGACGGGTCGTGCACGAGGGCCGCGGCGAGCTGGACGCGCTGCTGGTTGCCCAGGCTCAGCTTCTGCACCTCGTCGCCGCGCCGGGCGGCCACCCCCAGCCGGTCGGTCCACTCCCGCATCGCCGCCGTCGCGTCGGCAGGCGACATGCCGTGCAGCCTGGCCAGGTAGACCAGCTGCTCACCGACCTTCATCCGCGGGTAGAGACCACGCTCCTCGGGCATGTAGCCGATGTGCCGGCGGGTGTCCGAGGTGACGGGTACGCCATCCCAGCGCACCTGGCCCGCGTCGGCCGTCAGCACGCCGAGAGCGATGCGCATCGTCGTCGTCTTGCCGGCGCCGTTGCTGCCGACGAAGCCGAAGATCTCACCCGCCCGTACGTCGAATGTCATGTCCGCCAGCGCGATGACATCCCCGTAACGCTTCGAGACTCCGTCGATCTCTAGCCGTTTCATCGCTCGTCCGATCCTCGTAGGTCCCTACGGTCGAGGGAAATTGATATCACGAGGTCAGCTCCCCGATCGAGGGCGCGACCGCGGAAGGAGGGCAAGACCACAACCGGCGATGGGCCGCCGGTTGGGGACCGGGAATCGCCGTCGCGGGTCGGGCCGGCCAGGATTCTTTGTACGCGTGAGGGGTAACAGCCCGGATGCGAACGATTCGCCGGCGTGTCGTGGGGCTCCGCCACGACCATGAGGTGCCCACCGCGGGCCGGACGCCGGCAGGCCTGGCGGAGGACGCCACCGGTACCGGTGCGGCGGATGGGGAGGACGACGCGTGGACTCATTGAGCGCCGTGCTGTTCGGCCTCGCCTCGGCGGTCTTCTTCGCCTTCAGCTCGGCACTCGAACAGCACGCCGCCCAGCAGGAGAAGCCCACCCGGACGCTCGACCCGCGACTGCTCCTGCGACTGCTGCACCGGCCGCTGTGGCTGTTCGGCTGGGTACCGGAGGCGGGCGGAACCATCCTGCAGGCCGTGGCGCTCAGCTACGGCGCGCTCGCGCTGGTCGAACCGCTGCTGCTGAGCGGCGTGTTCATGGCGATACCTCTGGAAGCGGCGATGCAGCGGCGTCGGCCGCACACGCGCGACCTCGTCGTCGTGGCCTTCGGCGTGGTCGGGCTGACCGCGTTCCTCGTCACCGCCGATCCACGGGCCGGGGTGACGAGGCCGTCCACGGGTGCCTGGCTGGCCGTCGGCGTCGGGGTGGCCGTGGTCGTCGCGGTGTCCCTGCTGGTCGCCTGGCGGGTACGGGCAGCCGCGCGCGGCGTCGCGCTCGGCGTCGCCACCGGCGCCATGTACGGCGCCGCCGCCTCACTGGTGAAGACGCTCACCGACTTCTTCGCCGACCACCCGCTGGCGGTGCTCGGCCACTGGCAGCTGTACGCGCTCATCGTCGTCGGCATCGCCGCGGTGACGCTGAACCAGAACGCCTTCCAGGGCGGCCCGATCGCGGCACCGCTCACGACCATCGCCCTGATCGACCCGGTCGCCGGCGTCGTCATCGGGACCACCGCGTTCCACGAACAGCTCTCCGCGAGCGGCCCACGGATCGGCGCGGAGGTCGCCGCCGCTCTGGTGATGACCATCTGCCTCTGCCTGGCCAGTACCACCCGGACGAAGTGACGCGCCCCGGGATGGCGCGACCGCTTCGGGACGCCGGCCGGCGATCGAGGCGGCCCGCTACCGCGGCGGGACGGGGTCGCGCCACATCGGCCACATCATCGGGTCCGGGGCGCCCTTCGGGGCGAACGGATCGCCGGCGTCGGCGTAGCCGTGGCGCAGGTACAGCTCGCGGCTGCGCGGGCTGCTCGCCTCCAGGTACGCCGGCACCCCCCGCTCGTCCAGGATGTCGTGGCGCAGCGTGAGCAGCGCCGAGCCGAGCCCCCGGCCCTGTGCCCGCGGGCTCACCGCGAGGAACGCGAGGTGCTCGTGCGGCCGGCCGGCCGGATGCGCGCCGTGCATCGCGTCATCGAGGAGCCGGAACCTTTCCGTGTACGGGTCGCAGGCGCGCGCGAGGCGTTCGTCGTAGTCGGGGATGTCCGGCACCCCCTCGGGTGCGCCGGAGTACCACACCGCCACGGCGTCGAGCTCGCCGGTCGTTACACGGTGCCGTGCTCGACGCCGTGCTCGACGAGGATGTGGAAGTCGGCCGGCAGCACGCGGCGGCGCTGGCGCGGATCGGGGACGAGCCACCGGCAGATCGGAAGGTCGTCGAAGGCGTCCGCGATGACCTGGGCGAGCGCCCCGGTCTCGGCCGGGCCGGCCCGGCGGATCGATGCGTCGCTCATGCCCTGCACTATGCGGGTACCGCGGCGGCGGGGCAAGGCGCGGGTGAGCCGCTACGACCCGTCCCCGGGTCCGGTCCGGCCGGCCGGCGCCGCTCGGCACGCTGGCCACCACCCGGTACCCGCACCGCTGGATGTGGGGTTTGCGCCCCGGCTCAGATGGTCGGGTTCTTGCCCGAGCTGGCGTTGCGCTCGCGCAGGGCGAACATCGCGGCGTCGCGCTCCTTGCCCACGGGCATGGCGAGCGCGGCCGCCAGTTCCTCGACGGACTCCGCGTCGATGCCCCGGCTGCCGTCGGGCGCGGCGGTCGTGCGCAGGTCGTTCGCCCGCAGCCAGTCCCTGACGTCCTGCGCCCGCACGCTCAGGCGCGCAGCGGCCTCGGCAACGTTCAGCCGGTACGCGTCGTCCTCTTCGGCCATGCCCGCACCTCACCCGATCCCCCGATACCGCGGTGTTCCCGGTTTGTCGCGGGCTAACCGCGCGGCGCCCCGGCGTCGATGCGGTCCAAAACCGCGCAGGCAGGCACGATTGCCCCATCCGGTCGTCGCACCCGGCCTGGTGTCGCACCCGGCCTCGCGTCGCACGGTCCGGTGCCGGCGCACGGCCCGGTGCCGGCGCACGACGGGGAGCATGCCGCGCGCCGGCAGCCGGAACCGTGATCGGTCAGGGCGGTCAGTGACCGAAGCTGAGCCAGTTCAGGTTGGCGAAGTCGGCCGGCTGGCCGCTGGTGAAGGTGAGGTAGACCGTGTGCGTGCCGGTGACCGCGGAGATGTTCGCCGGAACGGTCCGCCAGCTCTGCCAGCCGCCCGTGTTCGCCACGGCGAAGCTGCCGATGGGCGCGTTGGAGCGCGAATCGAGGCGCACCTCGATCAGGCCGCTCACCCCGCCGGCCGCCCCGGACGCGACCCTGGCGTTGAACTGGGTCGCCGGCGTGGAGCCGAAGTTCACGTTGTTGAACTGGAGCCAGTCTCCGTTGGCGATCCAGCCCACGTCCTGCCCGCCGCCGGTGTCCGAGGTCGTTTCGGTCTGCGTACCCGACTGGGCGTTGGCGGACTCGGCCTGGATGGTGCCGTACGCGTTGACGCCGCCCGTACCGCCGCCGGTCGGAGTGGGGGTCGGGCTCGACGGGGGCGGAGTCTGGGTACCGGAGCCGGCCGTGTACACCGCGACGTAGTCGACGTTCATCGGTACGCCGGACTGGGTCGAACCGGTCGGGCCGCCACCGAACGCCCCCGGGAAGCCGCCGCCCATCGCCACGTTGAGGATGATGAAGAATCCGTGGTGGGTGGCGTTGTTCCAGGTCGTCGCGTCGACCTGGTTGGCGTTGACGGTGAAGAAGTTGTTGCCGTCCAGGTACCAGCGCAGTTGCTCGGGCGACACGCTGCGGTCGTACTCCAGCGCGTAGGTGTGGTATCCCGTCTGGCAACCGCCGCAGGCCCGTTGCCCGCTGCCGATGCCGGTGGTCTCGTTGCACGGACCGCCCGGATCGACTCCACAGTGGAGGGTGCCGAACTCGGAGCTGAGCCCGTTGATGTCCTCCATGATGTCCCACTCGCCGATGCTCGGCCAGTTGGTCGCTCCGACCGGCCGGGCCGCGGCGCCGAGCGCCCAGAAAGCCGGCCAGTAGCCGAGCGCCGCCGCGCCGCTGACGTTGGGCTGCTGGATGGACGCCTCGATGCGTACCTTGCCGCCGGCCGGTGCCGCGAAGTCGGTGCGCTGGGTCTCGATCCGGCCGGACGTCCAGTTGCCGGAGCCGTCCCGGATCGGCTTGATGACCAGGTGGCCGCTGCCGTCCTGGTACACGTTCTGGGTGTTGTTGGTCATCGACTCGACCTCGCCGGTGCCCCAGTTTCCGGCGCCGCCGGAGTAGCCGTGGCCGAGGTCGTAGAGCCAGTTGGCGGTGTTCACGCCGGTACCGGCGGCACCGGTGAAGTCGTCGCTGAACACGGTCGTCCAGCCGGAGGCGGGTGGCGGCACGGCCGCGCCCGCGTTGAGCGCGGTCGCGATCGACACCGCGGCCATCGTCAGGGCGGCGAGCCCGGCGACGGCGAGACGGGATGCGCGCAATCGCTTTCTGGTTCGGGTTTCCATGAGGTGTCCTTCGGGGCGGAGAGAGGCTGGCAGGCAAGGGACCGGCGGTGCCGTGCCGTACGGATGCCGCCGAGAGAGCGCTCTCTCAGATGTCTACAGCGCGCCGCGGACCTTTGTCAATACACAGTTGTCGATCGATTCCGGCCGAGGCGCCGGCCGGCCCGGCCCGGCCCACGGCAGATCCACAGTGGACCGGGCTGGCTCCTGGTTCCTACGGGAAGGCCGTCAGCGGGACGGCGAACAGCGTGCGCAGGCCCGGATACTCGGTCTGGGACCACACCATCCCGGTCTTCTCCCAGTAGGTGAGCCCCTCCGGATGCACGGCCCAGCACATGTACGCCGACGTGTCCGGCGTGGTGCAGGTGTCGGAGGTGCTCGCCGCGGTCGTCTGGCGCCACAACTGACCGTGGTAGGTGGCCGAACTGTGCGCCACGTACCAGACGCCGTCGCGGGACAGCACACCCTGCATGTTGCCGACCCCGCTGCGGTACGCCTGGCTCGCCGCCACGCCGCCGGTACCGGTGGCCAGGAGGTAGTCGGTACCGAACGGGTAACGGATCAGCCGCCCGTCCTTGGTGGCGTCGCTGAAGTACTCGGTGGTGACCAGGCTGTCCGGGCTGGTGCTGCGGTCCAGCGACAGCGAGGAGAAGCACGGCACCCCGGTGTCCGAACTCATGTCGCAGGTGCCGCCGGCGTAGCTGTAGTAGCCGATCTGCGGCATCACGTACTTGTAGCCGTAGGCGGCGTACCCGCTGCCGGTCCTGCCGATCGTCGCCGAGGCGTCGTTGACCCGGAGGATGTGCGACATGCTGAACACCCGGATCGCCACCGACGTGTTGCCCACGGCGGTGACCAGCAGCTTGTCGCCGTACCAGACCATGCCACCCAGGTGCGTCTTGGCCGCGCTGAAGGTGCTGCCGGTCGAGTTCGGCGCGACGAGGTAGACCCACCGGTAGGCGGCCGAGCCGAGGTTGTTCGCGTCGATGAACGCGACCCGCCCGTCGTCGTAGCGGGCACTGTCGGGCGCGTAGTGCCAACCGGAGAGGATCACCTGGTTGGCGCCCCAGGCCCCGTCGTCGTCGGCGTCACCGGAGGTGGTCACGCCCTGGGGGGTCCAGGTGGTGCTGCCGGCGTCGTCGCTCTCCCAGCACAGTTTCTCGACGGCCACCGGCGTGATGGGCAGGCTGGCGGCGTTCTGGCCCGCGGTACAGGCGGGCATGGGGCGGTTGGCGTCACCGACCACGGTGGCCACACCGACGTTGGGCAGCGCGGCGTCGAGGGCGGAGATGGCGGCCGCGGGGGTGGCGTGCCAGACCAGCCCCAGGCCGGAGGTGGACAGCGTGGTCAACGGATCGGAGTACGCGGCCTGTGCGGGTGTGGCCGGCCCGACCACGATCGCGGTGACCGTGAGGGCAAGGGCAGCGGCGGACATGCGGCCGGATCTCATGGAACCTCCTGCCGGAAGGGGGCAAAAGCAGGACACGAGTATGGCCCGCCGCGCGATCCCGTGGAGTCTCCGGTACAACCAGGGTATGAGCCCGGTTGCCCGGCACCGGGCAGGGCGGCCCTGGCACCGATGAGGGCGGCCTTGGCACCGGCGACGGCGGAGGGGATGATCGGGTCATGTCCGATGTGGCGAAGGATCGCGGCCCCGGTAGGCCGGAAGACAGTGTTGACGCGTCAGAGGACGACGACGCGTCCGGAGGGGGCCTCGGGGCGTCCGAGGGCAGCCACGAGATGGACGAGCACGGCGAGTTCAGCCGGGACATGCGCTACATCACCACCCGCATCACCGCCGACGGGCGCGACGGCTACCCGGTCGAGCCCGGACGGTACCGGCTGGCGGTCAGCCGCGCCTGTCCCTGGGCGAACCGTGCGATCATCGTCCGGCGCCTGCTCGGCCTGGAGGACGCGCTGTCCATGGCCGTGGCCGGGCCGACACACGACCAACGCAGTTGGACCTTCGACCTCGACCCGGACGGTCGCGACCCGGTACTGGGCATCGAACGCCTCCAGGAGGCCTACTTCGCCCGCTTCCCGGGCTACGAGCGCGGCATCACCGTCCCGGCCATCGTGGACGTCCCGACCGGTCAGGTCGTGACGAACGACTTCGACCAGATGACCATCGACCTGTCCACCGAGTGGCGCGCACACCACCGGCCGGGTGCACCCGACCTCTACCCCGAACACCTGCGCGAGCAGATCGACGCGGTCAACCGCGAGGTGTTCCGGGACGTCAACAACGGCGTGTACCAGGCCGGGTTCGCCGCCAGCCAGGACGCGTACGAGCGCGCGTACCACCGGCTGTTCCGCCGGCTGGACCAGCTTTCGGAGCGGCTGCGCACGCAGCGGTACCTGGTCGGGGACTCGGTCACCGAAGCCGATGTGCGGCTGTTCACCACCCTGGTCCGGTTCGACGCGGTCTACCACGGCCACTTCAAGTGCAACCGCAGCAAGCTCACCGAGATGCCTGTGCTGTGGGCCTACGCCCGCGACCTGTTCCAGACTCCCGGCTTCGGCGACACCATCGACTTCGACCACATCAAGCGGCACTACTACCAGGTCCACCGGGACATCAACCCGACCGGCATCGTCCCGGCCGGCCCGGACCTGGCCGGCTGGCACACCCGGCACGGTCGCCAGGCGCTCGGCGGGCACCCGTTCGGCGACGGCACTCCCCCGGGGCCGCCGTCGCCCCAGGAGACCGTCCCCGCCGACCACCAGTGACGACCACGCCGGTGCGCCACCGAGGCCACGGGCCGGCCGTGCGGGTCAGGCTACGAAGAGCGCGACCGAACCTGCTCCGGCCCAGTGGAGTCAGCTGTCCAGATACGTTCCATGGCCCTGCACGACGAGCGCGCCGTCGAACATCAGCACCTCGTTGACCAGTCCGCCGTTCTGGTTCCGGTAGTTGATGACCAGGGTGTCGACGCCGACGTACGTCGCCACAACCTCGAAGTGCAGGCCGGGGATGCGGGCCAGGCCCTCGGCGTAGTACGCGCGCAGGGCCGCCCTGCCGCGCACCACCCCGTCGCTGCCCTCGATCAGGCGCGCCGCCACCGGCGATGTGAACACCACGTCCTCGGCGAAGTGTGCGATCAGGCCCTCCAGGTCGTGGGCGTTCCACTGGGCAACCCAGCTCTCGACGAACGCCCGCGCGGTCGACTGGTCCATGCCGGGATCCTCGCAGACGCGTGACCGGCGCGGCGTCCGGGCCGCGCGGGAACTTCATCTCGCCGGGAAACGCTCGCGCTCGTCGAGTTTCCACGGAGTGTTGGCGCGTCGCCGCGGCGCCGAAACGGCTCTTGACAAGGTCCGTCCGGCCGAGTTGGCTGATGATAAGGCGAACGTTCGCCTAACCGACGAAGAGCCGTGTCACGGCCCCTCGTGCGGGCCGGTGGACGTGTCCGTTGCGCGACGGCGAGGGGAGGCGGCGTGGCTCAGCTGTACGTCTCGCTCAAGGACGTCGCCGCCCGCGCGGGCGTCAGCTTCCAGACCGCCAGCAAGGTGCTCAACGGCAACCACAAGGTGGTCTCCGAAGCCACCCGCGAGCGCATCCTGGCCGCCGCGCGGGAACTCGGGTACCTGCGCAACGCGCTGGCCCACGGGCTCGTCACCAGCTCGACGTACACCATCGGGGTGATCGGCGACGATCTCGGCGACTGGGTGCTCGCGCAGTTCGTGGTGGGTGCCGAGCAGGCGGCCCGCCGGCACGGCCACTCCGTGCTGATCAGCACGACCCATCGCGACGGCACCGACTTCGAGGGCTGCGTACGGCAACTGCTGGAGCGCAGGGTCGACGGCATCCTCGCCGCCGCTCCGCGCTCGGAGGACGACCCCGGCATCGGTGACCTGCTGCGCGAACGGGTGCCGGCGGTCAGCATCCATCACGTACCCGGCGGTTCGGTGCCGGTGGTCGGTTCCGACCACGCCGAGACCGGCCGGTTGGCCGCCGAACACCTGCTCGGCCTGGGCCACCGGCACATCGCCACCATCGTCGGCCCCACCGCGCGGCGGGTCACCCGGTCCCGGCTGCGCGGGTTCCGCGCCGCGCTGGACGGGGCCGGTGTCGCGCTGCCGGACTCCCGGCTGGCCGGCGCGGACTGGACCGCGGCCAGCGGATTCGCCGCCATGCGGGAACTCGTCGAGCGCGATCCTTCCGTCACCGCGGTGTTCGCCCAGAACGACGACATGGCCACCGGCGCGCTCGCCGCGCTGTGGCAACTGGGCCGCCGGGTACCCGACGACTGCGCGGTCGTCGGGTGCGACGACCTACCCCAGGCCCCCTTTCTGGTACCTCCGCTCACGTCGGTACACATCCCGTTCCGGGAGACCGGGGAGACGGCGATGGCTCTTCTTCTCGACCGAATCAACGACAACGAGCACGCCGATCGGGTGCTCATGCCGGTGCGCCTCATCGCGCGCACCTCGACCCTCGGTGACCTCGTGACCGACCCCACCGGCCCGGAACGCTCGGGCGCACCGGCCGCCAAGCGCACCCGGCGGCACGCGGCCGGCTCCACCGGCCGACCCGCTACACACCCCAAGGAGTAACCACCATGCCGCGGACACTCAGGAGCCGGAAACCCCGAATTCGACGCCGCCTGCGTGGCGGCGCGACGGCCGTAGCGTCGGCACTGCTCGCCGTGAACCTGCTCGCCGCGTGCAGTGGCGGGACGCCGAGCGGGCCCACCCCGACCACGTCGAGCTCGACGTTCGTGGCCAACTGCAAGGCCGGGGCCACGAAAATCACGTTCTGGGCCTGGGTACCCGGCATCTCCCGCGCGGTCGCCGCGTACAACGCCAGCCACCCGGACACCTGCGTGGAGCTGGAGGATGTCGGCGCGGGCAACCCGGAATACGTGAAGCTGACGAACTCCCTGAAGGCCGGCTCCGGCGCACCGGACCTGGCCGAGGTGGAGTACGACGAGCTGCCGTCCTTCGAAATCACCCACCACGTCGTGGACCTGTCCAAGTACAACGCGAACTCGGTCAAGGACAAGTTCGTGCCGTGGGTGTGGCAGGAGGTCAGCAGCGGCGACTCCGTGTGGGCGATCCCCGGCGATGCCGGCCCGATGGCGCTCTACTACAACTCCACGCTGCTGAACAAGTACAACATCAAGCCGCCGGCGACGTGGGCCGACTTCGCCACCGCGGCCGCCGCGCTGCACCAGGCCGATCCGCAGGCGTACCTGACCAGCTTCGCGGCCACCGACCTGCAGTGGATCCTGAGCCTGATGGCGCAGGACAACGCGTTCCCGTTCAAGTACAGCGGCGGGGACTCGGTCACCATCAACTTCACCGGGCCGGCCCAGACCGCCTTCGCGAACTACTGGGACCAGTTGCTGAGTGCGCACCTGGTCAACGCGACCAGTGACATGGACGCCCCGGCGTTCGCGAACCTCGACAAGGGGATCGACGCGAGCTGGCTCAGCTCGGCCTGGGGGCCGTCGTACTTCGCACCGGCCGCGCAGGCGTCGGTCGGATCCTGGCGGGCCACCGGCCTTCCACAGTGGACGGCCGGGGCGAACGTCGCGGCCAACTGGGGCGGCTCGTCCTACCCGGTGTTCTCCCAGTCCAAGCACCCGGCCCAGGCGGCCGCGTTCGCGATCTGGCTGAACTCCACCGACGACGCCTGGAACATCACGAAGACCGCGCCCTCGTCGCTGTTCCCGACGTACAAGCCGCTGCTCGCCGACCCGACGTTCCAGGATCTGACGGTGCCGCTGTCCGGGACGGCGACGCCGTACGTCGCGTTCTCCGCCGCGGCGAGCGCCGCCACCGCGGTGCAGTGGCCGCCCTTCATGACCGAGGCGCTGACCCAGTCGACCACCGCGTTCGCGAACGTGGCGGCCGGTAAGCAGACGCTGAAGGCGGCGTTCGCCGGCTTCCAGAAGACCCTGGTGAACTACGCGAAGCAGCAGGGCTTCACGGTGTCGACGTCCTGAACCGGGCCGGGGCCGGCGCAACGCTCTCGCCGGCCCCGGCCCGTCCCGTCCCGACCTCGCCCAGTGCGCCGGTCAGCCCGGTCGCAACGGTCGGAGCACCATCCGCCCCGGCCCGTCCGCCGCGGGTGGGATCCAGACGGCCGGGCCTCCCGTGTCCCGGCCGGCCCGCCGGCGGCCGGGCGTGCGCCGCGAGGGCGTACACGGCGTGTCGTTCACCGTACCGTTCATGGTGGCGTTCCTGCTGTTCATGGTCACACCGCTGATCTACGCCATCTACACGAGCCTCTACACCAGCAGGCTGATCGGCGGCACCAGCTACTCCGGCCTCGCCAACTACAGCCAGACCCTGGGCTCCGGCGAATTCTGGTCGGGCGTCGTGCGCACCATCATCTACGCGGTCATCCAGATCCCGGTCATGCTGGCCATCGCGTTCTTCTTCGCGACCATCTTCGACCTGGGACTGGTCAAGGGCGGCCGGCTGTTCCGCACCATCTTCTTCATCCCGTTCGCGGTGCCGGCGGTGGTCGGCTCCGTGATGTGGTCCTTCATGCTGGAGCCGCAGTTCGGCCCGATCACCCGGTTGGCCGGGGCGCTCGGCCTCGGACAGGTGAACTTCTTCTCGTCGAACCTGATCCTCCCGTCGATCATCGTGGTCGTGATCTGGGAGTGGACGGGGTACAACATGGTGATCCTCTACACCGCGCTCAAGTCGGTACCCCGGGACGTCGTCGAGTCGGCCATCCTGGACGGCGCACCACTGCACAGGATCATCCTCGGCGTGAAGCTGCCGATGGTCCGGCCCGCCATCGTGATGCTGCTGTTCCTCAACCTGATCGGCGCGCTGCAACTGTTCACCGAGCCGCTGGTGCTGTCCTACTTCCAGAACTCGGCCGTCACCGTCAACTTCACGCCGGCGCTGTACATCTACAACACCGCGGTCGGTGGTGGGCAGTACAACCTCGCCGCGGCCGCCGCCGTCGTGCTCGGCATCGTCATCGTCGCCATCTCGACGGCCTCCCTGATTTTCCGCCGAAGGAAAGGAGAGGTGTCGTGAGCACCACGCCGGCCCGTGGCCGCCGCCGGGACGACGACATGATTCCGGTGAAGCTCTACGGCCTGCCGCGCGGCACGGTCACCTTCTTCACCGTCCTGTCCACGCTGTTCGCCATCTTCACCCTGATCCCGATCGCCTGGCTCGTCATCAACTCCACGAAGAACCAGGCGAACCTGTTCGAGTCGTTCGGCTTCTGGTTCGCCGGCCCGTTCGAGTTCTTCCACAACTTCTCGTTGCTGTTCCAGAACGTCGGCGGTGAGGGTGTCTACTTCCGGTGGCTGGGCAACACCGCGTTCTACGCGGTGCTCGGCGGGCTCGGCGCGACCGCGCTGTCCGCGCTCGCCGGGTACGGCTTCGCCTGCCTGCGCTTCCGCGGTTCGAGAGCACTGTTCTACTTCGCGATGGCCGCGCTCCTGGTGCCGATCACCGCCATCACGTTGCCGCTGTACCTGGTGTACGCCAAGGCCGGCCTCATCAACTCGGTCTGGGGCATGCTGCTGCCCAGCATCGTGAGCCCGGTCGGCGTCTACCTGATGCGGACCTACGTCGCCGCCTCCGTGCCCCGCGACCTCATCGACGCGGCCCGCATCGACGGTGCCGGCGAGGTGCGCATCTTCTTCACCATCGCGCTGCCGCTGATGGTTCCCGGCCTGATGACCGTGCTGCTGCTGAGCATCGTGGGCATCTGGAACAACTACTTCCTGCCCCTGCTCATCTTCAGCCAGAACAAGCTGTACCCGTTGACCGTCGGTCTCGGCCTGTGGACCCAACGCGCCCAGAACAGCGGTGACGCCTCGATGTTCCCGGCGCTGGTCGTCGGCGGGCTGGTCACCATCGTCCCGCTCATCGGCCTGTTCCTGCTTCTCCAGCGCTACTGGCGGGGCGGGATGCTGCTCGGCAGCATCGCCAACTGAGCCCCCGGTACCTCCGACCGATCCCCCGCACCGCCGAAAGGAAGGAGCCGCCGTGGCGGCCCGCATCGTCCTTGACCCCGCCTTCGTCGTCGCCGACGTCGACCCCCGGCTGTTCGGCAGCTTCGTCGAGCACCTCGGCCGCTGCGTGTACACCGGCATCTACGAACCGGACCATCCCGAGGCCGACCCGGACGGGTTCCGCAAGGACGTCGCGGACCTGATCCGGGCGCTGGACGTGCCGATCGTCCGGTACCCGGGCGGCAACTTCGTGTCCGGGTACCGCTGGGAGGACGGCATCGGTCCGCGCGAGCAGCGACCGACCCGGCTCGATCTGGCCTGGCGGTCCATCGAGACCAACCAGGTCGGTACGGACGACTTCGCGGCCTGGTGCGCGTCCGTCGGCACCTCCGCGATGCTCGCGGTCAACCTCGGTACCCGCGGCGTCGAGGCGGCCCGCGACCTCGTCGAGTACTGCAACCACCCCGGCGGCACCTACTGGTCGGACCTGCGCATCGCCAACGGCAGCCGGCAGCCGCACGGTGTCAAGGTGTGGTGCCTGGGCAACGAGATGGACGGCCCCTGGCAGATCGGGCACAAGACCGCAGAGGAGTACGGCCGGCTCGCGGTCGAAACCGCCAAGGCGATGCGTTGGGTCGACCCGGACATCGAACTGGTGGCGTGCGGATCCTCCCACCACCGGATGCCCACGTTCGGCAGTTGGGAGGCCACCGTCCTGGAACACTGCTACGAGCAGGTGGACTACGTGTCCGTGCACACCTACTACGAGCAGCGGCCCGCGGACCGGGGCAGCTTCCTGGCCTGCGCGATCGACATGGACGGGATGATCGAGGACGTACTCGCCTCGGTCGACTACGCGCGGGCACGCGGCAAGCACCGCAAGCGGATGAACCTCTCGTTCGACGAGTGGAACGTCTGGTACATGTCCCGGCGGGCCGACGAACCGGTGTGGACGCAGCGCCCGAGGCTCATCGAGGACCGGTACTCGCTCGTCGACGCCGTGGTCGTCGGCAACCTCCTGATCAGCCTGCTGCGCCACGCCGACCGGGTGCACATCGCGTGCCTGGCCCAGTTGGTGAACGTCATCGCGCCGATCCTCACCGAGCCGGGCGGCCCGGCCTGGCGGCAGAGCACCTACCACCCGTTCGCGCTGACCAGCCGGTACGGGCGCGGAACCGTGCTGCGTACCGTGGTGGACGGGCCGCGGTACGAGACGTCCTGGTTCGGCGACACTCCCCTGCTCGACGCCGTCGCGGTCCGCCACGACGATCCGGACGAGTTGACCGTGTTCGCGGTCAACCGGGACCAGCATGAGGCTCAACCGGTCGAGATCGACCTGCGCGGATTTCCCGGCCTTACCGTGGCGGAACACACCACGCTGACCCACGAGGATCCCGACGCGGTGAACACCGCCGGCGACCCGGACCGGGTGGCTCCCCGCATCCTGGGCCGGTACCCGGTGGCCGACGGCCGGCTCACCGTGGCGCTGCCCGCGCTGTCCTGGAACATGCTCAGGCTCCGTCCGGCGGCCTGACGCCGGCCTCCCGCTCGCCGTCCGCTCTTTCGTCGTCCACGATTCGACGGGTCCGTCCGGGTCGCGCGTGTCGATCCGGCCGGCCGCCGTTCGTGTAGGAAGAAACGGCGAGAGGATGGGTGTGATGGACACGAACGAGGCGAGGCCGCTGGTCACCGGCCGGGGTCTGGTCGAGTCGCCGCGATGGCACGGCGACCGGCTGTACTTCTCCGACTGGTCCGCGGGCGAGGTCATCGCGGTGGACCTCGAGGGCCGCACCGAGGTAGTCGCGGGAGTGAAGTCGCTGCCCCTGTGCACGGCCTGGCTCCCGGACGGCCGCCTCCTCATCATCTCGTCACCGGAAGGCCTGCTGCTGCGCCTGGAGCCCGACGGCTCCCTCGTCACGCACGCGGACCTCGGGCGCCCGGGCTGGAATGACATCGTGGCCGACGGCCG
>DASXOA010000195.1:0-8504 GCA_036494675.1 Rugosimonospora sp.
ACATGCGGGCCGCGTTGGGCACGTTGACGTCCAAGCCCTCCGGTACCCAGTCCGGCAACTCCATGGGTGCTCCTGTCGCAGCGACGGGCCGACCGCTGCCACTCTAGTGCCCGCGAGGCCCGTGGCGGCAATGTCCAACGCTCGGCGGTCGGTGGGAGCGCGCCGGGAGCGCGCCGGGAGGCACGGCAGGAACAGCCGGCGGGGCCGGGGATCGGCGCCGCTGGCATGGCCGGGTGCGTTACCGCAGCAACTCGTCCTGGAAGACGTGCACGTAGTCGATGTCGAACTGCGCGGTCGTGCGACTGTGCGGTGGTGCGACTGTGCTGTCCTGGGACTGTGCGGTCGTGCGACTGTGCTGTCAGTGCAGTTGCGCGTACGCCTGCTGCAGCTCCTTGGTGACCTGGTCGCCGCCGGCGGCACGCCAGCCGCGTGCCGTCTCGTCCCAACTGGAGACGGGCTTGTTGCCGCGCAGGATCTCGCTCACCGAGTCGGTGAGGATCTTGTTCATCGCCGCGCCCTTGCTGGCGTTGGTCGGCGAGTACAGCCCGACCGTCGGGTCGGCGAGGAGGATGGGCGCGACCTTCTTGTGGAAGTCGTACTGCTTCTGGACGACGTCCCGCCTGCCGGGGCCGAGGGTCGGGGCCGCGTCCACCACGTACTGCATGGGAATCTTCGTCTCCACCGTGCCGGTACTCGTGGCCACCGGCGCCCCGTCCACCATCGTGTAGTCGGAGCCCGCGGTGCCGAACTTGCGGAACAGCTGCTCGGCCGTTCCCAGCGGGGCGGCCATCCAGTCGCAGACCCGCAGCAGTTGCTTGACCCGGCTGGCGCTCCCCTTCCTGATGGCGGTGACCGCGTAGCTGCCGGAGCCGGTGAAGTGACGCGACGCGCCGCCGCGGTAGGCGGGCGCGACCATGCCGCCGACGTTGATCCCGGGGTACGTGCTGACGAAGATGTCCCAGGCCGCGTAGCCGTCCAGCGTCAGGCCCACCTTCCCGGTGCCGAACCAGTCGCGCTGCTGCTGGAACGTGCCGCTGAACGTGTCCGGGTGGAACAGCCCCTCCTTCACCATCGACGACACGATGTCCAGCGCCTGCTTGTACGCGTCGGTGGTGACCGCGTTGACGAGCGTGCCGCCCTGCTCCTGCCATCCGTTCGGTGCGCCGGCGATCTCCAGCGCGAACTGCATCGCGCCGCCGCCGGTCGCGCCCGCGTTGCCCAGCGCCCAGCGGCCGGCCTTCGCATCCGTCAGGCCCCGGCAGAGGTCGAGGAATTCCGGGTAGTCCTTGGGCGCCCCGTTCAGCGACAACCGCGCGATGGTGTCGTCGCGGGTGAACATGATGGAGCCGATGCTGGCCCGTGGGGTGGGCAGCCCGTAGATCCCCCCGTTGAACACCATCGGCCGCCAGGAGAACGTCGGGATGTTGGCGAGGAACGGGTACGCCTTCACGGCGTCGGCCGAGACGAACTCGGTCAGGTCGGCGAACAGCGACCTGAGCACCTGCGGCAGCTGCGGGGTCCAGGACGGCAGCATCACGATGTCCGGGAGGTCCCCGCCGGCCAGGGTGGTGGCCACCTTCGTGGTGTAGTCGCTGTCCGGCACCATGTTGAATCGCAGGTCGGCGCCGACCTTGGCGTTGACGGCCTGCCAGAATCTGTTGCTGCCCAGCGCCGGCGGCACCGGCGTGAACGTGTCGACGAGCAGGTTGACGGTGCCCGCCCCGGCTGCCGGTGGGGACGGGAACGCGGTGACCAGGTCGGCCGGGTACCGGAAGAAGCCGGGCAGCAGGTCCTGGCCGGCCGGCAGGTCGGGGGTGACCCGGCTGTACGGCACGTAGGTGGGCATCGCCAACTTGTTGTTGGCCTGCGTGACCCCGGCCGCGGTCGGGTTGTCGCCGCAGGCCGCGAGGATCGGGGTCGCGGCGGCGGCGAAGGCGACGGCGCCCGCGCCGCGCAGGATCTGGCGCCGGCTGACGGCTCGTGCAGTGGACACTGGTGTCCTCCTATCGAAGCGGTGGCGTCCGTGCCGCGTCGCTGCCTTCCCCTAGGAACGCAGCCGGAGCCGGGTTGTGGCGGAGGCGAGTACCGCCCAGCGTTTCTTGCGGGAACGCAGCCGGAGCCGGATCTCGCGGGCACTGCGTGCGCCGGGTTGGCGGACAGGTCGATGTCGGGCGGGAAGCGGGATGGACCGCGTGCCGCGCCTCGCCCGGATGAGCTCCAATGAGCCCTGATGGAGCCCGGATGAGCCCTGATGAGCACCGCGTGGGTCTGATAATGCGCTTCAGTTGCTGAGGCCACACGATACGATCGGGTAACCGGCCTGTCAACGGTCCTCAATGAGCTGAAACACGGAGGACCAGGCTTGTTCGTCGGCGAACCCTTGACGCACGGGAGTCGGCCGGGCTAGCGTCCCGACATCGATAAAGCGTTTAATCACATCGGACCGGGGGTCCGGCGGGGAGGCGGGATGGACACCGGGCCGCGCAAGCGCCCGACCCAGGCGGATGTCGGGCGGCTGGCTCAGGTCTCCGCGGCGGTGGTCTCGGCCGTCGTCAACGGCGGTGGCAGCGGCAGTGGCGCCGTGCGGGTCAGCGAGCAGACCGCGGCCCGCGTCTGGGCGGCGATCCGGCAGCTCGGCTACGTGCCCAACGTCGCCGCCCGCACGCTGGCCGGCGGGCGCAACAACATCGTGGGTGTGTTCACCTACGAAGCCGTGTTCCCCACCGAGGCGAAGAGCTTCTACCACGACTTCCTCGCCGGCATAGAAGAGGCCGCGGAGGAGCGGGGCTGCCACATCCTGCTGTTCACCGGTTCGCGGGGTGAGGGGCGCCGGCGCCGCATCTACAAGGACGGCGTCAACACGCTCCAACTGGCGGACGGGGCCGTGCTGCTGGGCCAGGACGAGGACCGCGACGAGCTGGCCGAGCTGCTGCGCGACCGCTATCCGTGCGTCTTCGTCGGCCGGCGCGACATCGCCGGCGGCGAGGCGTCGTACGCGGCGGCCGACTACGCCTCGGCCGCGCTCCGGATGGTCGATCTGATCGTCGGGGCCGGGCACCGCCGGATCGGCCGGATCCAGAGCGACTGGCGCCACGAGGCGCTCATCGACCGGGAGGCGGGTTTCGTCGACGGGTGCCGCCGGCACGACGCCACCATCGACTCCGTCGACACGCTGCTGACCCCGTCCAATGACGCGATCCCCAACCTGCTGCGGATGCTTCTCGGGCAGCGGGTCACCTGCGTGGTGACCGACGACCACGCCGCGGCCGCGACCGTGTGCCGCGCGGCGGCGGAACTGGGGCTGCGGGTACCGGAGGATCTGTCGGTCGCGGCGCTCGGCGACTACCCGGGCGACGAGCCGGGGATCCGGCCGATCACGACGGTGACCACACCGCGCCGGGCCATGGGCGTCGAGGCCGTGCGCCTGCTCGCCGAACTGCTCGACGCGCCGGGCGATCCCGAGCCGCACCGCGCCGTGCTCGACTGCGGCCTGCGCCGGGGGGAGACGGTGGCCGCGCCGCCGCCCGGCGAAGAAGGCGGGCGGCGATCCGCGGGACCGGAGCAGAGTCACCGATCGCGAGGGAGTTTCGATGCTGGACCGGCGCTGTGACGTGCTCGTCGTCGGTGGAGGGCTGGGCGGCGTCGCGGCCGCGCTGGCCGCGCTGCGGCTGGGCCGGCGGGTCATCCTCACCGAGCAGACCGACTGGCTCGGTGGGCAGCTGACCACCCAGGCGGTACCCCCCGACGAGCATCCGTGGATCGAACAGTTCGGCTGCACCCGCAGCTACCGCCGGCTGCGCACCGGCATCCGGGACTACTACCGGCGCAACTACCCGCTGACCGAGGCGGCCCGCACAGCGCCGGCGCTCAACCCGGGCAATGGACGGGTGAGCCGTCTCTGCGCCGAGCCCCGGGCGTCGGTCGCCGCGATCGGGGAGATGCTCGCGCCGTACCGGGCCGACCGTTCGCTGGACGTGCTCACCGGCGCCCGGCCCCTGCGCGCGGAGGTCGATGGCGACCGGATCACCGGGGTGGTGCTGCTCGACGAGGACGGTGGCGGGGAGTTCACCGTGTCGGCGCCGTACGTGCTGGACGCGACCGAGCTGGGCGACCTTCTGGAGTTGGCCGGCGTCGAACACGTCACCGGTGCGGAGAGCCAGGCGCAGACCGGTGAGCCGCACGCGGTGGACGGGCCGGCCCGGCCGCTGGATCAGCAGGCGTTCACGTTCTGCTTCGCGCTGGACCACCGGCCGGGGGAGGACCACACCATCGACCGGCCGTCGGGTTACGGACGCTGGCGCGGGTACACCGCGAGCTTCTGGCCGGGACCGTTGCTGAGCTGGTGGGACGTGTCGCCGTCGCATCTGACGCCGTACACCCGGGCGATCTTCGAGGACCGCGGCGGGTACGCCGACCCGGACTCGTTCGACCTCTGGCGGTACCGGCGCATCCTGTACCGCAAGCACTTCGCGCAGCCGCCCGCCAGCGACGTGACCCTGGTCAACTGGCCGCAGATCGACTACTGGCTGGGTCCCCTCGTCGGCGTGCCGGACGAGCAGCGACGGCACAACCTGGCCGAGGCCAGGCAGTTGAGCCTGTCGTTCCTGTACTGGATGCAGACCGAGGCACCCAACCGCGACGGCGGCGCCGGGTACCCGGGTCTCCGGCTGCGCGAGGACGTCGTGGGCACCCGCGACGGCCTGGCCAAGTACCCGTACGTGCGGGAGTCCCGGCGCATCCGCGCCGAGTTCACGGTGCGCGAGCAGCACGTCGGTGTGGCGGCCCGCGGCGAGCTCACCGGCGCCGAGGAGTTCCACGACACGGTCGGCATCGGCAGCTACCGCATCGACCTGCATCCCAGCACCGGTGGGCCGGACGGTCCCCGCACCTTCGTCGACGTCGAGACCTGGCCGTTCCAGGTCCCGCTCGGCGCCCTGATCCCGGTGCGCGTGGAAAACCTGCTGCCGGCCGGCAAGAACATCGGCACCACCCATATCACCAACGGCTGCTACCGCATGCATCCCGTGGAGTGGGGGATCGGCGAGGTCGCCGGCGCGCTGGCCGCGCACTGCCTGAACACCGGGCTGGTGCCGCGCCAGGTGCGCAACGACCCGCGCCGGCTCGACGAGTTCCAGGACCTGCTGGCCGAGTTGGGTGTGGAGCTGGCCTGGCCGGTCGAGGTCCGCACCGTGAAGAAGTACTACTGACGCCGCGGCGCGTGACGTCGCGGCGCGACGGCCCGGCAGGCCCGGGCCGGATAGAGGAGGTGGCATGGCCGTCGAAACCGCGATCGGCACCGCCGAGGCACCCGCGCCGCGGGTGGTGGCACGGGTTCGCCCGCCGTCGCTGCGCCAACGGTGGCGCCGGGACCGGGTGCTGCTGGTCGTGGCGCTGCCCGGCCTGGCCGTGCTGCTGGTGTTCCACTACCTGCCGCTGCTCGGCAACGTCATCGCGTTCAAGGACTACCAGCCCTACGTCGGCATCGCGGACTCGCCGTGGGTCGGGCTGGCCAACTTCCGCGCCATCTTCTCCGGCAACCCGGCGTTCTGGAGTGCCGCCGGCAACACCCTGATCATCTCGCTGCTCCAGGTGGCCTTCGTGTTCCCGGTACCGATCGGGCTGGCGCTGCTGCTCAACTCCATGGCCTCGGAACGGCTCAAGCGCGCCGTGCAGTCCGTGCTGTACCTGCCGCATTTCCTGTCCTGGGTCATCGTGGTGGCCATCTTCCAGTTCATGCTCGGCAACACGGGGCTGGTCAACACGTTCCTGCACGCGCACGGCAGCGGCGGCTTCGACATCATCGGCAATCCCGGACTGTTCAAGGCGTTGATAACCAGCCAGGTGATCTGGAAGGACACCGGCTGGGGCACGATCCTGTTCCTGGCCGCGCTCTCGCGCATCGACCCGGCGCTCTACGAGGTCGCCCAGATGGACGGCGCCTCGGCGTGGCGCCAGTTGCGGCACGTGACGCTGCCCGGCATCAGGTCGGTGGTCGTGCTGGTGCTCATCCTGCGCCTGGGCGACGTGCTGTCGGTCGGCTTCGAGCAGATCCTGTTGCAGCAGAACGCGGTCGGCTTCACCGCCTCCGAGGTCCTGGACACGTACGTGTACAACAACGCCGTCATCTCCGGTGCCTGGGGCGTCTCCGCCGCCGTCGGTCTGGTCAAGGGCCTGATCGGGGTCGCGCTGGTGCTCGGCGCGAACAAGGTCGCCCACATCTTCGGGGAACGGGGGGTGTACCAGAAATGAGCCGCACAGCGTCCGGCGGCACCCGGCGACCGGCGGCGACGGCGGCGGCCGTCGTGCTGGCGCCGATACGGGCCGCCAAGGGCCTGGTACTGGTGGTGTGCTGCCTGGTGGTGCTCGTACCGTTCCTGGCTGTCGTGTCGACGAGCCTGGCCGACCCGGGGCAGGTGGCCCGGGCCGGCGGGTTCGTGCTGTGGCCCCGGCACCCGGCCCTGACCGCGTACCGGGCCATCTTCGCCGGTGGCGTCGTGACCCGGGCGGTGCTGGTCTCGGTGGCCATCACCGCGGTCGGTACCGTGCTCTCGCTGGCCTGCACCGCACTGCTGGCGTACGGGCTGTCCCGACCGGGCAGCCTCGGTTCCCGGCCGATCCTGATGATCCTGCTGTTCAGCGTGCTGTTCTCGCCCGGCATCATCCCGATGTACCTGGTCGTCAAGCAGCTCGGGCTGCTGAACAGCTACTGGTCGCTCATCCTGCCCGTGCTCATCAACGGCTTCAACGTCATCGTCATGCGGGAGTTCTTCCTCGACCTGCCGCAGGAACTGATCGACGCCGCCCGCATCGACGGCGCCGGTGAGGTGGCCATCCTGCTGCGCGTGGTGCTGCCGCTGTCCCGGGCGATCCTCGCGGTCGTGGGCCTGTTCTACGCGGTCGCGTACTGGAACAGCTTCTTCTCCGCGCTGCTGTACATCGCCGACACCGCCAAGTGGCCGCTGCAACTGGTGCTGCGCACCTATGTCGTGGACAGCGCCTCGATCGGGGTGGACGCCTCGGCCCTGGCCGGTGCGCCCGCGCCACCGCAGCAGTCGCTGCAGATGGCCATCCTCGTCATCAGCCTCGTGCCGATCCTGTTGCTGTACCCGTTCCTGCAGCGGCACTTCGCCAAGGGCATCCTGCTGGGTGCGGTGAAGGGGTAGCGGTCAGGCCGGTACCGACACCAGCGCGCGGGCCGCCTCCGCGATGGCGTCCGCCCCGATGCCGGCCGCGTCCAGCAGTTCGGCGGAGGTGCCGGACGTGGGCAGGTCGCGGACGGCCAGGTGGGTCAGGTGCAGCGGCTCGCCGAGGTCGGCCAGCGACTCCAGGACGGCGGCGCCGATGCCGCCCTGCGGGTAGTGGTCCTCCACCACCACGAGCCGGCCCCCGGTGGCCCGGACCGCGGCGACCAGTGCGTCCCGGTCGACCGGCTTGACCGAGTACAGGTCGATGACCCGGGCGCGGATGCCCTGCCCGGCGAGCGCGTCGGCGGCGGCCAGGCAGTGGTGCACGGTCACCCCGGCGCCGATCAGCGCGACCTGGTCGCCCTCGCCGCCGCGCAGTTGCTTGCTGCCGCCGATCGGGAAGCTCTCCTGGTTGTCGTAGAGCACCGGGTAGGTGCCCCGGGTGGTGCGCAGGTAGCTGATCCCGTCCCGGCTGGCCATCTGTTCGACCAGGGCCGCGCAGGAGACCGCGTCGCTGGGGTAGAGCACGGTCGAGCCGTGCACGGCGCGCAGGCTGGCCAGGTCCTCCAGGCCCATCTGCGAGGGCCCGTCGGCGCCGATCTCCACTCCGGCGTGCGAGCCGCACAGCGCCAGGTTCGCCCGGGAGATGGCCGCCATCCGGATGAAGTCGTACGCGCGGGACAGGAACGCGGCGAACGTGGACACGAACGGCCGGTACCCGCGCACCTGCAGACCCACCGCCGCCGAGACCATCTGCTGCTCGGAGATGAACATCTCGAAGAACCGGTCGGGATGGGCCTTGGCGAAATCCTCGGCGTAGGTGGAGTCGCTGACCTCGCCGTCCAGGGCGACGACGGTGGAGCGTGCGCCGAGGGCGAGCAGCGCCTCCCCGTACGCCTTGCGGGTGGCCACCTTGGCGCCCAACTCGTACCGGGGTCGCTGGACCAGCCCGCCGCCGTCCGGGGAGCGGGCCGGCGCCGGGTCGGGCGGCCTGCTGGCGACCACGATCTCGCGTACCCCGCCGAACGCGGCCACCGCCCGCTCCGCCACGTCGGGCGCCAGGGGCTTGCCGTGGAAGCCGTTCTGGTCCTCGATCTCGGGTACGCCGCGGCCCTTGACCGTGTGTGCCAGCACCACGGTCGGGTGCGCGGCGTCGCGTGCCCGGGCCAGGGCGGCGTCGATCTGCTCCAGGTCGTGCCCGTCGATCCGGATAGCCTCGCAGCCGAACGCCTCGACGCGTCGCCGGTACGCGTCCAGGTCCCACTCCAGTTCGGTCGGCCCGCGCTGGCCGAGCCGGTTCACGTCCACGA
Source organism: Rugosimonospora sp. (assembly GCA_036494675.1). Taxonomy (GTDB): domain Bacteria; phylum Actinomycetota; class Actinomycetes; order Mycobacteriales; family Micromonosporaceae; genus Rugosimonospora. Next base: position 8,495 of record DASXOA010000195.1, read on the forward strand.
GAGCGGTGAG
>DASXOA010000196.1:0-2850 GCA_036494675.1 Rugosimonospora sp.
GGCCTACTACGACGCGCTGCGGGCCGAACGCCTGCCCGCCGCCCTGGTCCAGGGCCTGCGCGACTTCTTCGGCGCGCACACGTACCGCCGTACGGACCGCGACGGCACGTTCCATACGCTGTGGGCCGAGGACCGTTCGGAACAATCCCGCTCGTAACCTTCAGCCCGAACGGGCCGGGTTCCTGCCCCGCCGACGGTCAGCTGCCGTCCCCGATGACGCTGGCCGCCTTGGTGAAGGACAGCAGTTCGCTCGTGGTAAGCCCGGTCCCGCCCGGCGCGCGGATCACCACCTCGGTCTTCACCGGGCCGGTGCCCTGCGCGATCCAGACGGTGACCTCGATGTTCTGCCCCTGCGCGGTGATCGTCGTCTTGACCACGCTGGCCCGGTAGGTGCCGGCCGGGACGCTGACCGACGTCGTGCCGGCACCCTGGACGGTGACGTGCGCGTCCCCGCCCGGGATATGCAGCGTGGAGTGGTAGATCTTGCCGGACGCCAGGCCTGCGGCGTCCGGCCAGCGGATGGCGGTACCCGTCACCGGCACGCTGCTGACCGGGGGGACAGGAAAGCCGATGGTCCCGTTCGGATAGAAGGTGTAGACGGGCACCACGGTGCTCGCCGATCCGCCGATGTCGGTGGTCGAGGACACCGTCACCCGGTACCCGCCCGAGCCGGGCCCGGCCGCCACGATCCTGTTCGTGGTGCGACCGGTCTGGCCGCCGGCCTGTGTCTGGTAGATCCACGTGTTCCCGACGGCGACAGGGAACGGGATCGAGTTGGCCTTCGCGAACGACTTCGCCGCCGCCGCGCCCTGCAGCGTATTGGGCCGCGTGGTGAGGGGTGCGGTGCTGGACAGCCGGGAGGTCGCGGCCGTTGTGCCGGTGCCTCCGGCGTTCTCGCCGGGTACGTCGGGCTTGGTGCCCTTCGGCACGCCGCCGCACCCGGCCAGGGCCAGGGTCGCGGCGATGGCCGCGCCCGCGAGAACCGCCCTCGCCGATCCATGCTTGCTCATGAAGCTGCCTCGTTGTGGGGGAGTCGCGCTGGCCGCCAGGCAACTAAAGAGTAGAGATTCCGGTGGTTCAAGTCACCGCGCAACGCCGTGCGCTGCTACAAGTACAAGCAGAAGGGATGTCCGGCGGGATCGAGGCAGACCCGCACATCCTCTTGCGGCTGGAATCCGGCCAGCGTCGCGCCCAGCGCTACCGCGTGCGCGACGCTCGCCTCGAGGTCGTCGACCTTGATCTCCAGGTGCATCATCATCTGCTGGTCACCCGGTCCGGCCGGCCAGACGGGACGGACGTAATGCGACTCGGTCTGGAAGCTCAGCGTCCCGCTACGTGCCTGGTCACTGGCGCCCGGCTGGATCACGACCCAGCCAGGCTCTTCCGTGCGCGTCGTCCAGCCGAGCAAGCGCCGGTAGAAATCCGCGAGCGCGTTGGCGTCCGGCGCGTCGATATTGGTCCCGGTCACGGTCAGCCTGGGCATAGCAAAGGTCTACCAGGGTCAGCTGCCGGCCGCCTGCTCGGTGAAGGAAACCAGCTCCGACTGAACCACCGCCCTGGGGCAGTGCAGACAGGCCGGGATGACCCCGCTCGACTGGTCGGTCGACCCCCGCGACTGGTCCCGTCCCGGCGTGACCGCCATCGTCTCCAACATCATGCGCAACACCAGCACCGGCTCGATCATCCTCGAACACGACGGCGGCGGCAATCGCGCCCAGACCGTGGCCGCTCTAAGATCGTCCTCCCCCGGCTCCTGGACGCCGACCACCACTTCACCAACCCCGTAAAACCCACGCCGAAACGGACTCAGGTCACGCCGGCACCATCAGCATCACAGTCCGGGTACACCGAGCGCGTCGGAACGGCATGAAACCCCGGATCCACGGCGTTCTAACGCACTGGAACCCCGGATCCAGGGCGTCCGGCAGGCCTCCGGGGACGGCCGGGTCGCTGCCCGCACGGACAGCGAACATGCCGGGACAGCCGCTACACTCAGCCAGGTACGGGCTGTAGCGCAGCTTGGCTAGCGCGCCGCGTTTGGGTCGCGGAGGTCGCCGGTTCGAATCCGGCCAGCCCGACCACGGCCAGCCCGGCCAATCGACCGCAGCCAACCCGGCCTAACAGGTAAGCCGCTCGCCGGTGCCGAGTACCCCGAGCAGCGCCCGGACCGCGTCGGTGACCGGCCTGAGCGTCTCGTCGTCCGGCAGTTCCGGTGTCTCCGCCAGCGCCGAACCTGTCGCTGCCGCCTCGCTCACCGCCCGCAGCGCGTCGGACAACTGCCGGACGCCCGACGGCGACACCTGCGCGCCGCGGCTGACGGCCAGCGCGGTCGCGGTGCCCGCGTCCATCACCTGTTCCAGCGCGACCACCGCGGGCCACCAGGCGGTCGCGCGCCTGCTGATCGACGGCGGCTCGGACATGGTGCGCTGGAACTCGGCCCGCAGGTCGGCCAGGGCCCGGTAGGTGGACCGCCGCATCCGCGACCGGGCCGGCGGCCGGGCTCCGCGCGGCGCGTCGGCACCCAGCACGCCCGCGCCAGGATCCAGCGCCTCTTCCAGGTACCGGCACACGTCGAGCGCGGCCCGCGCGTACTGCCGCGGCAAGTGCGAGTACCAGCTCATCGGCCACGGCGCGAACCCGATCAGCAGCACGATCGCACAGCCGATCAGCGTGTCGATCAGCCGGTCCTCGGCCAGCCGCCAGCCGCCGGGGTTGAGCAGGTCGATCAGCACGACCACCAGCGGGGGGTCAGGAACGTGGCCAGCAACCCGTAGTTCCGGCTGCGGCCGAACGGAAGCAGCGCGGCGAGCACCGCGAACGGGATCAGCAGCCAGGCCCCGTGCACCAGCG
>DASXOA010000197.1:0-7527 GCA_036494675.1 Rugosimonospora sp.
CGGGTCGAAGCCGACCACGACGGCGAACCGGTACCGCTGGGCAGGCGCCGCGAACGGTGCCTGTTCGGCGTGCTGCTGCTCGACGCCGGCGTGTCCATCCCGGCCGACCGGTTGGCCCGCCTGCTCTGGGACGACCAGCCCACGGCGACGGCACGCGCCGCCCTGAACACCCACGTCTCCAGGCTGCGCAACCGGCTGGATCCGCACCACGACGGCTCGCTCGGCATCCGGCTGGTCAGCCGCAACGGCGGCTACCTGGTCGAGGTCGACCCGCAGGCCATCGACGCCACCCGGTTCCGGAGCATGGTCGAGCGGGCGCGCACCGTCGCCGAACCGGTCGAGCGGTCCGCGCGGCTGCGCGAGGCCCTGGCCCTGTGGCGGGGCCCGGTGCTGGCCGATGAGGCCTCGCCGCGGCTGCGCGAGCGGATCGGGTCCGAGCTGACCGAGTTGCGGATGGCCACCACCGAACTGATGGTCGACGCCGAACTGGCCGGCGGGCACCACCGGGAACTGATCGGCGAGTTGTTCGCGCTGACCGCCGAGCACCCGTACCGGGAGCGGCTGGCCGGCCAGCTCATGCTCGCCCTCTACCGGTCGGATCGGTACGCCGACGCGCTCGCGGCGTACCAGGGCCTGAGCGACCGGCTCGCCGAGGGGCTCGGGGTGGTTCCGGGTCCATCGGTGAGCACGCTGTACACCGCGATGCTCCGGCGCGACATCCCGCCCGGTGCGTACCCCGGCGCGGGGGTCGCCCGGCCGCTGCCCGACGCGGTTGCGGGACGGCTGCCGGCTCCGGCTCCGGCTCGGGCTCCGGCTCCCGGGGGCCTGCCGGCCCGCGCCGCGCAGGAGCCGCCGATCCGGGTGCCGCGGCAGCTACCGGCCGCACCGCCGTGGTTCACCGGCCGCGCGAGCGAGCTGTCGGTACTCACCAAGTCACTGGCGGTTTACACCGGCGGCGAAACGGTGCCGATCCTGGCGATCGGCGGCGCCGGCGGGGTCGGCAAGACCTGGCTCGCCCTGCGCTGGGCCCACCAGAACCTGGACCGCTTCCCCGACGGGCAGTTGTACGTCAACCTGCGCGGCTTCGACCCGTCCGGGCAGCCCACGGCGCCGGCCACCGCGGTACGCGGATTCCTGGACGCGCTCGGAGCCGCCCCCGCGACGATCCCGGCCGACCCCGACGCGCAGTTCGGGCTGTACCGCAGCCTGGTGGCCGGGCGGCAGATGCTGATCGTGCTGGACAACGCCCGCGACACCGGCCAGATCGCCGACCTGCTGCCGGGCTCCGCGACCTGCGCGGTGATCGTCACGAGTCGGGACCGGCTGACCGGTCTGGTCAGCCGGCACGGCGCCGACTGCCTGTCGCTGGACGTGCTCGACGAGGTCGATTCCCGCGAACTGCTCGTCCGCCGGTTGGGCATCCAACGGCTCGCCGAAGAGCCGGACGCGGTGGCGTCGCTGCTGGCCGGGTGCGGTGGGCTGCCCCTCGCGCTGGGCATCGCCGCGGCCCGGGCCGTGATGCAGCCGGTTGCCGGACTCGCCGTCATCGCCGGGGAGTTGCGCGACGCCACGACCCGGCTGAGCGCTCTCGACGAGGACGGCTCACAGGCCAGCCTGCGAGCGGTGCTGTCGTGGTCCTGCGCGACGCTCACCGACCGGCAGGCCGGCGTGTTCGCCGCGCTGGGACTGGCCGCCGATCCTGACATCGGCCTGCCCGCCGCCGCCGCGCTCGCCGGACTGCCCGCCGCCGAGGTGGCCGCGGCGCTGCGGGCCATGGAACAGCGGTCGCTGCTCCAGCAGCACCTGCCCGGCCGCTGGCGCATGCACGACCTGATCCGGCTGTACGCCGCCGAGCAGGCGGCCCGCGATCTGCCCGAGGATCGCCGCGCGGCCGCGATCGGCCGGCTGGTCGGCTTCTACCTGCACACGGCCCACTCCGCCAGCCGGCTGCTCGACCCGCACCGGCCGCCGATCCCGGTCGCCGGACCCGTCGCCGGCGCCGACCCGCAGCCCCTGCCGGACGAGACGGCGGCACTGGCGTGGCTCGACGCCGAGCACCAGTGCCTGCTGGCGATCCAGCGGCACGCGGCCACCTGGGGCCGGCACCGGGAGGCGTGGCAGTTGGCCTGGACCCTCGACCCGCTGCACGGGCGGCGGGGACACCTGCACGACAACGTCGCCGTGTGGCGGGCCGGGCTGGTCGCCGCGCGACACCTCGACGACCCGGACATGCAGGCCGTGGCCCACCGGCGGATCGGCAACGCCCTCGTGCGGGCGCGCCGGTTCGGCGATGCCGTCGACCATCTCGGCCTCGCCCTCGCCGTGGCCGAACAGTCCGGCGACCTGTCCGGCCAGGCTCATACCCGGCTGGCTCTGGCGCAGGCCTTCGGGGATCAGGGGGACGACCAGCGGGCGCTGGAGCACGCCACCCAGGCGGGCCGCCTGTACCGGAGCGTCGACAATCCGGTACGGGAAGCCAACGCGCTCAACACCTCCGGCTGGTACCTCGCCCGCCTCGGCCGCCACGACGAGGCCCGCGCGCACCTGGAAGCGGCCCTCGCGCTGTCCCGCCGTCACAGCTTCCGCGACACCGAGGCCGACACCCTGGACAGCCTGGGCTACCTCGCGCACCGGGCCGGCCGGCACGCCGACGCCGTGCGGCACTACGAGCAGGCCCTCGCCCTGTTCCGCGACCTCGGCAACACCTACGGCGAGGCCGACACCCTGACCCGGCTCGGTGCCGTCCACGCCGACCTCGGCGGCCACGACGGGGCCCGCCACGCCTGGCGACCGGCGATCGAGCTGTACGAGGCCCAGCGCCGCGCGGCCGACGCGGACCGCGTCCGGCGGCAGCTTCGCGACCTCGACCGGGCTCCGGCGGGCATGGCCGGCGCCGGCGATGCTCGCGCCGAGGTCCGCTGACCGGCGGCCGCGAACGGTGGCCGCGAACGGCGGCCGCAAGCGAAGGGCCGTGAACGACAGTCGCGAACGGCGGCCGCAAGCGGCGGCCGCGTCGCAAGCGGCGGCCGCGTCGCAAGCGGCGGCCGCTGACCGGGACGCGCCGGTGAGCGTGCCGAACCGGACAGTCGAGCCACGCGGGCAGGAAACCTCCGCCAGCGCACCCGCCGCCCGCCCGGCCCTGTGTCCTGAATGACAGAATCCGCCGCCGCGCTCGCCGCGGACCCGGGCCCGTGCAACGATCGTGCGATCCCCGCCCCCCGGATGGAACGACGTATGGAACCCGAGTGAGGCGACCGAAGCTATGTACGAAGGCCTGGCCCCGCTGACCGACTACGGGCTGTGGGCGCGCAGCAGCGGGCTGGAAATCGTGCTGTTCGTCACCGGCGCCGTGCTGCTGACCCGGTTCGTCACCTGGCTCAGCAGGCACATCACCGGTCGCATCGAAGCGCGGTCCACCGACGTGGACAACGTGGTGAAGACCGAGGACGCCAAGCACCGCCACGCCGTGATCCAGGTGGTCGCGTGGGCGTTCCTGGTGCTGGTCTACTCGATCACCTCGGTGCTCGTGATGCAGCGGCTGGGGGTACCGCTGAGCGGCATCGTGGCACCGGCGACGGTGGTCGGCGTGGCGCTCGGGTTCGGTGCGCAGCGCATCGTGCAGGACATCCTCGCCGGGTTCTTCGTCGTGACCGAGCGACAGTACGGCTTCGGCGACCTGGTACGCCTGAACGTTCCCGGAACGATCGCGCCGCTGACCGGAACGGTCGAGGAGGTCACGCTGCGCATGACCCGGATACGCACCGCCAACGGCGAGGTCGTCACCACGCCGAACGGGCAGATCATCCAGGTCTTCAACCTGTCCCGGGACTGGGCACGCGCGGTCGTCGACGTGCCGATCCCCGCCACGGCCGACGTGACCCGGGTCAGCGCGCTGTTGCTGAAGGTGGGCACCGAGATGTACCGCGAGGACGAGCGGCACAACATGCTGCTGGATCCGCCGTCCGTGATGGGTGTGGAGAGCCTGGACATCGACCAGCTGAAGATCCGCGTAGTCGCCCGGACCCTGCCCGGAAAGCAGTTCGACATCGGACGGGCGCTGCGCGCCCGGATCACGAGTGCGTTGCGCCGGGAGGGCATCAACGTTCCGGCCGACGTCAACACCGCACCCGCGACGGGAACGCCATGACCGGCCTGAAGATGCGCATGACCGGCCTGAAGATGCGCAAGTCCACGATCGTGCTCGTGCTGTTCTTCCTGCTGACACTGACCACGTACCTGTTCGTACGGCCAGCGCCGGCGACGCGGGCCGCCGTCCAGCAACCCGGACCCGCGCCCACCCGTACCGTCCAGCCGCGCCAGCCCGCGTCCCCGCCGGTGAAGCCGCCCGCCACGGCTACGGCGTCGAGACCGGCGCCGGCACCGACACCGTCAACGAGTCCGCCGACGGCGACGGCGCCGACCGCCCCGGGTTCGGCGCGACCAACCGGCCCGACCGGCTCACCCACCGTGTCGCCCACGCCGGCCGGATCCGCGTCTGCGTCGCCACCGGCTCCCTGAGCTACGCGCCCAGCGCGGTGAGAACGGCCCGGGACATGCCCTGCTCGCCGGTCGCGTTCGGATGGAACGGCGCGGCAGAGGTGCCGGGGACCAGGCCCTCTGTCCACCGCGTGCCGCTGCCCTTGCACGCGTCGTGGCCGATGGACGGGGTGTACACGTCGACGTAGGTCGCGCTGTTGGCGGCCGCGGTGCTGGCGAGCATGGAATTCAGCGACTTCGCCACGCCGCGTAGGTAGGACACGTCCCCGTAGGCGATCGGGACGACCGGCCAGCAACCGAGCCCGCTGTCCGGCAGGATCGCCGTGTACCCGACGACCAGTACCCGTGCGCCCGGCGCCGCCGCGTGGATCGCGCGCAGTACCGCGGCGACCTTGGGTGCGGTCGCGGTGATCCGGGCGAGCAGTTGGTCGGTCCCGCCGGCCGTGTACTCGTTCTTGCACGGGCTGCCAAACGGGTTGGACAGGCTGTCCTCGGCACAGCTGGAGATGATGTCGGTGAAGCCGATGTCGTTGCCGCCGATACCGACGCTGACGAGCGCCGTGCCGGCGGTCACCGCGCTGATCTGAGCCGGTACGGCCTGGCCGAGTTCGCCCGTACCGGGGTTGAGGATGTCGTTGGTGGTGGCGCCACCACAGCTCACGTCCGTGAACGAGGAGGAGTGGATCGTGGCGGTCACCAGCGACGGGTAGTTGTGGTCGGACCGGGTGCAGTTGAGGTCCACCTGGGCGGGGATGAGCGGTCCGGAGGTGTACGAGTCGCCGAGCGCCACGTACCGTCCGGTGGGCGCGGCGGCGTGGGCTGGCGTGCCGACGATGAGGCTCGCGGTGAGCGCGGCGGCGACCGCGATGAACCAACTGGCGGTGCGGGGACGGAAGGACCTCCAGCTTTCCATGGCACTCCCTGGGACAAGGGGGGATCGAGAGTGATCAAATTCTGCGCCGCGCCATCGTCGCTGTCAATGGACTGACCCCCGGCCGGAAACCCGGCTGCGTTCCCCGCCGACCGGCGCTACGCTGCCCGGATGCTGCAACTGGCACAGGAGGTCGACGCGCTCGCCGACCAGACCGGGTTCGCCGGTGTGGTCTCGATGGACCGGGCCGACGGAATCGCGGAAGGCGGGACCGGTTTCGTCAAGGCGTACGGGCTGGCTCACCGCGGATACCGGGTACCGAACACTGTGGACACCCGGTTCGGCATCGCCAGTGGAGCCAAGACCCTGACCGCGCTCACGGTCGTGAGTCTGATCGAGCGCGGTGCGCTGCGGCTGGACACGACCGCCCGTTCGGTGCTGGGCCCGGATCTGCCGCTCATCGGCGACGACGTCACCGTCGAACACCTGCTGGCGCACCGGTCGGGCATCGGTGACTACTTCGACGAGGAAGCCGGCAACGACATCACCGACCACGTCCTGCCGGTACCGGTGCACGAGTTGGCGACCACGGAGCAGTACCTGGCCGTCCTCGACGGTCACCCCACCGCGTTCGCGCCGGGGCAACGGTTCTCCTACTGCAACGGCGGGTACGTGGTGCTCGCGCTGATCGCCGAGCGGGTCAGCGGTGTCGCCTTCCACGACCTCGTCAGGGAACGCGTGTGCGCGCCGGCGGGCATGCGCGACACGGAGTTCCTCCGCTCGGACGAGCTTCCGGACCGCACCGCGACCGGCTACCTGTCCACCGCGTCACCGCGAACGAACGTGCTCCACCTGCCGGTGCGGGGCAGCGGCGACGGCGGGATCTACTCCACGGCGGCCGACCTCAGCGCCTTCTGGCGGGCCTTGTTCGCCGGCTGGATCGTGTCCCCCGACCGGGTGGCCGAGATGGTGCGGCCGCACAGCGACGTGAAACCGGGCAAGACGCGCTACGGGCTCGGTTTCTGGCTGCACTGGTCGGGCGACGGCGTGATGCTGGAGGGGTACGACGCCGGGGTCTCGTTCCGCAGCGTGCACCACCCGGCCTCGCGCCTGACTTACACGGTGATATCCAACAGTTCCGACGGAGCGTGGCCGATCGTCCGGCGCCTCGACGAACTGCTGTCGAGCTGAACCGCCCGGGGGGTCAGCCGTTCTCGCGCCCGGGCAGCGGCGCTCCGCCCAGGAACCTCTCATATGCCAGGCGCACCTCGTCGTCGACCTCCGGCCTGACGGCGCTGTAGCGTGTGTCGGCCCGGTCCCGACGCGGTCCCGACAGCCAGTACTCCTCGTCGGTCTCGACATCGACGAAGTTGCTGTCGTGCACTCCCTGCCACCGGCGCAGCGTCCGGCCGTGCCAGTAGGCGGTCCGCCAGGTCCTGCTGAAGCGCACCCGGCTGATCCAGGCCGGCCCCGTGTCGATGTCGTGCCCCGTCTTCAACTGCACGAACATCACCCGCTCCGCCATGGGACCAGGGTGGCAGCGGCGGCGTGCCGCCGCGACCTCATTTCGAGCGGCCGTCGCGCGGGCCGAAGACCCGCAGCGCGTCGACGTCCGAGGCCGCCGACCGAAAGAAGTACTCGGCGAACGCGCGCGCCTCCGGGTACGCCGACTCCTCGGCCACCCGCGCACAGGCGGCGTCGAGGTCGAGGTGGGTACGCCGCAACGTCACCCCGCCGTCGCCCAGCATCGCCCAGTGCGCGCCGGATCCGCCGTACGGCATGCCGACACTTCCCGGGTTGACGACGAGCCTCCGGTCGGCGAGCCGCACGAACGGCATGTGGGTGTGCCCACAGACCACAGTGGACACCGACGGGTCCACCGTGGCGAAGACCTCCGCCCACCGTTCGAGGCTGCTGTCGACGAGCACGACCTCCTCATCGTCGCGCGGAGTCGCGTGACAGAACAGGGGCGGCGTGCCGCCTCGGCTGACACGACGACGTGATGCAGAACCTCCAGGCGCTGGCCCACTGGATCGAGGGCAACGGATACCGTTCGGTCGGCAACCGGGAGGTCTACCGGGACTGCTACCCGGACCGGCCAGACGAAGGCGTGACCGAACTCCAGGTCGCGGTCGTCAAGGGCTGAGTACCCGGGCCCG
>DASXOA010000198.1:0-3300 GCA_036494675.1 Rugosimonospora sp.
CGACCCAGGCGCAGACGCTCGCGTCTCTGCGGTCGTTCGTACTGAGCAACCCCGCCGCCATCAACTCCTGGCGGCCGGCGCCGAACACCGGCGCGGACACCGATGCGCTGAGCCAGGAACTGTCGCCTCCCCTGGAGTACCCCTCCATCGCCGAGGCCTGGACCGGACGGGCGGCGGGCCGATGAGCCGGGAGTTCAACCGCCGGGTGTTCCTCGCCCGATCCGCGTCCGTCGCCGCCGGTACCGCGGCGGTCACCGCTCTGCCGGCCGTCGCCGCGGCCGCCGCACCGGGATCGTCCGGCTCATCCGCGCTGACCGGCTCGTCCGCGCTGACCGGCTCGTCCACGCTGGCCGGCCGGAAATCGGTGACCGTACCGGATGTCGACGTGCGGCCGGCGGCCAGGAAGGACCCGACCGAGGCGACCGTCGCCGAGGCCATCACGCTGCTGCGCCACCGGCAACTGACCGCGGTGGAACTGGTCGAGGCCCATCTCCAGCGCATCGCCGCGTTCGACCCGGTGTACCAGGCGTTCAACGCGGTCACCGCCGACACCGCCCGCGCCCAGGCCAAGGCGGCAGACCGGCACCCCAGCGGCGTGCTGAACGGGATCCCCCTGTGTATCAAGGACAACTACTACACCGCCGGGGTCGCCACGACCGCGAACTCGTTCGTCTTCGAGAACTTCGTCCCGCCCTACGACGCCACCTCCGTGGCCCGGCTCAAGGCGGCCGGCGGGATCGTGCTCGGCAAGGGGCAGATGGGTCCGCTGGCGACCACCCGCGCCACCACGCCCAACGGAACTGTCACCACGGTCAACGCCTGGACGCCCGGGGACCCGTCGGTCGACCCGGGTGGTTCGTCGACCGGCCCGGCATGCTCGGTGGCCGGGCGGATGGCCTGCTCCTCCATTGGTACCCAGACCGGCGGCAGCATCGTGCTGCCGTCCAACCAGCAGAACCTCACCGGCCTCAAACCGACCATGGGCCGCACCTCGATCTACGGGGTGATCCCGCTGTCCTACACGCGCGACCATTCCGGTCCGCTGGCCCGTGACGCGCTCGACGCCGCCATCATGCTCAGCGTGCTGGCCGGGCCGGACCCCAACGATCCGCGCACGCTCGGCCTGCCGGACGTGCCGGACCTCGTGACGTCCGCGCTGCCGGTACGCCGCGGCGGCAGGGTGGTGCTGCGCCGCGCCACCACCATCGGCATACCGCCGGACTACTTCACCGGAGTCAGCGCCGATGTGATCGCGTTGCGCCACGCGTTCCTGGACCAGTTGTCCTCGATTCCCGGCGCGAAGGTCGTGAACGTCAGCTACCCCGCCGACTGGGACCTGATGACCGGCACGTTCAACAACGTCCGGTTGAGCGAGCGCGCGGAACCGTTCCTGCCGTACCTGAAGCAGGACCCGAAGCTGCTCGGCGTGTCGCTGCTCAGCTGGCTGCAGGGGCTGTTCCTGTCCGGCGACGAATGGATCACCGGACAGCGGGCCAAGAACCACCTGCTGCGGGAGGTGCTCGACGGGGTGATGGCCCACTGTGACGTGCTGCTGCAGACCGGACCGGTACCGTTCGACATCCTGGGGCTGCCCGAACTCGCGTTGCCGATCGGGTTCGCGCCGGTCGGATCGGACCCGAAGGTGCCGGTCGGCACCATCCTCGGCGGCGCACCCTACGAGGAGGACCGGCTGCTGGAGGTGGCCGCGGCGTACCAGGCGGTGACCTCCTGGCACACCGAGCGTCCGGCCGACCCGGTGGTGACGGCCGCGCCGAACGTCCGGGCCGCGGTGCTCACCCCGCTGCGGCTGACCCCCGAGGAGGCGGCGGCCACCAGCGCCTGACCGTCGCCGTACGCGGCCGGTGTCCTCACGCCGGCCGCGTACCCGCCAGCGGCGGCGACTGGCGGTGCCGGCTAGCAGCGGCGGCTGGCGGCGGCGGCTAGCGGCGGCGGCTAGCGGCGGCGGCTAGCGGCGGCGGAGGCGCTTGTCGGCGATGGCGGGTGGGTCGGCGAAGTAGTTGTCCCCGGCGTTGAGTTCGGTGCCCGGCGGCACGATCTCGTCGATCCGGTCGAGGATGTCCTCGCCGAGTTCGACGTCCGCTCCGGCAAGGAGGTCGGCGAGTTGGTCCCCGGTACGCGGACCGATCAGGACAGAGGTCACCGCCGGGTGTGCGCGCACGAACGCGGTCGCCAGACGGGTCAGCGGCATTCCGGCGCCGTCGGCCAGGTGGGTGAGCTTCTCGACGGCGTCGAGCTTGGCCTGGTTGCCGGGGACGCTCAGGTCGAAGACCCGGGCCGAACCGGTCGCGCGGTGCCCGCTGGTCGGGTCCGCGCGCCCGGACAGCCATCCGCTGCCCAACGGTCCGTAGGCCAGCACGCCCATCCGGTACCGCTGCGCGGTCGGGAGTACGGCGCCCTCGATGGTCCGGTTGACGATCGAGTACCGCGGCTGCTCCGTCAGGAACCGCCGATGGCCGGCCTTGTCGGCGGCCCACTGCGCCTCGACGATGAGCTCGGCGGGAAACGTCGACGCGCCGATCGCCCGGACCTTGCCCGCCTGCACCAGGTTCGACAACGCGGCGAGGGTCTCGTCGATGTCGGTGTCTGGGTCGGGCCGGTGCATCTGGTAGAGGTCGATGTGGTCGGTGCCCAGCCGGCGCAGGCTGTCCTCGACGGCACGGTAGATGTAGCGGGGTGATCCGCCGCGCTGGTTCGCGTCCCCGCCCATCGGCAGCCCGAACTTGGTGGCGAGGATGACGTCGTCGCGGCGGCCCTTGAGGGCCTTGCCGACGATCTCCTCCGATTCGCCGCTGGAGTAGACGTCGGCGGTGTCGATGAGATTGACGCCGCCGTCCAGTGCGGCGTGGATCATGCGCACCGAATCGTCATGATCGGGATTGCCCATCGCACCGAACATCATCGCGCCGAGGCCGAACTCGCTGACTGACATGCCCGTGGCACCCAGGACTCTGCGTTTCATGCGTCAACACAAGCATGGCCGGCGGCTCCGGGGCAGTGCCTACCCAAACCCGGGTACGGCGTACCGGGGGTCCAGCGGTACCCCCCTGACCAGCGGCGGCCGGCCCGGGGGCGACCTAGCATGGGCCTCATGGGCGCGGACGGCAACACCGAACTGTCGGAGTTTCTCCGCACCCGCCGCGCCAAGATCACACCAGCGCGCGCCGGCCTGCCCGCGCCGGCCGGGACCCGACGGGTACCGGGTCTGCGCCGGGAAGAGGTCGCGCTGATCGCCGGGGTGAGCGTGGACTACTACGTACGGCTGGAACGGGGGCGCAACGG
>DASXOA010000199.1:0-21776 GCA_036494675.1 Rugosimonospora sp.
GGCCGATCAGTGGCAGGCATGCTGCGGCAGCGCCTTGAATGGCGAACACGATCGCGGTGACGGTGCCCGGGCTGAGCCGGCGGGTGGTGGCGGTGGTGGCCAGCCGGCCGGTGACCGACAGGATGCCGAGCAGCCCGGCGATGGTGGCGGCGAAGCCGGGGTTGTGGCCGAGTTCGGTGAGGTACGCGACGAGGTGCACGGCGAGGACCGCGATGGCGGCGGCGCTGGCCAGAAACGCCGCGGCCAGGGCCCAGTAGCCCGGGTCGTGCACGGCTGTGGCGACCACACGACGCCGGTCGTGATCCATCGCGCGCGCGTGCAGAGTCGGCGTGGTGGGTGGCGGATGCCGGATCAGCAGGTGCCCGGGGATCGTGACCATGCCGTGGACGGCGGCCAGGAGGAGGATGGCGGCGCGCCACCCGTAGCGGTCGACGAGGTGCCCGGTCAGGGGTAGGAAGATGCTGGAGGCGAACCCGGCGACCACGGTGAGGGCGAGCAGCGCTCTGGCGCGGTGCTGGCGGAACCAGGTGATGACGACGGCGAACGCCGCTTCGTAGAGCACGCAGGCGCTGGCCAGGCCGATGCCAGTCCACACCAGGTACAGCGCGACGATGCTGTGGAGCTGCGACCAGGCCAGAACGAGCAGGGTTGCGGCGATGGATCCGCCGGTCATCAGGGCGCGTCCACCGTGGCGGTCCAGCCACCGTCCTACGGGCACGGCAGCCGCGGCGGAGGCGAGCACGGAGCAGGTCAGTGCCCCGGCCACGACGGTGGTGCCGGTGTGCAGGGCGGCGGCCATCGAGGTGAGGAAGACCGCGTAGGCGTAGTAGAGCACGCCGTATCCAACGGTCTGGGTGGCGGCGAGCGCGGCGACGATGATCCACCCGTACCCGGGCGCAGCGTCCCGGTCCCCGCCGGCCGTTGTCGGGCTGGCGGGGACCGGGGTGTGGGTGTGGGTCACCGGGTCAGCAGCAGCCGCCGGCCTGGTCGTCCTTGGGTGCGCCGACGGGGATGAGGGTCAGGGGCGCGGACAGTCGACCGCCGCGGTTGCCGGTGGCCAGCCCCACGGCGGCCGGCTGCGCGGCCGGGGCGCCGCAGCAGCCGCCGCCGGCCCCGTCGCTTTGGATCCGGCCGTCCTCATCGACCAGGAAGCTGCTCGAGCAGACACCGGTCTCGGGCAGGTCGAGGTGCACGTCGCGGGCGGCGTCCCAGTCGCCGGCCAGTGCGGCGACGACGGAGCGGACCTGTTCGTAGCCGGTGGCCATGAGGAACGTGGGTGCCCGGCCATAGCTCTTCATCCCTACGGCGTAGAAGCCGGACTCGGGGTGGCCCAGTTCGTCGACGCCGTGCGGCGGGACGGTGCCGCACGAGTGCTCGTTGGGGTCGATCAGCGGGGCCAGGGTCCGGGTGGAGCCGAGGATCGGGTCGAGGTCCAGTCGCAGCTCGGTGGTGATGCTGTGGTCGGGGCGGAACCCGGTCGCGGACACGATCCAGTCGGCGGTGATGGTCTGCTCGGCGCCGTCCGGTCCGATGCTCGTGACCTCGACACCACCGTCGGTCCTGTCGAGCCGGTGGACGGAGAAGCTGGTCAGCAGCCGGATCCGACCGGCTTGGACGTGCTCGCGCAGTATGGTGCCCAGGGCGCCGCGGGCGGGCAGTGCGTCGTCGTCGCCCCCGCCGTAGGTGCGGGCCGGGCTGGCCGCGCGGATCGCCCAGGTGATCGTGGTGTCGGGTTCCTGCTTGGCGAGGGTGGCCAGGGCGAGCAGGGTGTTGGCGGCGGAGTGTCCGGCGCCGACCACAAGGGTGTGCCGCCCGGCGTAGCGGTCCCTGCCGGTGCCGAGTACGTCGGGCATGGCCGGGTCGATGTGTGCGGTCACGCCGGGGTCGGTTTCCCCGTGGGCGGGGATGCCGGAGGCGCCGAGCACGTTGGGGGTGGTGAAGGTTCCGGAGGCGTCGATGACCGCGGCGGCGGTCAGGTCGGCGCCGTCAGCGAGACGGACCAGGAACGGGGTCGATTCCCGGCCGGCGGTGCGGACCCGGTCCAGGCCCAGCCGGGTGACCGCGACGACGGGCGCCTGATAGCGGATATGCGCTGCGATGGCCGGTGCCTGTGCTAGCGGAGCCAGGTACTGGCCGACGAAGTCGGCGCCGGTGGGCAGCACGTCCGGGTCGGGGACCTGCCAACCGGCGGCTTCCAGGACGCGGCGGGCGGCCGGGTCGGTGTTGTAGCGCCACGGGGAGAACAGTCGCACGTGCCCCCACTGCGTAACCGCGTCGCCGGGACCGGCGCCGGCTTCCAGAACGAGGAAAGGCAGTCCTCGTTCGTGGAGGTGGGCGGCGGCGGCCAGCCCGACCGGGCCGGCGCCGATCACCACGACTGGCTGGGCGGAAGCGTCGTTCATGGGGTTCTCCTTCGCATCTTGATGCCTATCGAAGCAGCGGATTAGGTATGTCCGTGGTGCGGTGTGTGCGAGTGGTCAGGTAATCGCGGGGCTGCGGCGTTCGATGAGCACCACGTCGCGCCACCGGCCGTGGTGTTGCCCGACGAGTTCCCGGGTGCCGATGGTGCGGAAGCCGGCGCGGTGGTGCAGGCGGAGGCTGGCGGTGTTCTCTGGGAAGATGCCGGATTGGATGGTCCAGATGCCGGCGGCTTCGGTGGAGGCGATCAGCGCGTGTAGCAGGGTCAGGCCGACGCCTCGTCCGCGGGCGGTGGGGTGGACGTACACGCTGTGCTCGATCACCCCGGCGTAGACCGGCCGGGCGGAGATCCGGGAGGCGGCGATCCAGCCGAGGACCCGGTCCTGGGTGTCGACGGCGACGTGGCGGTGGTCGGGCAGCTTGCCGGCGGTGAACATGTCCCAGTCGGGTGCCTGGGTTTCGAAGCTGGCCTGCCCGGTGTCCAGGCCGGCCTGGTAGATGACCAACACCGCGGTGGCGTCGCCGGCCGCCATTGGCCGCGCTGTCACACCGTGCGAGGCGCGGGTGGTGGGATCGATGCGCGGCGCGCCAGTCATCAGCAGCTCCCGGCTGGGGCGGGGGCGGGCTTGCCCATGACCACGTCGGCGGCCGACGGGAAGCACCCGATACAGGTCTCGTTGATCCGGTAGTGCCGGGCGTTGCCGACCGGCTCCACCAGCACGAACCGAACCTCGGCCAGGATCTTCAGATGTTGGGAGACGGTCGACTGCGCCAACCCCATCAGCCCGACGATCTCGCCGACGCTCATCGGTCGCCGTGCCCTGGCCAGCACTTCGACAAGCTGCACCCGGGTCGGGTCGGCCAGGGCTCGGAACCACGACGCATACTCGGTCGCGGTGGCCCGGTCGAGAAGTTCCATCCCACACCCTCATCGTCTATCGCCGATCAACGATGGAACTCTAGCGGGAAGCGCGGCGAGCTGCCACACGGTTGCCAGAACCAGGCGGGCCATCGTGGTCAGGGTGTGCGCGTCGACGCGGTCGGGGGTGTCGGCCGGGGTGTGGTAGCCGGGCATTCCGGCGCCCACCCCCACGGCGGCCAGGCCGGCGGCGGCGTAGCGCCGGTTGTCCGAGGCCATCGCCCCGGCGCGCAACGGGACCCCGATCTGTCGCCCGGCCTGGTCCAGGGCCTGCAGCAGGGCGTCGGCCGGGCCGCCGGCCTCGACCGCGACACCGTCGGTGAGGTGACCGGCGCCGTCGACGTTGATGACCAGCGGAGCCGCCCCGGCGGCGGCCAGTTGGGCCGCATGGTGGGCCGAGCCGGTCGCGCCGACCTCCTCCCCGTCCAGCAGCGCGACCTGTAGGCGCAGGTCGGGGACCGGGTGGCGGGACAGCAGCCGGGCGACCTCCAGGACCACGGCGACGCCGGTGGCATTGTCGGACGCTGCGGGCAGCCGCTGGCCGGGGTCGTCTCCGTCACCGTCGTAGTGCGCGGTCAGCAGGACCTCGACGCCGTCGCCGCCGGCGAGGTGGGCGTGGATGTTCGCGGCGGTCACCGGAACGCGTCGCTGCCGCCGGACCGGCATCGAAGTTCTGACGGGCGGGTGATCGGGAACCGCGGTACGCGCTCAGCTGGTCGGCAGATCCGGCGGGTACCGGCCGAATCCCTCGTGGCTGACCTGCCAGGACCCGTCGTCCGGGAACCCGGGAAGCGACTGGCCCGAGCCGTGCCAGCCGGCCACCATCATCGCGACCGCCGCCAGCAGCCCACCGTTGGCAGGCAGGTAGACGCTCAGGCCACCGGGGAACTGCGGCACGTGTCCGCTGGGTAGGTAGTGGTTCTTGTACGCCGGCATCAGCAGGGCATCAAGCGCGGCGGCGGGGCGGCCCAGCCTGGTGGCGCACATCGCGAGCACCGGATAGTCCCAACCCCAGGTGCTGTCCAGATCCCAGTTCGTCAGCACGTCGTCGAGGGTCGCGGCCATCACGGTGTCCTCGATGAGCGGCGTACGCGGCAGGAAGCCCAGCGCCATCAACATTGATGGGTGGTCGTCGCGCAGGGTGTACGGCTCGGTGGCGACCGCAGCGTACATCCCGTCCCGGATCGGCGGCGCCGCCAGGTCGCGCAGCGCGGCGTCCCAGCGGGGTTCGCGGTCGAACCCCAGCCTCGTGCGCCACTGCTGCGCCACCGTCAACGCCCAGTACCAGTAGGTCAGCTCGAACGTCGGATCGGCGGTACGGGCACGGTCGGGGTAGTACGTCTCCTGCGCCGGTACGACCGGTGGGCCGAGGTGGAGCCGGCCCTCGTCGCCGCGTTCAGGGAAATCGGCCATGAAGTCCGCGGTGGCGAAGACGATCTCCCGGTACCGGTCGAGCACCGCGCGGTCCCGGTCGAGCAGCCACAGAAGCTCCGCGTAGTAGACCGGGTGCGGCTGCTGCCACACCAGGAAGACACCGACCTGGCTCGGCGACTCGCGCCCGTCCGGGCCGACCTGCTTGGGCCATCGTGCGCCGCGGTAGCCCTGCCCGCGCGCCGTGTCCCGCGCCACCGGCAGGATCCGCCGGTACCAGTCGAGGCTGCGCTCGAGCAGTGCCGGCCGCCGCCACGGCACGAAGTGCGCGGCGTGCCACCAGTGCATCTCCAGGTGGAACTTGCCACCCCAGGAGTTGTGCACCAGGCCGCTTTCCTGCGGCGGGTTGACCCCCGCGCAGTGCACCGCGGTCAGGTACTGAGACAGCACCACGCGGCGCTCCAGCTCACCGGCGCGGGGATCGGCGCTGCCCTCGAAGCTCACCGCGGCGCCACTCCCCCAGAAGGCCGCCCAGTGCGCGGCCGCGGCCGCCCGGACGTCCGGGAATCCGGGCGGCTCGCCGGCGGCGACCGGGCCGAACTCCACCGTCGCGGTGAGCTCCGGGCCGGACGAGGTGACCACGAGGTCGTCGCCGACGGTGCCGGTGCCGACGGCCGCTACGGTCACCACGTAGTCCGTGTCGCCCACGGTGCGGTGGGCGTGGTGTACCGGGCCGGTGCGGGTGTAGCTGGTGGTGTCGACCAGCCACTCGAAGCCGGCCAGCGGGTCGGACTGCCCGGGGAAGTTCACCGCGACCGCCAGGCGGCCGGCGGCCAGCAGCGGGGACACCACGCGGGTAGCGACCACCGCCTTGTCGGGGTGCGCCACCGTCCACACCTCGACGGGCTGGTCGAGTACCCGGAACCGGGCGTGGACACAGCCGGTCCACAGGTCCAGTTCGATCCGGCCGTCCTCGATGTCGGCCAGCGTCACCGCGCCGCCGGGAAACCGGAGCCCGACGCGACCGAGGTCGAGCCGGCGCGGGTTCGCGTAGAGCCAGCCGCCGGCGTCCTGCGTGATCACACCGTTCGGGTCGAAGCGCTGGGCGTCCGGGTAGCGCACGGTGCCGCGCCGGGTCCGGTACGGTGTGCTCGCCTCGGCCAGTGTGAAGCGCCGCCCCGGATCCGTGCGGTACCAGCCCCACGTCGACTGGGTGCGCAACGGTACCGGGAAGTCGTCGCGGTGAAACGCCCGCCTGGGCAACCGCCGTACCCCCTGATCGTCGGTGACCAGTTGGGGGCGCGGCAGCAACTCATGCTCCCTCGGGAAGGTCTGCAGGCCGGTGATGTCGACGTTCACCGCGAAGTCGCCGTTGCCCACGCTCAGCGTCGACGAGGGGTGCCACTGCGTGACCACCACGTTGTGCCGGCGGACCAGACGTTCCCGGTCGATCACGACACGGCGGCATCGGGGCTGCCGGCGGCGCCGTTGGCGGCGTTGACCTCCGCCGCGAGCCGGTCGAGCTTGCCGGGGTCGAGGTACGCGCCGGGGAACCGGGCCATCCGGCGCAGCGGTACCGAGCCCATCGTGCGCCGGCTGCCCGGGGTGAGGAACGGAGCGTGGCCCATGCCCGGCGGCGGCAACATCTCGCGCCGCAGAACCGCCTCCCCGGCCGGGGTGGACAGCCAGTCGGCGAACACCGAGTCCGGGGTGATCCGCAGTCGGGGCTCGGTCACCGGCAACCGGACGGTACCGGTGAGCCGGATGTCGCGTGAGGACGCCCCGACCTGGATGTCCGCGGACACCGCCTCGACCGTCCAGCGGGAGCGTCCCGGGTGGAAGTAGGCGAAGTCGCGCCAGCCGAGTTTGAAGCGCACCACCACGCCGCGGCCCGGTTCGAGCACGACCTTGTCGAACGCCCGCAGCTCGCGCACCGGCCGGCGGACGACCGGACTGGGTGCCGACACGTACACCTGCACGATTTCCCTGCCGGGCCGGGAGCCGGTATTGGTGACCCGGGCGGTGACGGTCACCGCCAGCGACTCGTCGCGCCCGGTGAGGTCCACGGTCAGGTCGCTGTAGTCGAACGTGGTGTAGGACAGGCCGTGCCCGAACGCGTACCCGACCGGCCCGTCGACGGCGTCGTAGTGCCGGTACCCGACGAAGACGCCCTCGCCGTACCGGACGTGTCCCAGCTCGCCGGGGAAGTTCAGGTACGCCGGGGTGTCCGGCAGCCGGACCGGAATCGTCTCGGCGAGCCGACCCGACGGGTTGACCACACCGAAGATGATGTCGGCGAGCGCACCGCCGCCGGCCTGCCCGAGCAGAAAGCCTTCCAGTATCGCGTCGGCGTGGCGTTGCCAGCCGGACGTGGTGACGACCCCGCCGTTGGACAGCACGACCACGACCCGGGTACCGGTGGACGCCACCGCGCGCAGCAGCGCCAGCTGGTTGGCGGGCAGGTTGAGATGGCTGCGGTCGAAGCCCTCCGACTCGTCGGCGTCCGGCAGCCCCAGGAACACCACGCTCGCCTCGGCGGCGGCGGCCAGGGTCCGGGCCTCGTCCTCCAGTTCGGGGGCGTGCTCCCGGGTGTCCAGCCGGTACCCGGGTGCGAACGGAAGCTCGGTGCCGGCCAGCGCGCGCAACTCGGCCAGCGGCTCGTCGAGCTGGGTCGGCACGATCTGGGAGCTGCCGGCGCCCTGGTAGCGCGGGGTGCGGGCGAGTTCGCCGATGACCGCGATCGACCCACCGGGGTGCAGCGGCAGCGTCGCGTCGTCGTTTTTCAGCAGTATGGCGCACTGGCCGGCGACCTCGCGGGCGAGCCGGTGGTGTGCGGGCGCGTCGAACTCCACTGCGCCGGGATCGCGGGTCGCCCGCTGGATGAGCGTGAGCAGGCGGCGTACCGAGGCGTCCAGGGCGGCGGGCTTCAGCGTCTGGTCGACGGTCGCGGCGACCAGTTCCGCGTCCGTGGCACCGCCCGAGGTCGGCATCTCCAGGTCCAGCCCCGCGCGTAGGGCGGCGACCCGGTCGTCGACGGCGGCCCAGTCGGACACCACCACCCCGTCGAAGCCCCACTCGTCTCTCAGCACGGTGGTCAGCAGCCACTCGTGCTGCGTCGCGTACACGCCGTTGACCCGGTTGTAGGCAGCCATCACGGTCCAGGGCCGGGCCGTCTTCACCGCGTACTCGAAACCGGCCAGATAGATCTCGCGCAGCGTGCGCTCGTCGACGTCCGCGCTGACCCGCAGCCGGTCGGTCTCCTGGTTGTTGACGGCGAAGTGCTTCAGCGAGGCGCCCACGCCCTGGGACTGGATGCCGTCGATGAGCGCGGCACCCAGTACCCCGGCCACGTGCGGATCCTCGGAGAGGTACTCGAAGTTTCGCCCGCACAGCGGCGATCGCTTGATGTTGATGCCCGGACCGAGCAGCACCTGCACGTCCAGGGCGCGGGCCTCCTGGCCGAGCGCGGCGCCGACCCGGCGCAGCAGCGCCGGGTCCCACGACGCGCCCAGCGCCACCGCGGGCGGAAAGCAGGTTGCCGGCGCGCTGTGACCGGCGCCGAGATAATCCCCGTCCACGGGTTGGCGGCGCACGCCATGCGGCCCGTCGCTGAATCGGATCGCCGGCACGCCCACGCGCGCGACGGGTTTGGTGGACCACAACGTGGCACCCGAGGTGAGCGCCGCACGCTCCTGGAGGGTCAGTCGGCCCGCGGTTTCTGCGATGTCATGCATTGCGTGCGCGCTTGCCTTTCGTGGGAGTCGCCGGTGCGTCCGGCACCCGACCCGGTGCCGATCGAGGTACCGCGCCCCGGGTGGTGAGGATGGTGTCCAGGTAATGGTCGAGTTCGCCGGGCATGTCGAACTCGGGGTCGATCAGCCACTGGATCTGCAGGCCGTCGAGCACGGCGATGAACAGCGGACCGCTGGCGTCGGCGACGGCCTCGCCGCGCGTCTTCGCCAGGTCCAGGACGTGGGAGAACAGCTCACGGCTTTCCCGGTACCGTTCCCGGAAGTACCCGTGCGCCGGGTGGTCCGGATCGGTCGCCTCGGCCGAGAGCGTCACGAACAGCCGGGTCATCCCGGGCCGGGCCATGTTGCGCCGGACCAGCTCGTGCACCGCCTGCCGGAAGTCGCCGGTCTCGTCCCAGGTCTGCTCGAACCACGGGGTGTCGGTGTCGTCGCGGTGCTGCAGAACCGCTTCGAGCAGGGCCTCCTTCGAGGGAAAGTAGTGCAGCAGCCCGGGCAGGGTCAGGCCGACCTTGCCGGCGATGTCCCGCATCGAGGCGCCCCGGTAGCCCTGCAGGCCGAACAGGTCCCGCGACGCCTCCAGGATCTGCTGCCGGCGCGCCACCCCTACCGGATACTGGCGCCGGCCGTCGGCGCCTTTGCGCAGCCCGGTCACAGCTCGCCACCCCCGTGTCGCGGGACGGCGACGAGTCCCTGCCGGGCGGCCCGCCGGGCAGCCTGCTGTACCGGGTCCGCGACCAGCGCGGAGAGCAGCAGCCGGCGGGTGTAGGGCTCGCGCGGCTGCGTCGTCACCCGCCGCGCCTCATCCGTTTCGACGATCTCGCCGCCGGCCATCACCGCCACCCGGTCACAGATCGCGCGGACCACGGCAAGATCGTGCGAGATGAACAAGTACGCGACACCTGTCTCCTTCTGGATTTCGTTGAGCAGGTCGAGCACCTGCGCCTGAGTGCGCAGGTCAAGGGAGCTGACCGGTTCGTCGCAGATGATCAGTCGCGGGGACAGCGCCAGGGCGCGGGCGATGGCGACCCGTTGGCGTTGCCCCCCGGACAGCTCCCGTGCCCGGCGCTGGCCGACGTCCGCGGGCAGGCCGACCTGATCGAGCAGCCGCCTGATCCTGGCCTCGGCGTCCGCCCGAGCGAGCCGACCGGCGACGAGCAGCGGCTCGACGAGAATATCGTGGATGCGCATGCTCGGGTTCAACGAGCTGAACGGGTCCTGGAAGACGGCTTGGATCTGCCCGCTCAGGTCACGGCGGCCAGCCCGGCCGAGGTGCGCGATCGAGCCGCCCTGGTAGCGGATGTCGCCCCCGGCGACCGGGACCAGCCCGAGTACCGCCCGGCCAAGCGTCGTCTTGCCCGACCCCGACTCGCCGACCAACCCCACGGTCTCACCCTCGTGGACGCTCAGGCTGACCTGCCTGAGTACCGGCAACGGAGCCCGCCGCCAGCCGCGCTGCGGAAACTCGACGCACAACCGGTCGACCTCCAGCAGCGCGCCGCGTTCGTCGACGACCGAAAGCGCCACACGGGGCGTGGCCACCAGTCGCTGCGACGCGGCCAGCAGCGCGGCGGTGTAGGGATCCGCCGGACCGGCGAACAGCCGCTCCACCGGCGCGCTCTCCACGATCCGCCCGCGGTTCATCACGACCACCCGGTCGCACATGTCCGCCACCACGCCGAGGTCGTGGGTGACCAGCAGAACCGCCATCCCGCGCTCGGCCCGCAGACCGCGCAGCAGGTCAAGTACCTCGGCCTGCACGGTGACGTCGAGCGCGGTGGTCGGCTCGTCCGCGACGATCAGGTCCGGGTCGCAGCTGATCGCGGCCGCGATCAGCACGCGCTGCGCGGTGCCGCCGGAGATCTCATGCGGGTACGCGCGGAACACCCTCCGCGGATCGGTGATGCCGACCCGGGCCAGCAGTTCCAGCGCGCGGCGCCGTGCCTCGCGCCGGGACAGTCCCAGGTGCACCCGCATCGGCTCGGTCAGCTGCGTACCCGCCCGGAAGCTGGGGTCCAGATTTGACATCGGCTCCTGTGACACGTACCCGATGCGCCGGCCGCGCAGCCGGTTCACCACCCGGTCGGGCTGGCCGAGCAGCTGCGTACCGTCGAAGCGGACACTGCCGGCGACCGCCCGCCCGCTGTCGGCCAGCAGCCCCAGCGCGGCCAGCACGGTCTGTGTCTTGCCCGATCCCGACTCGCCCACCAGGCCGACCACCTCGCCGCGGCGCACCGCCAGGCTCACGCCGTCGACAACGACCGCCTCGCCGTGCCGCGTCGCGTGGCACACGCGCAAGCCGTCGACGGCCAGCAGGGCGTCCGGACAGGCCGCCCCGGGCCCCGGCGCGGGGCGGTGCGTGGCCCGGGGCGCGGCGACGTCGGCGCCCTCCACGCGGTCGCGCAGCGCGTTACCCAACAACGTCACGGCCAGTACGGTGACCGCGATCGCCAGGCCGGGCCACACCGACAGCAGCGGCGCCTGGAACACGCTGGCCGACGCGCCGTTGAGCATCGCGCCCCAGCTGACCGATCCCGGGCGGCCCAGGCCGATGAACTCGATCCCGGCCTGCAGCAGCAGCGCCGCGCCGAACAGCAGCGGGGTCTGCACAATGATCACCGAGCGTACCGCGGCGAGCACGTGGCGCCGCACGATCCGCAGGTCCGACAGCCCGGCCACGCGGGCCGCGTCGATGTACAGCTCACCCCGTACCCGCTGGGCGGCAACCCGCACGATCCGGTAGATCGACGGCGACATCAGCATGCCGACGAGGACCATCGTGCCCACCAGGCCCGGACCGACCACGGCCACGTAGGCGAGCACCACGATGACCGCCGGCAACGCCAGCACCAGGCTGAAGACCCAACTGGCCACCGCGTCGACCCAGCGGCCGAAGTAACCGGCGAGTAGCCCGGTGGTCCCGCCCACCGCGAGCGCGACGGCCGTGGCGAGCACCGCGCCGAGCAGGCTGTCCCGCGCGCCGAACAGCAGCAGCGTCAACACGTCCCGCCCGGAGCCGTCCCCGCCCAGCAGGTGGTGGCCGCCCGGCCCGGCGAGCACCGCGCCCAGGTCGACCTGGTCCGGGCGGTACGGGGCCAACCGGCCCGCGGCCGCGGCGGCGACCGCGACGGCCGCCAGCACGGCGGTCGCGGCGATGGTCGTTGCCCGCTGCCTCATCGCGTCCGCGCTCTCGGATCCATCCACCCCACCAGCGCGTCGATGACGACGTTGACGGCCAGCACGATCACCACGCCCACGACCACCACGCCGAGCACCACCGGGACGTCGGATCGGGTGGCGCTGGAGGCGGCCAGGGTACCCAGGCCCTGCAGCGCGAAGATCTGCTCCACGACGATCGCACCACCGAGCAGGCCGATGAACTGCAGGCTGACGATGGTCAGCGCCGCCGGCAGACTGTTGCGCAGCACGTGGCGCAGCAGCAGCCGGCGGCGCGGCAGCCCCCGGCCCCGCAGGGTGCGGACGTAGTCGCGGGCCAGCACCGAGGCCACCGCGTTGCGAGTCTGCGCCGCCACCGCGGCCACCGATCCGACCGCGATGGACAGCACGGGCAGCACCAGTGAGCGCAGCCACTGCCACGGGTCCTGCGCGAACGGCACATATCCGGTGGCCGGGAACCAGTGCAGCCGCAGCGCGAACGCGATCACCAGCAGCAGGCCGAGCCAGATTCCGGGTACCGCGAAGCCGAGGCTGGCGACCACCTGCACGGCCTTGTCCAGCCAACCGCGGCGGATCGCCGCCGCCATGCCCAGCGCGATACCCAGCACCGCCGACACCAGCGTCGCCACCACCGCCAGGGACAGCGTGATCGGCAGCTTGTCGGTGATCGAGGCCCAGACCGGCAGCCCGCTGAACCAGGAGCTGCCGAAGTCACCGCGCAGCGCATGGGCCAGCCAGTCGCCGTACCGGTCGACCACCGGCCGGTCCAGGCCGAGCTCGTGGCGCTTGGCGGCCAGCTGCGCCGCCGTCGCGCCCGGCCCGAGGATGGCCGGCGTCGGGTCGGGTACGAGGCTCATCAGGAAGAAGGTGAGCGCGGTGACCACGACCAGCAGGATCACCGCGGTCGCCACGCGGCGGGCGAGGAACCGGGGCACGCGATCTACCTCGCCGGCTGGTACTGGTACAGGTAGGCGAACTCCTGGCTCTTGGCCAGCGAGATGGACACTTTGCGTGGGTCCCAGACGAGGTAGCTGGTGTTCACGTACAGCGGGGCGAACCAGCCCTGGTCGACGATGTAGGTGTTCAGCTGCTTGAGCAGCGTCGCCTGCTGGTCGGCGCCGGCCACGGCGATCTGGCCGGCCAGCTGGGACACGGTCGGGTCGTCGACATGGAACGGGTTGAACGGCGCCGTTCTGGCCAGCAGCGACTGTACGTCGAGCCAGTTCTGCGTCGCGGTGTAGGTGAACATGAACGCCGGGAACTTACCGCTGAGGTACTGCGCGGTGATCTGGTCCGCCGACACCGGCGTGTACTTCACCCTGACGCCGATCTGGGCCAGCTGCTGGCTGACGATCGGGTAGAGCGCCGGCAGGTAGGTGTTCTCGCTGGGCAGTTGCAGTGTGAACCCGTGCGGGTAGCCGGCCTCGGCGAGCAGTTGCCTGGCCTTCGCCGGGTCGTACGGGTAGCGCGAGTTCAACGATGCGTCGTATGCGGGGGTACCGGCGGCGAACATCTGCGTCGTGCGGCTGCCGCTCTTGCCCCCGATCGAGTCGAGCAGCGCCGTGGCATTCAGCCCGTAGTTCAGCGCCTGGCGCACCTGGGGTTTGGCCAGGGCAGGGTTGGTGGTGCCGGCGCGGTCGACGATGAACATGGCCACGATCAGGCCGGAGACCCCGGTGGCGGACATCCCCGCGGATTTGACCGAGGCCAGCCCGGGCGCGGTCACCCCGCCGGTGTCGACCTGATGGCTGGCCAGCGCGGTGACCTGCGCGTTCGTGTCGGTAATGACCTTGTACTGGACGGTGTCGAAGCCGAACTTCTGCGGCAGGTTGTACTTCGGGTTGCGGGTGAACACGTACGTCGAGCCGCGGGTCGTCTGGCCGGCGTCCAGCACGTACGGGCCGCAGCCCACCGGCGCGGTGGCCGCGGCCGTGAACGACCTAGGACTGATCATGGCGCCGGGGATGAGGCCGAAGGTGTAGAGCAGGGCGGGGTCGGGCGTGTTGAGCTTGATGACCACCTGGTACTGGCTGGCCACGCTCACCTGGCCGATGGCCGCCAGGCTGATCGCCGCCTGCCCCTTCGCGGCCAGGTCACGATCGAGGTTCTGCTTGACCACGCTGGCGTCGAACGCCGTGCCGTCGGTGAAGCTGACACCCGAGCGCAGGTTCATCGTCAGCGTGGTCTTCGGGGCGTCGTAGCTCCAGCTCGTCGCCAGCCCCGGCCCGATGGACTGGTCGGGCTCGATCGTGGTCAGCATCGCGAAGACGGCCTGGAAGAAACCGAGCGTCGGCAGGTCGGACGCACCGTGTGCGGCCGGGTCCCAGCTGCCGGCGTCGTTGGGCGCCGGAATCCGCAACACACTCGTGCCGGCCGGCTGTGCGCCGCCAGCGGAGCATTCGGTCGCGGACAGACCCAACACCGCGATGGCCACCAGCCCGGCCAGTCGCCTGCCTCTGGTTCTACGCATGGCCAACCTCCTGGAGTACGGGCGTCGAGTCGGTACTCGACGGGGAGGCACCCGATGTCGCAGCACACTACCAAAGCGACCGATCAGTTGGTAGGTTTTCTCCATGCCGGATCGCCGGCCTCGACCCGCCCGCCCCTTCTGCCCGTGCCCCACCGCCGTCCCCGCTCGCCAAGGAGGCACCGTGCCCGTCGACCCGCTGATCGCACCGCTGCTCGCGGCGCTGAACGCCCAACCGGCTGCGCCGCTGGACGTAGCCCTCCGCCGGGCCGAGGCCGCCCGGCGGCAGGCGGCCGGCAGCCCGTACGGACAATTCACGCAGCCACTGGCCGAGGTGGCCGACGTGCACGAGGAACGGATCCCGGTGACCTCGCCGACCGGTGAGATCACCGTCCGGATCTACCGCAACGCGGACGTCCTCGCCGGCGCGCCGGCCGGTGCCCTGGTCGTGTACCACGGCGGAGGCTGGATCATGGGTTCGCTCGGCGACTCGGACCCGCGCAGCCGGACGATCGCCGCCGCCGCGGACGTGGTCGTCGTCAGCGCCGACTATCGGCTGGCGCCGGAGTTCCCGTTCCCCACCCCGGTTCACGACTGCTACGACGCCTTGACCTGGACGGTGGCCAACGCCGGCCGGCTCGGCTTCGACCCGCGGCGCATCGGGGTGGCCGGCGAGAGCGCCGGCGCGAACCTCGCCGCCGCGGTCGCCCTGCTCGCCCGCGAGCGCGGTGAACCCGAGCTGCGGCTGCAACTGCTGGAGATCCCGGGGCTGGACCTGACTCTCGATTCACCCTCGGTGCGGACCTACGGCTCGGGACACCTCCTTCCGCTGGACGAGCTGCGCTGGTGCCTGGGCCTGTACCTGGGCGGGCACCCGGCGACCGACCCGCTCGCCTCGCCCGTGCTCGCCACCGACCTGGCCGGGCTGCCGCCGGCGGTCATCCTGACCGCGCAGTGCGACCCGCTCGCCGACGACGGCCGCCGCTACGCGCAACGGCTGACCGGGGCCGGAGTCGAGGTGCGCTTCACCGAGCACGCCGGCCACGTGCACGGCTCGCACATCCTGACCGCGCTGTTGCCCACGGCTCGGGCCTGGCGCGACGAGGTGACCGACGCGGTGCGGCACTACCTCGAGTAGCCGACCCAATGATCTCGGCCACCACGACCGTTCTGAACGACCTGGACCGCCGCATCGTCGCGGCGCTCCAGGTCAATGGCAGGGCGCCCTGGAGCAGGATCGCCGAGGTGCTGTGCGAGCCGGAACGCACGGTCGCCCGCCGTGGCACCCAGCTGCTGGACGAGGGGCTGATCACCATCACCGCCCTGCCCGCCCGCCACCGTCGCGCCTGGGGAGAACTCGCGGTCCTCGCGTTGCGGTGCGCCCCGGCCGCCGCCCGGTTCGCCGCCATGGCGCTGGCCCGCCGCACCGATTCCACCTTCGCCTACCTCGTTGCTGGCGCGGCCGACTGCGTCGCCGAGATCTGGGCCGACGACCGCAGCCTGACCACGCTGCTCCTCGACGAACTGCCCGCAACGCCCGGACTGGTCCAGGTCAGCACGCATCCGATCCTGCGCTACTACCGCACCATGGACGACTGGCAGCCGGGCATCCTCACCGACGACGAGGCCAAGGCGCTGGCCGATGGCCGGCCCCGGGTGGACATCCGGCTGGACGCTGCGCCGGTGCCGTTGACCGGCGAGAACCAGGCGATCCTGCACGCGCTGTGCCGGCACGGCCGGCGTACCCACCAGGAACTGGCCAG
Source organism: Rugosimonospora sp. (assembly GCA_036494675.1). Taxonomy (GTDB): domain Bacteria; phylum Actinomycetota; class Actinomycetes; order Mycobacteriales; family Micromonosporaceae; genus Rugosimonospora. The sequence continues at coordinate 15,865 of DASXOA010000199.1, forward strand.
GCTGGCCGGCATCTCGGAGGCCACGGCCCGCCGCCGGCTGGAGGCGCTGCGAGCCGAGGGGCAGGTGTACTTCCGTACCGTCGTGGAGCCCGCCCTGCTGGGACTGCCCGTCGAGGCGCTGTTGTGGATCCGCACCGCACCGGCCGACGTGGACGCGGTCGGTGAGGCGGTCATCGCCTCGCCGCTGGTGCGCTACGCGGCCGCGATCATGGGCAGTCACCAGCTCCTGGTCGGGGTCACCGCCCCGCACAAGCCCGCGCTGCACGCACTGCTCGCCCGCTCGCCCTGGATCGCGGCGGTCACCGCCATGGAGACCTCCCTGGTGGTCAGCGCCGTCAAGCGCAGCGGCGTACTCGCCAGGTCCGTCGCCATCCCGGACGACGCCACCCCGATCTGACCTCAACTGACCGGCGTGGCGGTCGGCGCCGGCCCGAGTGGTGTGCCGCCCGGGCCGGCGGCGAAGGTGGTCCACGGAACGGCAGGTTGCTGCCCGACGCCGGGACGGCCGTAGTCGCATACCCCGGTCGGGAACGCCTGCTGCAGCTCGGCCCACTGCGTGTCGCTGAAGGTGACCGAGTAGTCGCCGCGGTCCAGCGCCTTGAGCTGGCAGCGCAGGACGTTGTCCGCCAGTGGTCCACCGGCCGCGATCCGTGGGTCGGCGAAGTACGGGAACGCCGCCCGGCACGTCGCCTGGTCGGTGATCTGCAGCGCGTTGATCCAGCACGAGTCGGTCGCGGCCGACGGCTTGTCCAGTCCCACCTTGTCGGCCTGGGAGATCGGCCGGTGGTCAGCGTCGATCGCGGTCAGCCACGCGTCCATGGTCAGGAACGCGGCGGTGGTCACCGCGGGCGGTACGGCCGGCTGGACGCCGGGCGCGGTCCAGATCACCTGATTGGCGTGGTCGCCGTTGGCCTGGTCGAGGCGGGCCCGCATGGCGTAGCTGTGGAAGTCGGTGTGGACCTCGACGTCCTCGGCTCCGCGCACGTCCAGGATCGGCACGTCGGCCGCCGCGCGCGGGTTGGTGACCAGACCGGCCCGGTAGGCGACCGACAGCGCCTGCGGGTCGGCGCTGCTGCGTTGTGGCTGCCAGTGCCAGTCGATGTCCAGACCACCGACCAGCGCGTTGAGGTCGGCGAACTGCTGCGGGGTGATCTGGCCGGAGTTCACCGCGTTGAGCCCGTACTGAACGCCGACATTGTCGAACGGGCTGTTGGCGAAACTGTCGGTGGCGCGCCGGCCGAAGACCGACACCATGTAGTCCGGCAGCGTGCAGCGCGCCCCGGTCGGGTTCGTCGCCGGGTCGTACACCCAGTCCGGGTTCGGAGGCCCGATCGGCAGCCCGGCGGTCTGGCTGCCCGTGCAGGAGGCCCCGTCGGTGGGATCGAGCCAGGTCCGGGCGTACGAGGCGTCCCACAACAGGCACGTGGTGGGGGCCTCGTACCCGGTGACGGCGTCCTGCTGGGTCGGCAGCACCCACTCCGGCGGTGAGCCGCCGAACGCATGGTTGAGCAGGTGGCAGTCCTCGGCTTCCTGCACCGTCTCCCAGATGTCCGGGAAGCTGCACGACGGGATGATGCCGTCCAGCAGCCCCGGATAGTCCGACACGTCCCACTGCTGCTGCATGGAACCGCCCGAGCAGCCCGTGCTCATCGTGTAGCGGATCGAACCGTACTCGTCGACGATGTGTTCCTTGACCATCATCAGCGTCTCGGCCGCCACCACCGAGTTGCAGTCCTCGCCGAGTACCGTGTTGCTGGAGATCGCCTCCAGGAATCCGCGGGACAGCGACGTGTCGTCCAGCCAGGCCGCGCCGCCCGTCGCGGAGCCCTGATCGTGGTCCGGGGTGCAGCCACCCTGGAACTGGTAGTAGAGCTTGCCGTTCCATCCGGGCTGGGGCGCCCAGGGCGCCCACGGCTGGCCCGGGGTGTCCAGGACGGCGAGCTGGTAGACACCGCGGTCGATCACGCCCGTCTCGATCCGCACGATGTAGGGCATCGTCACGCCCTGGTCCGTGGTCGTGGTCGCCACGTCCAGCGGCGGGTGCGCCGGGTCGTAACCGACAAACTGGCCAGTGATCGAGGACTTGTACTGGTAGGTGTAGGTCGGGTCGGTGTCGCACTGCGCGTCGCGCGGCGCCCCCGCGCCGTTGGCCTGGTTGGCGCAGAACCAGGGCTGCACCTGGGGTCCGGCGAACACCGGGCCGCCGATCGGGTGATCAGTGATCACCAGTTGCGCCGTGGCGCCGGCCACGGTCGCCGACACCACGTTGCCTCCCGGTCGCAGTCCGGTGAGCAAGCCCTGCACCCGGCCGTTGGGCCGCACCGCGAACTGGTCGGTCACCGGATCGCCGTTGAGCCGGACGGACAGCGCCGCCATGCTCGCGCCGGCCGGCAGGCCGATCTGTACCAGCGTGGCGGGGCCGGAGATCAGGTCGGCCCGGTTCGCGATGGTGCTGATGGTCGGCGTGGGATCCACCGTGGCTGCGGACACCGCCCCCGACCCGGCGGCGATCATCACCGGCACGGTGAGCGCCGCGAACAGCGCCACGATCCGGCCACATCCAGGTGATCTCATGGCCTCCCCCTCTCACACGACGAATCCTTGGCTGCGATCGTCGCCACGACGACGCACGCGAACAGGCTCCTCATTGCCCACCGATCCTGCGGGTGTTGGTACCAGCGGGGAAACTCAGCGTGGCATGGCAGGAGGGAACGACGACGGTCACCGGACCGTCGCTGGTCACGTTCAGCGTCCCGGCGCAGGTAAGGTGCGCCCGCTGGGCGTCCACGGTGATGCCGGACAGGTTCGTCGCGTCGATGGTCAGTTCGTCAACCGGCGGCACCGGCTGCGGCGCGGACCACGACTGCGCCGTCTGCAGATAGGGCATCGGCCCCTTGTGGCCGTCCCACAGGGTCCCGGCGGTCGGGATCGGCCCCGGTGGCACGACCGTCGGGTCGGCCAGACCGAAACCACCGGACCGGGCGTCGACCTGACCGGCCGGGTCGGTCGCGGGCGAGCGCACGGTCAGGTCGGACAGCCAGTAGGCATGGTCGGCCGCCACGCCCTCGTCGGGGAAGTCGTTGGGGGTGTCCACGACGAAGGTGACCCGGACCGGGTCGGTGTCCACCCGGGCGTCGCCGAGCCAGTCCGCCGCCGGACCGTACTCGTCGTTCGTCGCCAGCGTCACGTGATCACCCTCGACGAACTGGTCGAACGCGAACCGCACGCCACTCGATTCCAACGCCGATATCTGGTTGGCCTGGAAGACCACCGGCGATCCCTCGTCCGCGAGGCTGATCCAGGTCAGCAGCGGCACGTTGCGCATCGACGTGATCCACTGCCCCTGGGACCCGCCCTCGTAGGGGACCGCCGCCACCGCGAAGCCGCGCCCGAACAGGTCCGGCCACCGCTCCATGAGCCTGTACGTGCCGCCGCCGCCCATGGAGTAGCCGGTGACCGCCGCGCGGGTCGGATCCAGCGGGTAGTGCCGGGCCGCGTCGGCCCACGCCTCGAAGACGTCGGCTTCGGACGCATCGGTGAAGTCACCGTCTGGATCCCGGGCGCCGGAGGTCAGCACGACCGAACCGGCGCCCCGGTCACCGATCTCGGACTGGTAGCGGCTGTCCATCCACTCGTTGTAGTTGCCCCCGGAGGGATGCAGTTGCAGCGTCATTCCCCAGCCCGCGGCCGGTGGCGCCGAGGCCGGCACGTAGACGTTGTACGGCTGCAGGTTGCCCACGAACATGCCGTGGCACGTCGCGGGGAACCGGCCGCACGCGGACGTGGCGTCGACGCCCCGGCCAAAGCTGAAATGGCTGGGAAAGATCCGGTCGATGGAACCCGTCTGCGGCACGCCGCTGTAGTCGGTGACGCCGCTGTCGAGTTTGCCGAAGTCGACGTCGGCGGAGAACGGACTCGCGTCGCCCAGGCCCAGCGCTGCCGCCTGCGCGCAGTCGCGCCAGAAGCAGTGCTGGTCGGCCAACTCCACCAGCAGGGCGTCGACGAGAGTGGTGGCCAGTCCCATCCGGCTCCAGTCCGGAGTCGACTCGTGGAAGCGGAACGCCATGTCGAACAGCGCCTCCCGGGACAGCGACGCGCCGCCCGGGGTGCCCGCGCCGGCGATCAGCGCGGGCAGCAGATAGTGGCCGGCGGCGACGTCCCACAGCCCCACCCCCGCGGCGAAGCGTACGGTCGCCGCGCCGGGATCCCAGGCCGCATGCGGGATGCGCACGTCGAACTGGCTACGCGCCGGATCGACGGTCACCGTGGGCGCGGGCGTGATGGCCTGCCCGGTGGCGGCCCGGACGAGTTGCGCCGTGCCGCCGTGGACGGTCAGGAAGAGCTCCGCCGGCGAATGGACGCCTGCGCTGTCGGGCCAGTTCACCGCCGTCGGCGAGGATCCGATCGCCACCGTGAAGGCGGTGCGCTCCGGATCGGTGAGGGTGTTGAGGGTGATCCGTAGCGCGGTCGCGTCGGGCGTCGGCCGGACCCGGAACTCGACCAGGTCGGCCGCGTTGCTTCCGAAGATCTTGTCGGTGGGATACGTGAGCGTGCCGGCCTTGGGCGCGAACAGGAATTTCGACAGGTACGGGCCGGTCAGGTCAACGACCCCACCACCGCCGTGATCGTCGAACAGGTAGCCCTGGTAGAGGTACTCGCCATCGACATAAGCCGCGGCGCCGGACACCAGCAGCGGGCTGGCCCGCCATCCGCTTCCCGGCCGGTTCTCCAGTTGCGGCGCGTCGGCCTGCCCGGCGTAGAGAATGTCCGGACCGGGTCGATGGCCACTCGACACCGCGGGAAGCGAACCGTCCGGGCCGGATCCGGCAACGGCGACGGTGGTCGGGATGCCACCGGACAGGACACTGACCAGGCCGGCAACCACCAGAACCGCGACACGTCGCAACGCCATGGCAATCCTCCAGGACCGGGGTGGACCCTTGTCAGCGTGTCGCCTGTGGCCGATACAGACAACCGATCCGAACAGCTTTGCTTGATTCGGCCAGCACGGTGGCCGATAGCGTCGCCCGGGACCGGGCTGACGACTGACGCCTGCCCGGGCGCGTCCGCCACGTGCGCCGACGCCGGTCGCATCCGGGCCATGCAGGATTCGCGAGGCTTGTCCGGCCCAGCGACCGTCACCTATGTTGCACCTTTGCGGAAGGAGCGACTTGAGACGTTCCCATGGGTCGCATCGTCACCGGCGTCCGGTGTGACGGCTGGTGGTGGCCGGGCTCGCGGGCATGGCCCTCGCCCCGCCCGGGGCACACGCGGCCGCGCAGCCCGGCGCGCCGTGTACGGCATCGCCGGCCGCCGCCTGGTGTGACACCGCGCTGAGCGCGGACCAACGCGCCCAACTGCTGCTGGCCGCCATGACCGAGGACGAGAAACTCGCCATGCTGGGCGGAGACGGCACCGGTGGCGGGCACACCGGCCAGCGCGACGGCATCCCACGGCTGGGCATCCCGCCGTTGACGATGACCGATGCCGGCCTCGGCGTCCGGCAAGGCGACTCGACCGCGCTGCCCAGCGGATCCAGGGCGGCTCCGGCGTCGTCACCTTCCGGGTGCCTTCCGAGTCGGCGACCGCCTCGACCACCCAACTACTCATCACGTTCCCCGCCGACACCCCGTCCACCTCGGTCGACACTCAACCCAAGACCGGCTGGACCGCCACCATCACCAAGAAACCCCTGACGAAACCCATCACCAGCAGCAGCGGCTCACAGATCACCGCCTACGTCGCCCAGGTCGACTTCAAGGCAACCACGCCGTCCGCCGCGATCCCACCGGGCCAGTTCGACATGTTCAACCTGTCCGCCGGCCCGTTTCCCAAGGCCTCCTCGGCGTCCTTCGGCGCGCTGCAAACCTACAACGACGGCAGCACCGTCAACTGGGACGAGAAGTCCGCGG
>DASXOA010000200.1:0-1975 GCA_036494675.1 Rugosimonospora sp.
GCCGGCCATCCACATGTGCCGGTTCGGGCCGGTCGGGCCGAGCACCGAGCAGTGGTACGCGTCGCAGACCGTGAACGCGTCGGCCAGCGCGTACTGGAACGGGATGTCGTCGCGGGTCAGGTACCCCATGATGTAAGGCCCGTTGCTGCCGTCCGCGGCCATGTGCGCGGGCACCCAGTTGTCCATCTTGCCGTTGTTCCACGCCGAGTGCTGCACGTCCCACTCGTGACTGGTCGAGGGGATCGCCTGGGCGGCGCTGATGCGGGTGTTGAGCCGGTACGGCAGGAGGTACCCGTCCGGGTTCGACGGGTCGGGCTGGTAGTAGACCGGTTGCCCGTTGGGCAGCCGCACCAGCCGCGTGAATGCGACCTGAATCTCCGCTGAAGCCCTCGCTGCCGGCACGGTGAGCGCCAATCCGTCGGGCAACGGCAACCAAGGGGTAGCCCGGCCGTCACCCGGATGCGAACCCCGGCGCGTTGCGGTCATGGCCGGGTACGGGGCGGGACGCGCCGCAGCCGGCCGCCCCGCTCGCCGGTGTCTTGACGGGTGGGGCTGGCCCTACCAACTCCTCTGCGGGTGGGCCGCTGCGGACAACGATGATCGTCACTGGTTCCGGTTGACCGGGCCTCCCCATTGACTTATGTTTGTCGATACGACAAACAAAATCGATGTTTGTCTGGGCTGGTCTCGGTGGTTGCCGAGCGCGTTCCGCGCCAGTCCGCGGCCATCGGTGACGCCCTGGTAACGACTCGTGGAGGTCGGACGGTCATGAGAAGGCGTACTCTCGCCCTGTCAATGGGCATGGCAGCCGCGGTGGCCGCGGTCGGGGGGCTGGTCTTCACGGCGCCTCCCGCGTCGGCGGCCAGCGGTTGTAGCGTCACCTACGCGGTGAGCGGCTCGTGGCCGGGCGGTTTCGGCGCGAACCTCACCATCAAGAACCTCGGCGACCCGATCACCTCGTGGTCACTCGTGTGGTCGTACCCGGCCGGCCAGCAGGTGACGCAGGCATGGAATGCCACCGTCACGCAGAGCGGCACGCAGGTCACCGCGAAGAATGTCGGCTACAACGGATCGGTGGCGACGAACGCGACCGCCTCCTTCGGCTTCAACGGCACGTGGACCAGCAGCAACCCCGCGCCGACCGGCTTCACCCTCAACGGCACCGCGTGCACGGGCGGCGTGACCGGCCCGACGCCCACCCCGTCGCGCACGACCGCCAACCCGACGCCCACCCCGTCGCGGACCACAGCCAGCCCGACGCCCACTCCGTCGCGGACGACCGCGCCGCCCGGTGGTGGCGTTCCCTCGGACGCGGCCTGGGTCGCCACCGGATCGTTCGACTCCTGGACGAACAACGGCTACACGCTCAACAACGACGTCTGGGGCTCCGGCGCCGGTCCGCAGACGATCTGGGCGCGCACCGGCACCAACTGGGGTGTCGTCGCCAACCATCCGCGTACCAGCGGCGTGAAGTCGTACCCGCACACCGGCAAGACGCTCAACCGCTCGCTCAGTTCGCTGGGCTCGGTGAGCAGTTCGTTCAACGTCACCGTACCGAGCGACGGCGACTACGAGACCGCGTACGACATCTGGGGCAACAGCAACGCGTACGAGGTGATGATCTGGGCGAACCAGAAGGGTGCGGTCGGCCCGATCGCGGAGTCCTACGACAGCAACGGCGCCGTTCCCAGCGCGAGTAACATCACCGTCGGCGGGCACACCTGGAACGTCTACCGGGGCTCGAACGGCAGCAACGCGGTCTTCTCGTTCGTGCGGACCAGCGCCACCAACTCCGGTACGGTCGACGTCCTGGCCGTCCTGAACTGGCTACGCAGCCAGGGTTGGTGGGGCGACGTGACCATCGGCGACATCCAGTTCGGCTTCGAGCTGACCGGTACCGCGGGTCAGTCCAACTTCGTCTGCAACACCTTCTCGATCACCTCTAGCTGACCGGCGGTGGCCGCTGCCCCGGTCG
>DASXOA010000201.1:0-3677 GCA_036494675.1 Rugosimonospora sp.
GCGCGCAGCGCGTACGCCTGGGCGCCCGCCGCGGCCGGGACCGTGGCGCCGGTGGCGGTGTTGGTCCAGGTGGTGCCGTCGGTGGTCCAGCCGGGCGGCGCCCAGTCGTGATCGTTGCCGCCCCAGATGTCGCCGACCGCGCCGCAGTCGGAGGTGGTGTAGCCGCTGAATCCGTAAGTGCTGCCCAGCAGCTCGTTGACCGTGTAGGTGTTGGCCGGCTGCGGCGTCCCGTTGACCGCGTTGTAGGAGGTCATGACGCCGGACACGTGCGAGTTCTCCGTCAGGGACTGGAACTGCTTGGTGTAGTAGTCCCGGATGTTCGTGTCCGTGGCGTTCGAGCTGGTCGAATCGCGGGTGTCATCCACGTTGTTCAGCGCGTAGTGCTTGGCGGTGGCCGCGACCTTCAGGTACGGGGTCATCGGCTGCCCGGACATCGTCTCGCCCTGGTATCCGTCGACGAACGCGCCTGCCATCTGCCCGGTCAGGTACGGGTCCTCCCCGAACGACTCGTCGGTCCGCCCCCAGCGCGGGTCACGGTCCATGTTCACGTTCGGCGCCCAGAAGGTCAGCGACCCGTAGTCGCTGGCCGAGGGTCCCAGGTTGTTCTGGCCGTTCCCCCACAGCGACTTGTCGAGGAACCCGCGCGCCTCGTCCGAGACCGCTGTCGTCTCGGCGTAGGTGAGCTGCGGGTCCCACGTCATCGTGGCCGCGAAGTTGGACGGGAAGCTCGTCGCGTGAATTCCCCCGGTGTCCGATCCCGGGTTCGTGTCCGCGCCGAGCGTGTTGACCCCGTGCTGGCCCTCGCTCCAGTAGGTGTACTGCTGCACCCCAAGCCGCGGTATGGCCGGGGCGTTGTTTGTGTGCAGCTGCTGGATCTTCTCGGTCAGCGTCATCCGCGACACCAGGTCGGCGGCCCGCTCGGCGAACGAGTAGTGCGTGTTCAGGTAGATAGGTACCGATGTCTGCTGCGCCGCCGCCTGCGGCGCGGCCTGCGCCGCCCGCACCGCTGGTGCAGCCGCGACGAGGCCCACCGCGCAGGCGGCGGTCAAGATGCGGAACAAGACCCTGGAAACCATTGCGCTCAGCTCCCGAAGCCGATGGCGAAGACGTGCAGCGCGGTGACCTGGGTGGTCTGGCCGTTGTCGGTCACATGCGGCAGCACCACGTAGCGCACGGTCTTCGACGGGTCGATCGAAACGCCCGCGTAATAGAGGTGCACGGTCTGGTTCTGCTTGCTGCTGTTCGCGCCGCTGTTGATGTAGGGCGTTGTCGCCGCGATCGAGGTGCCGGAGGTGGCGCTCCCGGCCCACCAGTCGGCGAAGCCCAGCGCGAAGGTCTGGGTGGTGCCGTCGGTGTACACGATCGTGCCGGTCCCGGACCCGGTGCCGTTGTTGGAGGCCCCGAGGAAGCCGAGGGTGTGCCCGGAGCCGCTGACCGGGATGGCCTGCCCGCTGTTGACGATGTTGTCCGGCACGTTGACGCCCGGCCAGGTGAAGGTGACTCCGCTGACCGTGACCGGCTGGCTGGAGACGAGCCCGTCGGAGGCCAGTGCCTGGGCGGAGAAGTTCAGGCCGCCGCCGTCGAACGCGCCGGCCGCTGGGGCGTTGTCATTGCTGATGCCGGTGTTGTCGTATGCCGCGGCGAGTGAGGCGTACGGCACGTTGGTCTGCCCGGAGCCGGTGAACGACCCTTCGCTCGAGGCAGCCGCGTAGCCGATGGTGTAGGCCTGCGGTGCCGCGTTACTGGGCGGGGTGAGCTGCCAGGTCGCGGTGACCTTGCCTCCGCCGGGCACCTGTGCGGAAGTGACCGAGGTGACGGGGGTGGCGGTCCATCCCGACGGCACGGTCACCGACAGCGTGACGCCGCTGACCGGGGTGGTGCCGCCGTTGGTGAACGTGGCGGACGCGGTGGCCTGCTGGCCGGCCGGAATCACCGCGGGGGTGGAGTCGCTGAGCGTGCCCTGCACCACGATGGGCACCGAGCCGGACACGCCGTTGACGGTCACCGTGATCGTGGTGACCCCGTCCTTGACGGCCCGCACCAGGCCGCTGGAGTCCACGGTCGCCACCGACGGGTCGCTGCTCGCGTACTTGACGTGGGCGGTGGACAGGTCCACGAAGGACTGGTCGTTGTTGACCGCCTCGATGATGTTGTCCGCGCTCGCGTGCGACTGCTCGAGTGATGAGTTGGTGTCGGGCGCGATCCAGGGGTTCTTCCCGGCCAGGCTCAGCGTGTCGCCGGGCTTGAAGACCACCTGGTCCGGCTGGACGTTGACGCTCTGCACGCGGGGGGTGATGGCACCGTCCACGGTGACCGTTCCTGATCCCGTGACGGTCGCGGAGTCCGGGCCGACCTGGAACTGGTAGGGACCGTTGTGGACGACCTGCTTGAGGCCGTTCTCGTCCCACTGGCTGAGGTCCGGCACCTTCACCGACAGCGTGACGGCCTGGGTCTGGCCCGGCGCCAGCACGGGGGTCTTCTGGAATCCTTCGAGCTGCTTGTCCGGCAACTGGACGCCCGGCACGGTGAACTTCGGCGCCACGTAGAGCTGCGCCACCGTTGATCCGGCCGCCGTCCCGGTGTTGGTCACGTCGAAGCTGACATGCACGGTCCCGTCCGCGTTCGCGACGGACGGCCCGACCTTGATGTTGGAGTACTTGAAAGTGGTGTAGGACAAGCCGTACCCGAACGGGTAGGTCGGCGTCCCGGTGAAGTACATGTAGGTGCGTCCCAGGCCGCCGGTCTGGGACGGGGTGAGCCCGTAGTTGTTCATGTCCGGGAGCTGGGAGTCGTCCTTGTACCAGGTGAAGTCCAGGTGCCCGGACGGGTTCTGCTGCCCGAAGAGGACCGCCGCCAGCGCGGTGCCCTGGCTCTCGCCGTTGTACCCGCTGAACACGATCGACGGGAAGTCACCCTGGACACCGGAGATGTCATACGGGCCGTCGGCCTGCATGACCAGGGCCGTGCGCGGGTTGCCGAGCGCGGCGACCTGGCTGATCAGCGAATTGTAGTTGCCCGGCAGGGCCAGCGTGGACCGGTCATGGCCCTCATCGGCCACGCTGAGGTCCGAGCCGGCGAATACGATCACCAGGTCCGCGGACTTGATGTCGGCCTGCGTCTGCGCGGAGCAGGACGCGGGTGCCGTGGCGGTGGTGGAGGTGCCGCAGGCGTCGAACGTGACGGTCGCGGACGGGTTGGCGGCGTGGACCGCCGAGGTGATGCCCTGCACGGCACTGACCTGCATAGACGGGTCACCTGAGTACCCGCCGAGCGTCACCGTATTCGCGAGGTTGCCCACGATGACGACGTTGTTCAGCTTGGACGGGTCCGCTGGCAGCAGAGGGGACGAGGTGCCGGAAACGTTGCCGTTCTTCAGCAGCACCAGGTCCTGCTCGGCCACCTTCTCGGCCAGGGTCTGGTGCGCCGGGCTCTGGATCTCGCCTTTGTTGATCTGGGTGTAGGCGACCTTGCTGGCTGGGTCGAACTCGCCGGTCTCCATCCGGACCGTGAACAGCTTGGTCAGCGCGCTGTCGATCACGCCCTCGGACAGGATTCCCGCGTTGATCGCGGCCTCGATGTTCTGCGTGGTGTCCTCGTCACCGGTGCAGTTGAGCTGGGTACCCGCGCGCAGCGCGTACGCCTGGGCGCCCGCCGCGGCCGGGACCGTGGCGCCGGTG
>DASXOA010000202.1:0-18595 GCA_036494675.1 Rugosimonospora sp.
CCACACCAGCGTGTGGGTGAAACCAGCCCCGCCGACGGAAGAACCCCACCACCACACCGACAGAAGGTTCCGGTGGCGGGGACGCCCGAGAAGGGCGGTGTTTCATGAATCTCCACTCAGAGACTCTGAGACACGCGGTAGTGGAGCGGCCCGGCACCCGGTGGCGGCCCACCGATCCCGGTGCTGTCGTCCCCGCTCCGGTCACTCCCGTGCCGGTGGCGGCGAGGACGCGAGGACGCGAGGACCGACCTCCTCGACGGCATAATGGCGGGATGGCCGATGCGGGGGCACCACGGGCAGCGCAGGCAGCGGAGGCACCAGGGCCAGCGGAGGCACCACGGCCGGCGCCGGTGGGCATCACGCCCGACGACTACAACACCGCGCACGCCGGCATCCACGGGAGCCCGCTCATGCGCGACCTGTGGGCGCAGGCCATGGGCGACCAGTACCCGGCGGAGGTCGAACCGTTCAGCTCGTGTACCTGGTGGGTGCTCGGCCATGCCGTGGCGGCGCTGCGACTGCGGCCCGATGACCTCCTCGTCGACCTCGGCTGCGGTCGTGGCGGTCCCGGCCTCTGGCTCGCGCGTGCGCTGTCGGCCCGCCTGGTCGGGATCGATTTCAGTCCGGTCGCGGTCGACCTGGCCGCGTCGCGCGCCCCCGGGTTCGTCGGCCCCGGTCGCGCCGAGTTCCGTCAGGGGACGTTCGACAGTACGGGACTGGCCGACGGGTGCGCCGGCGGCGTGGTGAGCGTCGACGCGCTGCCGTTCGCCAGGGACAAGCAGGCGGCGCTGCGGGAGGTACGCCGGATCCTGGCGCCCGGTGGCCGGGTGGTCATGACGGTCGTTGAGCGCCCCGCGGGTACCGACGACTGGCAGACCATGGCAATGTCCGCCGGACTGGAATTCGAGCAGTCCCTGGTGCACGCCGACCACGACGAGCACTGGCGGCGGCTCTACGCACTGTGGACCGAGCACGAGGAGCGCCTGCGCCCCGAACTCGGCGACGCGGCCACCGACAACCTGATGCGTGAGGCCGCCATGGCCGGACAGGTGCTCGACGGGATGCGATCCGCCCTGTTCCTGGTCCTGCGGCGGGCCGCGTGATCTCCCCGGCGACTACACTGGACCGTCCGGGCGGCTAGCGTGCGTCCCGGGCGCGGCCACCCGGCCCAGCAGTCCGCACAGAGCGAGGACCCATGGCGAGAAGCCCCCGCGAGCCGGCGATGACCGACGTGGCGAGGCTCGCGGGCGTGTCCCACCAGACGGTCTCCCGGGTGCTCAACGGCCACCCCAACGTCACGGCGCACACCAAGCTGCGGGTGCACGCGGCAATCACCGAACTCGGCTACCGGCCCAACCGGGCGGCCCGCGCGCTCGCCACCGGCAGGTCCCAGGTGATCGGCGTAGTGACGCAGAGTTCCACCCTGTACGGCCCGGCCGCCACGCTCACCGCGCTCGCCCAGGCCGCGGTGGCGCACGGGTACACGGTCAGCGTCGAGAGCGTCCGCGACCTCGACAAGAAGCCCATCACCGAGGCGATCAGCCGCCACCTCGACCAGCGGGTGGCCGGGCTCGTCGTCATCGCGCCGGTCGAGTCGGCCAACGCCGCCCTCGACAACGTGCCCGAGGACGTTCCCCTGGTCACCATCGACGGCGATCCGCGCCGGGCCACCGAACTGGTGACCGTCGACCAGGTCGCCGGCAGCTACGCCGCCACCCGCCACCTTCTGGACGCCGGGCACCGCAGCGTCTGGCACGTGTCCGGCCCGGACGACTGGTTCGACAGCCGCGACCGGATCGCCGGCTGGCGCCGGGCCCTGGCGGAGGCGAACCTGGAGGCCCCACCGGTGATGCCGGCCGACTGGTCGGCCGCCTCGGGCTACCGCGCGGGGCAGGTGCTGGCCCGGATGACCGACGTCACCGCGGTCTTCGCCGCCAACGACCACCTGGCGCTGGGCATCATGCTCGCGCTGCATGAACGCGGCCGGCGGGTGCCCGACGACGTCAGCGTCGTCGGATTCGACGACGTACCCGAGTCGGCGTTCTACATTCCGCCGCTGACCACGGTGCGCCCCGACTTCGACGCCGCCGCGGCGGCGAGCCTCGAACTTCTGCTCGCGCAGATCTTCTCCGGCCAGCGGCACGGGGAGCGGCGGATCATCCCGCCGCGACTGGTTGCCCGCCGCAGCGTCGGACCACCATCGGGTTAGCTCCGGCACGGAAACTTCGCCCCTCCGATGCTTCGCCCATCCGAACCAATCATCGATGGAGGAGGTTGTTAGCGTACTACAAGTTCGGAACACGAACGGATGTGTCACCCGTTGGCCACGTCGGCGGAATCCGCTGCCCCACAGCGATCCGATCCGGGCACCGGCGGGCAAATCACCGACTATGACGGTGCTTGAGGGGGGAAATCCGCGCCAGGCGAGGCACTCACGCGACCGGACCCGATCCGGGCACGCCATTGACTCCAGCTATGTTAGCGGTAACAATCTGACGAATGTGGGAGCGCGTCGTGAGACCGCACCCGGGCCGGCGCAGCCGGGCCGGCCGCCCCGGGAGACCTACGAGGAGATGACGGTGGCTGATGCTGTCCCTGTCGTCGTCGGTATCGACTTCGGCACCCTGTCCGGCCGCGCCGTCGTGGTACGCGCGAACGACGGCACCGAACTCGGACACGCCGTGCACGAGTACCGGCACGGCGTGCTCACCACGTCGCTGCCCGACGGCACGAAGCTCCCCCCGGACTGGGCCCTGCAGGTCCCGTCCGACTACGTCGACGTCCTGCGTCACGCGGTCCCGGAGGCGATCGCGGCGGCCGGCGTCGACCCGGCCGACGTGGTGGGCGTCGGCACCGACTTCACCGCGTGCACGATGGTCCCCACGCTCACCGACGGCACTCCGCTGTGTGAGGTCGACGGCCTGGCCGGCACCCCGCACGCATACGTCAAGCTGTGGAAGCACCACGCCGCGCAGGGGCAGGCCGACCGGATCAACCGGCTCGCGCACCAGTTCGGCGAGCCGTGGATCGCGCGCTACGGCGGCCTGATCTCCTCGGAGTGGGAGTTCGCCAAGGCGCTGCAGATGCTGGAGGAGGACCCCGGGACGTACGCGCGGACGCAGCGCTGGGTCGAGGCGGCGGACTGGATCGTCTGGCAGCTCACCGGCCGGTACGTCCGCAACGCCTGCTCCGCCGGGTACAAGGGCATCCTGCAGGACGGCGGGTACCCGAGCCCGGAGTTCCTCGGCGCGCTGGACCCAGGGTTCGCCGACTTCGTGACGACCAAGCTCGATCAGCCGATCGGGCGGCTCGGCGAGGCCGCCGGACGGCTGAGCGCCGAGGCCGCGGCGTGGACCGGCCTGCCCGCCGGGATCGCCGTGGCGGTCGGCAACGTCGACGCGCACGTGACCGCGGCGGCGTGCAACGCTCTGCGGCCGGGCCAGATGGTGGCCATCACCGGCACGTCGACGTGCCACGTCGTCAACGGCGAGGCGCCGCTGCCGGTACCCGGGATGTGCGGCGTCGTCGACGGCGGCATCGTGGCCGGACGGTGGGGGTACGAGGCCGGGCAGAGCGGCGTCGGCGACATCTTCGGCCACTTCGTGGACCGGTTCGTCCCCGCGGAGTACACCACCGCGGCCGCCGAGCGGGGCGTGTCCGTGCACGATTACCTGACCGCGCTGGCGAGCGCGCAACGCCCCGGTGAGCACGGGCTGATCGCGCTGGACTGGCACTCGGGCAACCGGTCCGTGCTCGTCGACCACGAACTGTCCGGTGTCCTGGTCGGCGAGACGCTCGCCACCCGCCCCGAGGACGTGTACCGCGCGCTGGTCGAGGCGACCGCGTTCGGCACCCGTACCATCATCGAAGCCTTCCGCGGCGCGGACGTGCCGGTCACCGAGCTCATCATCGCGGGCGGCCTGCTGAAGAACCGCATGATCATGCAGATCTACAGCGACGTGACCCGGATGCCGCTGTCCCTCATCGACTCCGAGCAGGGGCCCGCGCTCGGATCGGCGATCCACGCCGCGGTCGCCGCCGGCCTCTACCCCGACGTACCCGCGGCCGCCGCCCGCATGGGCCGCACCAAGCCGGCCGGGTACGTGCCGGACGAGGCCGCGGCAACGGTCTACGACGCGCTGTTCGCCGAGTACACCACCCTGCACGACTACTTCGGCCGCGGTGCGAACGACGTCATGCACCGGCTGCGCCGCATCGCCCGGACAGGAGCCCCCCGATGACGATCACCCAGGACGTCACCACCCAGATCGCGCGGATCCGGCAGTACGTCGCGGACCTGCACCGTGAACTGCCGCGCAACGGCCTGGTCGCGTGGACCGCGGGCAACGTCTCCGCCCGCGTACCCGACGCCGACCTGCTGGTCATCAAGCCGTCGGGGGTCAGCTACGACGAGTTGTCGGCGGAGAACATGGTCGTCACCGACCTGGACGGGCACCTCGTCGACGGCCGGTTCAACCCCTCGTCGGACACCGCCGCGCACGCCTACGTCTACCGGCACCTGCCGCACATCGGCGGCGTGGTGCACACCCACTCGACGTACGCGACCGCATGGTCGGCGCGGGGCGAGGCGGTGCCGTGCGTCCTGACGGCGATGGCCGACGAGTTCGGCGGCGAGATCCCGGTCGGACCGTTCGCGCTCATCGGGGACGACTCCATCGGCCGGGGCATCGTCGACACCCTCGCCGGACACCGCTCCCCCGCCGTGCTGATGCGCAACCACGGCGTGTTCACCATCGGCCGCACCGCCAAGGACGCGGTGAAGGCGGCCGTCATGTGCGAGGACGTCGCCCGTACCGTGCACGTCGCCCGGCAACTCGGCGCCCCCGTACCGATCGAACCGCACCACATCGACGCGCTCTACGCGCGGTACCAGAACGTGTACGGCCAACCCCAACCCGCCGCCTAACAGGAGAACCGCGAATGGCACCCGGCGACAAGCCCCAACTCTGGTTTCTGACCGGCAGCCAACACCTCTACGGTCCCGACACTCTGCGGCAGGTCGCCGACCAGTCGCAGCAGATCCAGCGCGCGTTGCGAGATTCGGCCGCGCTGAGCGTGGAACTGGTCTGGAAGCCGGTGCTGACCGATTCGGCCGGCGTGCGCGCCATCATGCAGGAGGCCAACAACGAGCCGGCCTGCATCGGCGTCATCGCGTGGATGCACACGTTCTCCCCCGCGAAGATGTGGATCACCGGGCTGGACGCCCTGCGCAAGCCGTTGCTGCACCTGCACACCCAGGTCAACGCGGCGCTGCCGTGGGGCACCATCGACATGGATTTCATGAACCTCAACCAGGCCGCGCACGGCGACCGCGAGTTCGGTTACGTACAGACCCGGATCGGGGTGGTCCGCAAGACCGTCGCCGGGCACGTGTCGGACCCCACGGTGGCCGCGCGCATCGACGCGTGGGCCCGGGCCGCGACCGGCCGGGCGCACCTCGACGGCCTGCGGATGGCGCGGTTCGGCGACAACATGCGCGACGTCGCGGTGACCGAGGGCGACAAGGTCGAGGCAGAGCTGCGCTTCGGGGTGTCGGTCAACACCCACAGCGTCAACGACCTCGTCGCCGTCGTCGACGCCGTACCCGACAGCGCCGTGGACACGATCGTCGAGCAGTACGCCGACGCGTACACCCTCGCGCCGGGGCTGGGCCGCGACGGCGGGCGCCACGAATCGCTGCGCTACGCGGCGCGCATCGAGGCCGGGCTGCGCCAGTTCCTCGACCGGGGCGGGTACGGCGCCTTCACCACGAACTTCGAGGACCTCGGCGGCCTGCGGCAGCTACCGGGCATCGCGGTGCAGCGGCTGATGGCCGACGGGTACGGGTTCGGCGCCGAAGGCGACTGGAAGACCTCGGCGCTGCTGGCCGCGGTCAAGGCCATGGGCGACGGGCTGCCGGGCGGCACCTCGTTCATGGAGGACTACACCTACCACTTCGCGCCGGGTGAGCCGAAGATACTCGGCGCCCACATGCTGGAGGTGTGCCCGTCGATCGCGGACGGCCGGCCCAGCTGCGAGATCCACCCACTGGGCATCGGCGGCCGGGAGGATCCGGTGCGGCTCGTGTTCAACGCGGGGTCCGGGCCGGCCGTGGTCATCGGGCTGGCCGACCTCGGCGACCGGTTCCGGCTCGTCGCCAACGCGGTCGAGGTGGTGCCCCCGGACGAGGACCTGCCGAACCTGCCGGTCGCCCGCGCCGTGTGGAAGCCGGCCCCGTCCCTGTCCACCTCGGCGGAGTCGTGGCTGACCGCCGGCGGTCCGCACCACACCGTACTCACCCGGGCGGTCACGGCGGAGACGCTGGCCGACTTCGCCGACATGGTGCACACCGAGATGCTGCTCATCGACGCCGACACCACCACCCGTTCGTTCGCCGACCGGGTGCGGTGGAACCAGGCCTACTACCGCATCGCGCAGGGGTTGCCCGGTCGCGGCTGAGCGCACCCCTGTCCATGGGCCGTGGCCACCGCAGGGTGGCCACGGCCCTTCGCTGTATCGGTGGCCCCGTGCGGAGGCGGCGTCAACGCCGCACGCTGCGATTCTCTCGGTGTATAGCCGGCATTCTCTCGGTGTATGTACGCGGTGTATACCCGTAGCGTATGCTCCTCGTCATGAGTGTTCCGCTGACCCTTCTCGGCCTTCTCGAACGCGAACCCAGCCACGGGTACGACCTCAAGCGCGACTACGACGCCTACTTCGGGCGTGGCAAGCCGCTGCCCTTCGGCCAGGTCTACGCCACCCTCGGCCGCCTGGCCCGCGACGGCAAGGTGGTGATCAGCGAGGTCGCCCCGGGCGAGGGCCCGGAACGCAAGCGCTACGTCATCACCGACCAGGGCGCGACCGAGGTCCAGACCTGGCTCGCCGAACCGGTCGAGGCCGAGCCGCACCTGCAGACCGTGCTGTTCGCCAAGGTGGTGTTGGCGCTGATGCTGGGCCGCCCCGCCGGTAAGTACCTCGACATCCAGCGCGGCGCCCACCTGCGGCGGATGCGGGAGTTGACCGAACTGCGCCGGACCGGCGGGCTGGTCGACGTGCTGCTCGCCGACCACGCCCTGTTCCACCTCGAAGCCGACCTGCGCTGGATCGAGATGACCGCCGCCCGGCTCGACGCCCTGGCCGAGGCGGTGCGGTCATGAACGCTGCCGCATCTGCCACCCCACTCCGCCGCATCCTTGAGGCGCGTGACGTCGTCATGTCGTTCGGTCAGACACCGGCGCTGCGGGGCGCCACCATGTCGGTGGACTCCGGCGAGGTGGTGGCCGTCATGGGCCCCAGCGGATCGGGCAAGTCCACGCTGCTGCACTGCCTGGCCGGCATCCTCACCCCCGGGTCCGGGGAGATCTGGTTCGACGGCCGTCGGGTCGACACCATGGGCGAGACCGAGCGCAGCACCCTGCGCCGGAACCGCTTCGGGTTCGTCTTCCAGTTCGGCCAGCTGGTCCCCGAACTGACCGCCGCGGAGAACGTCGCCCTGCCGCTGCTCCTGGCCGGTACCCGCCGGGGCGCCGCGCTGTCCGCGGCGCGGGTGTGGTTCGAGCGACTCGGCCTGGACGGGCTGGAGGGGCGCAGATCCGGGGAGTTGTCCGGCGGCCAGGCGCAGCGCGTCGCGCTGGCCCGTGCCGTGGTCGCCCGGCCCGAGATCCTGTTCGCCGACGAGCCGACCGGATCGCTCGACTCGTTCACCGGGGAGCAGGTCATGGACCTGCTGATCACCACCGCCCGCCAGGAAGGAACCACGGTCATCCTGGTCACCCACGATCCCCGGGTGGCCGCGTACGCCGAGCGTGAGGTGGTCGTCCGCGACGGCAAGGTGAGCACCCTGTCACCGGATCCGGTCGCGTCATGATCCGCTTCGGTCTCCGCCTCACGTTCTCCGCCGGCAGGGAGGCGGTGGCGCGGCTCGTCATCATCGCCGCCGCCGTGGCGCTGGGCGTCGGCATGCTGCTGACCACGCTGGCCGCCGTCAACGCGGTCAACGCGCAGAACCTCCGGTACGCGTGGCTCAACGCCGGCGCCGCCGCGTCCGGTACGGCGGCGGGCACGCCCACGAACGCCGGCACGACCGACCCGCTGTGGTGGCAGGCGGAGGGCGACTACTTCGACCGCCAACTCGTCGGCCGGATCGACGTTGCCGCCACCGGGCCCCGCTCGCCCGTCCCGCCGGGCATCCCGCACCTGCCCGGACCGGGGCAGTTCTACGCCTCGCCGGCCCTGAGCGCGCTGCTGCGCTCCACCCCGGCCGCCGAACTCGGCGACCGCTTCCCCGGACACCAGATCGGCACGATCGGACCGGCGGCAATGCCCGCCCCGAACTCCTTGATCATCATCATCGGCGACCGGCCGGACCAACTCGCCCACTCCCCCGACGCCACGCAGCTCACCAGCATCCCGGCCACCTCTCCCAGCGACTGCATGCACTGCGTGGTCGGCATCAACTCCAACGGCCTCGCCCTCGTCCTGTCCGTGGTGGCGTGCGCGCTGCTGTTCCCGGTGCTGATGTTCATCGGTACGGCGACCCGCCTGTCCGCGGCCCGCCGGGAGCAGCGCTTCGCCGCGATGCGCCTGGTCGGCGCGACACCCCGGCAGGTCTCGGTGATCTCGACCGTGGAGTCGACCGTGGCCGCCGTCGTCGGCGTGATCGCCGGCTTCGGCCTGTTCTACCTGTTCCGCGATCCGCTGGCGGCGTTCCCGTTCACCGGTGCGCCGTTCTTCCCCGCCGACCTGTCGCTCGGAGTGCTCGACATCGTGCTCGTCGCGATCGGCGTACCGGTGGCGGCGGCGGTGGCGGCGCGGGTGGCGCTGCGGCGGGTACGCATCTCGCCGCTCGGCGTGAGCCGGCGGGTGACGCCACGGCCACCCCGGGCGTACCGGCTGATCCCGCTCCTTGCCGGGCTGGTGGAACTCGCGTACTTCGTGGTCCACGGGAATCCCCGGACGAGCAACGGTCAGGTCGCCGCGTTCCTGCCGGGGTTCCTCCTCATCATGGCGGGGCTGGTCATCGCCGGGCCGTGGCTGACCATGGTCGGCTCCCGGGTGATGGCGCGCCGGGCCCACCGGCCCGCCACCCTCATCGCCGCGCGGCGGCTGGCGGACGATCCGAAGGCCGGATTCCGCGCCATCAGCGGGCTCGTGCTCGCGCTGTTCGTGACGAGCGTGGCCGTCGGGGTGATCACCACGATCGTCTCCCAGCGTGGCACCCCGACCACCGGCACGACGGCCACCGTGCTGTCCGTCGACTTCTGGAACGGTCACACGGCCTCGGGTCAGGCGACGACGTCGGTACCCCCGACTCCGAACCCGGTACCGGCCGGCCTGCGCTCGGTCCCCGGCGTACACAGCGTGACGGTGGTCCACGCGGCACCGGACACCGTGGCACAGTCCGTACCGGATTTGATGGGACAGCCCGCACCGTTCGGACCTGAATCCGGGATGGAGCCGGGGCTGGTGTCCTGCGCCGACCTGTCCCGCGCCCCGGTCTTCGGTCACTGCGCGGACGGGGCGGTCGTGGCCGCGGTGTCCGACACCCTCCAGGAGTTCGGGAGCTCAACCGGGGCGCGCAGGGTCTGGCCCACCGCCGCCACCACCCCCGAGAGCCTCGCGCGGCTCCCGGTCCTGTCCATCGTCGTGAACACGGATGGGTCGACACCGGCGATCGAACGGGCGCGCACCATGCTCGAGGCCGCGTACCCGAACGCGCACGTGCCGGCCACCCAGGCGGACTTCAACGCGGACTTCTCGCGGGTCCTCGTGGGCTGGGAGCAGTTGGCCAACGTCGTCATCCTCACCAGCCTGCCCATTGCCGGCTGCAGTCTGGCCGTGAGCGTGGCCGGCGGCCTGTCCGATCGCAAGCGCCCGTTCAGCCTGCTGCGGTTGACCGGCGTACCGCTGGGCATGCTGCGCCGGGTGATCGCCATGGAGACCGCGGTACCGCTGCTCGTCATCGCGGTGGTGGCCACGGGTACGGGATTCGTGGCCGCGCAGTTGTTCCTCAAGGCACAGATGCACTACAACCTCCAACCGCCCGGGGTCGAGTACTACGTCATCGTCCTCGCCGGGCTCGCCGCCTCCATCGGGATCGTCGCGTCCACGCTCCCGCTGCTCCGACGGATCACCGGACCCGAAACCGCGCGGAACGAGTGACTCCCCATCCCCGACGGCGGTGCCCCACGTGGCGCCGCCGTCGGGCCGGAGCCGCCCGGCGCGTCACAGACCGGGCTCCTGCCCGGCCACGCGGACGGCGAGCACGGCGACGTCGTCCGTCGTGGTCTCGTCCCGGATCAGGGTGCGCATCACGGCGGCGCAGACCTCTTCGGCGGGCCTCGACGTCACCGCGTCGAGGAGCTTTCCGAGGCCCTGGTGCAGCGGACGGTCACGACGTTCGACGAGTCCGTCGGTGTAGAAGAACGCCACGGACCCGGGGACGAGCGGGACCTCGATGGTGTGCCGGGGCGCGCCGGGATACGCGCCCAACGGCATGTCCGCCGCCACGTCGAGCAGCCGGGCGGACCGGTCTTCCCCCGCCAGCACGGGTGGCGGGTGACCGGCGACGGACACCATCATCCGCTGGAGCGTCGGCTCGATCACGGCGTAGATCGCGGTGGCGACCGCATCGGGTTCGAAGTGCTGGATCTTCCGATCGAGCCGGATGAGAACATCGGCCGGGTCGTCGGATTCCAGCGCGTACGCGCGCAGCGCACTGCGGATGCGCCCCATCACCACCGCGGCACGCAGGCCGTGGCCGGTGACGTCGCCGATGACGAGCCCCATCTGGCCGGAGGGCAGGGTGAACAGGTCGTACCAGTCGCCGCCGACCCCGACCTGTGCGCCGGGAACGTACCGGGCCGCGACGTCCAGCCCGTCGAGGGCGGGGAGGCTGGCCGGAAGCAGGCTGCGTTGCAGGGCGACGGTGGCGGAGCGGTCGATGCTGGCCACCTTGGCCTGGGTGGCCAGGCTCGCCCGGTCGGCGACCCGTTGCAGCAGATCGACGTCGTCGCCGGTGAACCGCCGGTGCGTGATCGTGCCGACGTGCAGGACGCCGATGACCCGCCCGGAGGCGATCATCGGGACGCCGAGAAGGGAGGCGATCCCCTTCTCGATCAGAAGCGGGTTGAGGACGCTCGTACGCGTGACGTGCTCGAGGAGTACCGGCCGCCCCAGCGAGGCGACCTGCCCCGCGAACCCCCGGCCCACCGGAATCCGGACACCCTGGCGGACCTCCTCCTCGATGCCCCGGGCTGCGGTCGCGATCAGGTACTGCCCGGACGAATCCAGCAGCAGGACCGCGGCGGTGTCGACGTGCATCAGTTCCCGAACCCGCTCCAGCAACTCGACCAGCAGGTCCTCGACGTCCAGATGGGACAGACCCGCGTCGGTCACCGATTCGAGCCGGCGCAGCCGCTCGTCGCTGCCCGAGGCCTCCAGTCGCGCCGTCACGACTGAATGCTAACCGCCAGCAATCGCGGGGCGACTCATCGCAGACCGGCGGTGTGCCCGACCACTCTCGGGGCGAACCGGCTCAGCCCCCCGCCGGCCCGGCCCCTGCCGGCTCAGCCTCCGAGGCTCAGCCACCGAGGGCTCAGCCCTCGCCGGCCCGGCCCCTGCCGGATCAGCCTCCGCGGGCTCAGCCCCGGATCAGCCCTCGCCGGCCAGGTGCTCCCACACCCCGGTGATGTCGAGCACCTCACGGACCATGCCGCGGGCGGCTTCCACCCGGAAGCCCTTTCCCTTGCCGTCGGCGACCCGCCGTCCCTTCAGCAGAGCGCTGATGCCGCTGGAGTCCAGAAAGGTCACCCCGGCCAGGTCGACGACCACGGCCGTCGCGTCGCCCGACTCCAGTACGGCGACCACCTCCGCCTGCAACGCATCGACGTTGCTCAGGTCGATCTCCCCGGCGAGCGCGAGTCTTACCGCGCCGTCGGAACGCTGCGTCGAGACGGACAGGCCCATCGCACCCTCCTCGGGTCGCGGCGGTGCGCCCCAAGGGGCGACCCGCAGGCACAAACGTGGTCGCGGGCCATTCTAGGTCCTGCCCTCTCGATCTTGTCGAGTCTCGGCAAGGTTCAGGCGTTGAGGCATCGATCCGTCCCAGTGGCCGGACGAGCCCCGACCCGCCGCGGGCGCGACGGCGGGTCGGCATGCGAAAGGACGGCCGATCTGGCCCCCACTGCCCCCCACGAGTTGCGTGAGGGCCACCCTCGGGATGAGGCTAATAGCGGGAGGAGGTCCGATTCAGGTGGCTTCGGCGAACGCACGCAGGCAAGAGCCACCGTTCGTCACGATGCAACGACT
This sequence comes from Rugosimonospora sp., assembly GCA_036494675.1. Taxonomy (GTDB): domain Bacteria; phylum Actinomycetota; class Actinomycetes; order Mycobacteriales; family Micromonosporaceae; genus Rugosimonospora. The sequence goes on from DASXOA010000202.1 coordinate 12,310, forward strand.
GACTGCGACGGACCTCGACCGGGTACGCCAGGTCGTCACCCGGATCACGCGCCACGCCGGGCTCGACCCCGACCGTGCGGCGCGGCTCACCCTGGCGGTGAACGAGGTCGCCACCAACGCGATCCAGCACGGCGGCGGTGAGGCCGGCGTCACTATCCGCGTCGACGGCCGTCAGATCGTGATCGAGGTCCAGGACGACGGGCCGGGCATTCCGGCGGACGTCACCGCGAGCCTCCCCGAGCCGGAGGCCACGCACGGCCGGGGGCTGTGGTTGGCCAACCAACTGTGCGACGAGGTGGATCTGCTTACCGGTGGGACCGGCACCCTGATCCGCCTCGTCATGGCGCTCGCCTAGGCAACCGGCCCCCCCGCTGGGAGCCTCAACGCCGGGCGCAGTCTCAGCGCAGGCGGCAGCCTCGGCGCAGGCGACAGCCTTGGCGCCGGTGGGCAGCCTCGGCGCCAGCGGCAATCTCAGCGCCGGCGGCGGACCGCGACCGCGACGAGGAGCGCCGCGGTACCGGCCAGGATCACGCCGGCGCGCCGCGGCGACGCGCCGACCCGCCGTACCGTCCGCCGGACCAGGCTCGCGACGTCACGGTAGCGGGTCGCCACGGCCCGCTCGGCGGCCCGGATCTCGCCCGTGACCGTACCGGCCGCGTCCAGGGCGGCATGCGATGCGCGGGCCTTCACGTCCGTCTTCGCGGCCAGCGCCTCGACGGTCTCGGCGAGGTCGTCGCGGGTCTGTTCGATCCTCCGCCGCAGCGTCTCCGGGTCGGTGGCGACGCCTGTGACGGGTTCCGGCCGGTTCACCGTTGCCCTCCCCTGCGCTGGACGGCGGCCTTCAGGGCACTGACGTCGTCACGGATCGAGGCAGCCGCCTCCGCCGGTACCGGCGAGGCCACCCGGCCGATCTGCCGGCGCCCGGCGAGCCCGAGTACCCCCGCGACAACCAGCAGCGCCGCCCCGACCGCGAGCGCGGCACCCCACGCCGGCAGGACGCGCGCGATCAGCAGCACGACCCCCGACAGGACGCCGAACACGCCGTAGAGGGCGACGAGCCCGGCGGAGCCGAACAGTCCGGCACCGAGGCCGGCGTGCTTCGCCTTCGCCGACATCTCGGCGCGGACCAGCGCCAGTTCGTCGCGCACGAGGCTCGACAACTGCTCGGATGCCTGCCTGATCAGTTCCGCGGTGGACGGCGACCCGGTGGACGGCGACCCGGCGGGGTGCCCGTCCGGCGGCGGCTGCTCGACGGTCGTGACGACCTCAAGCCGCTGGGCTCCGGCGGTCGACGGGTGCGGATCGGAGGTCCTGCTCATACCTCTGACTGCCCGCGCATCGACCCCGGTAAACCGGTGGCGACTGCGTGCCGTACGGGTACGCGCTCGGCTCGTTCGCGCGGCTCCGGGCCGCCGGCTCCCGGGCCGCCGACTCCCGGGCCGCAGACTCCCCGGGGGCCGGACCGCGCCGGTGGATGAGGGCGACGCCACAGATGCTGATCAGGCCGCCGACCAGTTCGATGGGGTGCGGCACCTCGCCGAGCCAGACGTACGCGACCGCGAGCGTGACCGGGGGGATGAGGTAGAGCGCGGCGGTCGACGCGGCGATGGGCAGGCGCGCGACCGCGTACCCCCAGACGACGAAGCCGAGCGCGGAGGGCAGCAGGCCGAGGTAGACGCCCGAGAGGGTCGCGGACGCGGGAGCCGACGCGACCGCGTGCAGCGTGGCCGGTGCGAACGGGACGAGTAGCGCGGTGCCGGTCCACATCGCGTAGCAGGCGACCTCGCGGCCGGTGTAGCGGCGCAGCAGAGGCTTGCTGGCGAAATGGTACACGCCCTGGACCACGGCGGCGGCGAGGACGGCCAGCGCGCTGGCGGACAGCACAACGGAACCGTTGCCGGACAAGGCGATGACGGCGGCGCCGGCGATCGCGACCAGGCTGCCGAAGACGGTGTGGCGGGTGATGCGCTCGCCGAGCAGGCCGGCGGCGAGAAGGACGCTGAACACCGGGGCGGTGGACACCAGCAGGCTCGCGGTGCCGGCGGCGACGTGGACCTCGCCCCAGTTGAGCAGCAGTTGGTAGCCGGCCATCCCCGTCGCTCCACACGCGACGATCAGGGGGAGGTCGCGCCGGCGCGGCAGGCGGACCTTCAGCAGCGGGGCGGCCAGCGCCAGGGCGGCGGACGCGACCGCCAGCCGGGTGAGGGACAGCGCGGCCACCCCGAGGCCGTCCACGCCGACGCGGATCGCGGGAAAGGCCGAGGCCCACAACAGGACCGTCGCGGCGAGGGCATGGAGGCGGGTGTTCACACGGTCGACTGTGGCGCCTACAATACAAAAGATTTAGTTACTATTCTCTTCAGTATCGGGAAGGTGAGCTTACGTGTTGGACGCGCGGCGACTCCGCCTCCTGCGCGACCTGTCGGTCCACGGCACCGTGGCCGCGACGGCCGAGGCCCTGCACCTGACCGGCCCGGCCGTCTCCCAGCAACTGGCCGCGCTGGAGAAGGACGCCGGGATACCGCTGCTGGAGAAGCACGGCCGGACGCTGCGGCTCACCGCCGCCGGCAGCCTGCTGGTGGAGCACGCCGATGTCGTCCTCGCCGGGCTCGCCGCGGCAGAGGCCGACCTGCAGGCCCTGCGTGATGGCGGCCGCGGACGGATACGCGTAGCCGCGTTCCCGTCCGCCGCCCGCGCGCTGCTGCCGGCGGTCTGGCGCCGGCTCGGTCAGGACGGCGACCGGGCGACCGAACTGCGCATGGTCGAGCACGAGCCGGACGCCGCGATCGACGCACTGCGGCACGGCCGGATCGACATCGCGGTGGTGCACGCGTACAGCCTCCTGCCGCGTGAGGTGCCGCCCGGCTGCGAGCAGCACCACCTCCTCGACGATCCGGTCCTGCTCGCCGTTCCCGACGGGCTCGCCGAGCAGTGGCGCATCGGGCCGGGACGCGGCGTCGACCTCGCCCGCCTGTCCGGCGCGGACTGGCTGCTGCCGGGTCCGGAGACGTCCTGCCACGAACTCGTGAGGCGGGCCTGCGGCGCGGCGGGATTCGTGCCGCGTCAGGTCGGCGTCGCCAGCGACTTCTCGGTCCTCGTCGCCCTGGTCGCCGCCGGAGCGGGCGTGGCCATCGTGCCGCGCATGGCGCTGCCCGCCGGTACGGGCGGCGTCAGCCTGCACCCGCTGCGCCACCCCGTCACGCGTACCGTCTCCGCGCTCACCGCGGCCGGCGCCGCCCGGCACCCCCGGCTGCGTCGGGTGCTGGACTGCCTGCGCGCCGCCGCGGAGGCGAGGTCGGATCCCTCGGGAGCGGCGATCGACCACGCCGCGGCGTGATGTCATCCCGAAGCAGTATCCGGTGAGGGCCGAGCCGGGGACGGCGGCTCGCCTATGCGAACTCCTTCGGCTGGTACGTCTCGGCGCAGTGGCGTGAGTCCGGCACGGACCGGCCGGTCGAGAACTGCCACGACTGGTCGGGTTCGGCTGGCGGCTGTTCGGAGCCGCCCGCGTACGAGTGACCGCCACCGGCGTTCTGCGGCACCGACCCGGGCTGCTGCGTGTCGGCGTCCAGCAACGCGGCGAGCTCAAGGGTCTCGGTCACGACGGACTCGAACGGCGCGGAAAGGGCATCAACCGCGTCCCGGCGCCGGTGCCTGGCCACGCCGTGCGCGCCGTCCGCACCGCTGCCACCCGCCGGCGCCACGGAGCCCCGTGCTCCGTCCGCGCGCGTCGGTGCGACGGCGGTCGGCGGGGTCGGCGAAGGCGTCGCGGGAGCCGCGCTGACGGCAACCGGAGCCGTCGTCGTGAGGCCCGCAGCCCCGTTCACGGCGGCCAGAGCCCCGTTCACGGCGGCCGGAGCCCCGTTCACCGCGACAGGCGCGGCCGGAGCCCCGTTCTGAGCGACAGGCGCGGCCAGAGTCACGGCCGGGACCCGCGCAGCCGGTGACCCCGCAGCCGTGGGGGCCACAACCGTTGGCGCCACAGCCGTTGGCGCCACAACCGTTGGGGCGGTGGCGAATCCGGCCACCGGGTACCGTGCCCCGTCCGCGCCACCCGCCGCGTCGACGGCCACCACTCCGACCACGGGAAGGTTCATCCGCTGGATGAGCATCGCGGCACGGATCGCCTCGGCCCGGCGCGTGATGCCGGTCTCCACGACGAGCACGACCCCGTCGCCGTACCGGCTCAGCACGGCAAGGTCGGCTCCCGCGAGTACCGGCGGGGCGTGCACGATGACGACTCCCCCGTCGTCGGCGACCGCGTTCATCAGCCCGCCGATCTGCCTGCCGCTGACCGGCTCCGGGTTCGTGCGCTTCTGCCGGGCAGCGGCGACGACGACCGACAGCGCGGTGGATCCGGGCGGCGACGCCGCCGTAGCACCGCCGGTGACCGCCTTCTGGAGGGTGCACGCGGCCGCCTCCGGGAAGTGCCCGCCGACCGCCGGCCGGCCCGGCTGGCCCTCGATCAGGGTGACCGGGTCGGGGCCGTCCGCGAGACCCAGAGCCAGGAGCGCGGACACCAGGCCCTTGCCGTCGTCGTCGCGCACGCTGGTCACCAGCAGGCGCCGGCGCGGCAGGGGTCCGGTGTGGACGGTCAGCGCGGCCACGGTCGCACCCACCGCGTCGGCGACGCTGCGGCGGGTGTAGAGGGTACGGGCATTGTGCCGCGCGTACCGGCCGGGCAGGCGCGGGAGGATGCCCAGCACCGGCAGCCCCAACTCGGCCCCGAGCCGGGCCGGCCCCCGCAGCCGATCGTCGACGCGACCGCTGAGCCAGCTGAGCCAGAGTCCGGCCAGCAGCCCCGCGAGCGCGCCGAGGGCATCGCCCAGCCGCCGGTTCGGCGACTTCGGCGCGGTCGGCGCGTTCGCCCGATCGAGGAACCGGGTGGTGACGTTGCCTCCGGCGCCGATCTGCAGCAGGCCGAACTGCCGCGCGACGGATTCCGTCGCGCCGTTCGCGATCGCCGCCGCCTCGGCGCCACCACCGGCCGTGGCCTTGATGGTGAGGATCTGCATGCCCTGCTGGTACGAGCCGGTGACGTGCCCCTCCACGGCGCCCGGCGGCAGCCGCAGCGCCACGGCGGTATCCTGGGCCACCTCTCGCGACTGGGCCAACTGCGCGAGGGTGGGCAGCAGATTCTGGGCCAGTGCCAGGTCGGGGACCCTGGCCTTGGTCGTCGGGTCGGTGGTGCTGGCGGTGATGACCATCGAGGCGCTCGCCTCGTACGTCGCGGGCAGGTAATGGGTCACCGGTTGCGCGGCGGCGAGACCGATACCGAGCCCGAGTACCGGTACCAGCAGGCGGCGCCGGGCCGCGCGCAGTGTCGCCCTGACATTGAGTGATTTCTTCATGAGGTCATCGCCGTTCGGTTCGCCGGCTCCGCGGGTACGGTGCCGGTCGTTGCAAGGAAGAGCCACCGCCGGATGGGTGGCCCGGGGCTGGTTCGGGTGCCGGATCTGGTCACCGGATCCGCCGGCCGTTGCGGGGTAGCCGGGCGGCGATTCGCAGCAGGTCGCCGAGGCGCGGATGGGTCAGCCGCGGCGAGCCGGTACCGGCCCAGTCGGCGCGCAGCAGCCGGTGGATGTGCCGCCACCGGTACCGGGCCGGCAGGTAGTACCGGAAGAACGCGGTGTCGTGCCGGACGATGTGGAATCCGGACTGCATCACGAGCCTCATCAGCGACTCGGGCGTGAAGTGCCAACGGTGATGCTCGGGTTGCAGCTTCGGCCACGCGGCGCCCAGGCGGCGGGCACCGGCCGACGCGATGTTCGGCACCTCCAGCGCCAACCACCCGCCGGCTACCAGCGTCTCCCGTGCCGTACCCAGAAAAGCACGCGGGTCCTCCACATGCTCCAACACCTGAAACGCGCACACCGCATCCACCCGCCGCGCCGGCGCGAACGACTCGAAACGCCCCTCCCGCACCGGCACACCCAACCTCTCCCGCGCGAACCTCGCCGCCACCGGCGACACCTCGACACCCGACGCGTCGATATCCGCGCCGCGTGCCGCCTCCACGAAGAACCCGCCCGCCGGACCCGCCTCCACCAACGACCCCGGCCGCGCCATCGACAACAACCACCGCAACCGCCGCGACGCCTCGAAGCGGCGCGGTCGCGGCAGGAAGTCGTCCTCGTGGCCGCCACCGTCGTAGTACGCCTCGTCGTCGAGTTCGGTCGGGCTCGCCGGGGCGCTGGCGGTCCAGCCGAATCCGCAGGACGCGCAGCGCCGCAGGACGCCGTCGAGCGCGGGCGGCTGTTCCGGCCTGGGTCCGCACACCAGGCAG
>DASXOA010000203.1:0-5563 GCA_036494675.1 Rugosimonospora sp.
CTGCTCGGGATGCGGCGCGCTCAGGTCCGCGGCGTGTTCCCGGTAGTTCAAGCCGATGCCCCAGATCTTGCGGGGCCCGCGGTACGGCGGCCGGAAGACCGCGGCGTCCGCGGGTACGAGCTCACCGTCGGGCAGCGTCCCCGCCTTCGCGGCGAGCGTCGCGAGGAAGTCCGCGTCCGGCACCCGTTCGATGAGCCGCAGCAGATCGCCGGCGAGGCCGTCGTCGAGCAGGTGCAGCGGCGCCCACCGCCCACCGGGTGCACCGAGCGCGGCCTGTTCCACGCCGTCCACCAGCAGGGTCGCAAAGCGCATGGAACTCTTCTCTCAGACCTCAGGCCGAACCACGGCACGCCGGACCGGACCGCTGCGGCGCCCCAACAGGCTGGCGCCGCACCAGGCTGGCGCCGCACCAGGCTACGGCAGCGTGGGCATCATCCCGCCGTCGACGAGGATGCACTGGCCGGTGATGTAGGAGGCGGACCGCGAGGCGAGGAAGGCTACGCAGGCGGCCAGTTCCTCGGGGCTCCCGTACCGTCCCATCGGAATCTGGCCCTCGGAGTCGCGCCGCACGTCCTCGGCCGCCACTCCACGGCGCGCGGCGGCCGCCGCGTCGAGGGTGCGCACCCGGTCGGTGTCGATCCGGCCCGGCGACACCATGTTGACGGTTACGCCCATCGGCGCCAGCGTCACGGCGAGGTCCTTCACCAGGCCGTCGAGGGCCGGCCGGAAGACGTTGGACAGCAGGAGGTTCGGGATCGGCCGCCGGACGCTCGACGATCCGATGACGACGATGCGGCCCCGCCCGGCGGACTGCATCTCCGGCAACACAGCCTGCGCCGCGCGGACCACGCTCATGAACGTGAGCCGGTAGGCCGTCTCCCAGTCCTCCGCCGACACGCTGAAGAAGTCGCCGGCCGGCGGTCCCCCGGCGCTGGCCACCAGAACGCCGATGGGTCCGAGCTTGTCCCGCACCGCGGCGACGGCCTCTGCCAGCGCGGTGGCGTCGCTCACGTCGCCGACCACGCCGAACGCGGGGCCGTGCCGCTCAAGCCGCGCCACCGCCCGCTCGACGCCCTCCGGCGTCCGGGCACAGACCGCGACCGGATGCCCCTTTTCGGCGAGCGCCACGGCGGAGGCCAGGCCCAGGCCCCGCGTGCCGGCCATCACGAACGCGACATCGCCTGCTTCCACCACGTCGGTGCCTCCATCGACCCTGTCATGCGGTATCGCGAACGTCCGCGAACCGCTCCGTGGCCATCCTGCCGGCGCGACGGTCGGCAGTATGCACGCCCACAATATACAGAGCATTGTCGACCAGCGCATGCGTAAGTGATCTTGGCCCGGATCAGTGGGGGCGGGGCCCGGGCCGCACGGCGGGGCCACGGCGAGGGCCGCCGCACGGCGAGGGCCCGGGCCGCACGGCGAAGGCCCGGGCCGCACGGCGAAGGCCCAGGCCGCGGTGGTCACCGCGACCCGGGCGCCGTCTCGGCGGTCAGGCCTTGAACTTGTAAACCGTCCAGGAGTGCCCGGCGTCGGTCGTGGTGAGCACCGCCGCCGATCCCAGAACCCACCGGCCCGTCTGAGCGTTCTCGAACCCGACGACGCCGTGGCCCCCACCATTGGACGGCGGCGCCGGGGCGTGGGCCACCTCGGACCACGAGGCGCCGCCATCGGTACTGCGGTAGAGCGTGGCTCCCGTCGAGACCACCAGTACCGTCGGGCTGGCGGCGCCGACCGCGTCCGGGTAGGTACCCGGGGTCCGGTGGTGCGGTCCGAAGTTCGCGCCGCCGTCGGTGGACGTGATCACGTACCCGGATCCGGCCCCGCGTACCTGGCAGAGCACGGTCAGTGAGCCCTCCGGGCCGACGGCGAGCTGCGTACTGTCCCCCTCCTGCCCGGCCTCGCTGCCGCACGGGTCGGAGCGGGTCGTCCAGTGCCGGCCGTCGTCGGTGGAGGTTGCCAGCGTCGCCTGGGCGTTCTCGGCGCCCCCGGCCGGGTTGCGGTAGACCGCGAGGAAGGCGCGATGGCCGACGCGCAGCAACTGCACGGCGTTGCCGGTCAGCGTGCCGGGTGCGGTGACGGTCTGCCAGGTGCCGCCGCCGATCGGCGCCGTCGACACCTCGTACCCGCAGCCGGGCGGGCAGCCCTGGGTGTCGTGGCTGACCCGCAGCGCCGTACCGTCGCCGACCTCGATCGCGTCGGCCTGCCCGGCCTGTTTCACCCAGGTGGCCCCGCCGTCCCGGGTCAGGTACAGCGCGGTGGATCCGTACGCGTAGCCGACGGTGGAGCTGGCGAACCTGAGGCCGCGCACGCACAAGCGGGTCGCGTCGCAGCCGCTCTGACCGTTGGGTTCGAGCTCGGCGCGGGGTGCCGGCACGCCGACCCAGCTGTGAGCGCCGTCGGTGGTACGCACGATCGAGGTGCAGGGCTTCGACGAGCAGGGCGCGGTGCCGAGCAGCCAGCCCTGGTTGGCGCTGACGAACGTGAGGTCCTGGGCGGTGAACCCGGCCGGGACCGGTCCGCCCGGCGGTTTCGCAGCGGCGGAGGCACCTGCCGCGCCGGTCTCCGTACCGGACGCCGACGAGCCCGTCGCGGAGGCGGACGGCCCGGGCGAGCCGGGCGAGGCGGGCGGTGTGGAGCACGCGGCCACCTGGGCGGCCAGGGCGACGGCCAGCGCGGCCAGCGCCAGCGACGTGCGCATCCCGCGCCGCCCGGCCGGATCACCCGGGCGCTGCGACGAGTGATGTGGCTGTTCACGCGGTGGCTGGCCCGTGAGGTTGTTCGAAAGTCCCGCCACGGTACGCGGTTGTTGTGCGTCGGTCCGCATCTCGTTGCCTCCCCTGTTTCCCGCCCGGCCGGCACGCACTCGGTCTCTGCCGGACCGGCTCCCCTGACGATCGACCGGCCGGCGGACGCCGGGTTGTGGCCCTGCCCGTTTATACCTGACCTACGTACCAATGTCGTGAAGTGTCCCGTGTTTCCGGGTGCCAAGCTGGCGAAACCTGTCCCCGGTTGTCCGGCGTGTTGGGGACCGGCCCGAACCGGGGCGGCCCGCACACGGACGGCCCGCCCGCGGACGGTGTCCCTGTTAGCTACACGCCCAGGCCAGCTCACCCGTTGCAGGTACTCCCGGTAACGCCGCGAACCGGCGGCGCGGGCGAAGGTCCGCCGGCGTGCACCGTGATCCCGCGCTCCACCAGCGCGGGTGACTGCCGCTCCGATGCCGGCGCCCGCGCCGGTGACCAGGATCGCTCGCGATTCGGTTGCCACTTGGTCCGCCAGTTATGTACCAACGGACATGTTCCTTAGTACATGTGATACTGATCCCCGGACGGCTGCCGGTCAAGTCGCCCACCCGTGACCGGCGCCACCGGACACCATGGCGCGCGGGGTCGGGCCACGAAGGCCGGACTACGAGGGCCGGACTACGAGGGCATGGTCGGAAGGTCGGGCCGCGAAGGCCGGAACAGACGGGTGGGAACAGAGGTGCCCGGGGAGAACGCGGGCATGGGAAAGGAGGCGGCATGTCGCTGCGCCACGGCCTGTTGGGTCTGCTGGCCGAGGGGCCGGCCAGCGGGTACGACCTGGCCCGCCGCTTCCAGGAGGTGCTCGGCGCTCTCTGGCCGGCCCAGCACCCGAAGATCTACGCCGAGCTCGGGAAGATGGCCACCGATGGGCTCATCGACATCGACAGCCGCGGGCCGCGCGGTCGCAAGGCGTACCGCATCACCGACGCCGGGCTGGCCGAGGTACGGCAGTGGTTGACCAACGTCGACGTGGACCACACCGTACGGCTGGAGCCGCTGCTGCGCTCGTTCTTCTTCTGGCTCATGGACCCCGACGACCTGGCCCGTCACCTCCGGCAGGAGGCACAGTTCTACACCGAGCAGGCAGCGATGTACCGCGCCTACGCCCACCGCAAGGACGCCGGCGAGTTCGGCTCCACCCCCCAGGTGCAGTCCATGCGCATCACCATCGAGGGTGGGGTACGCGTCTATGAGGCGCTGGCCGAGTGGGCCCGCTGGGCGGCGACCTACAAGCTGCCCGACGGCACCCAGAACAACGACCACGATGACGGCAGCCACAACAACCGCGGCCAGGACGACGAGCCGGACCCGAGATGACGAGCGGCCCGGTCTCCCGGTTGAGGGGATCCGGGCCGGTTTCGCGCGTCAACCCGGGGCCCGGGCCTCGCACGCGAGAGCAGACTTACCTAATCGTGGTGGGTCCCGGTGGCGGCCCGGTCCACTGTGGACGGCAAGACCAGGTACGTCACCGTCTGGGCGGCGCCGCCATAGTGGCGCATGCGGGCCACCACCGCGTCCAGGTCGACCAGGCTCAGGCAGGCGATCCGCACCACCGCGTCGATGTCCGCCGCCACCCGCCACACCTGGGCCACCGCGGGTTCGGTGCGCAGGTACGCCGCGAACTGGGCAGGATCGGTACGGGCGGCGGTCCGCACGCACACCAACGCCTCAATGCCGACCGCAATGGTGCCGACCGCCACGGTGCCGGCCGCAACGGTGCCGGTCGTCCGGTCGCCCGGGGTCAGGAGCGTACGGCCGCTCCCGGCGCCGGTCAGCCCCGACCGTACGGCCAGTACCGTTCGCAGCCGTCGCGCCCCACCATCGCCGGCGCCCCGTCGCCTCCTGCGCGCGCCGGAGCGCCCGCCACTACCAGGACTCACCCGTCCATGCTGGAGCCGGGCGCCACGGCCGCCAACCCGTACTGACGGATTAACCACGCCCGCCGCGCCGATCCTGACACTTCCTTGACGCCCCGGCGCGACGGTCGCCGTACCGCGTAAAAACGGTGTAGAGATTGGCTTCGCGCCCTTGTGCCCGCCACCGGCAGCCTCGTTGACTGGGTTCATGACAGGCTTCACGGCCTCGCCCCGACAACCACAGCCCGGCGACCGGCCGCTCCCCCAGGATCAGCCCGGCGATCAGACCGGCCAGGCCGTGCTGGCGCTCATCCGCCGGCCCTACGTGGCCGAGATCCTGGCCGCCCTGGACGCGCGCCCGCACAGCCTCGCCGACCTGCGCCGCGCCACGGGCGCATCCCGCCGCCTCGCGGTCGCCGCGCTGGGCGCGCTGGCCGCCCACGGCGCGATCGCCCGCGAGGGCGGCAGCGGCAGCTGGGATGCCCTGGACAAGGAGCGGGCCCGCTACCGCGTCACCTCCGGCGGCGAGGAACTGATCGACTACCTGTTCCTGTTGGACGCGTGGCTGGCCGTGTACGACCTGGATCCGCCCGAATAAGGACCCGCCCGAACAACGTCGACCCTTCTCCGCGCGGCGTCGCATCCGCCGACCGGGCCCAGACGCGGCGGCCGTTCGCCAACATGCGGCTGAAGATGAACCGGTCGTACCCCGAGTGGATCGTCGGCGCCGGGTCCCGGGCCGCCGCCGATCGTCAGCGAACCGACCGGACGACCATCGGCACGCCCCCGCGCGGACGCAGGGTGATCAGCGGCCGGGGCGCGATCGGCTGCTCCGAGACGGGCGAAAACGACCAGCGCCGGCACAGGGTCGCCAGTACCATCACTGCTTCGGCCTCGGCG
>DASXOA010000204.1:0-2885 GCA_036494675.1 Rugosimonospora sp.
GAGTGTCCACTAGCGCCGAGACGTTGCGGCGAACGAGATCACGGCCCTCGGCGTGGCGCAAGGCCCGGGTGAGGCAGTTGTGCGCTTTCTGCAGCGTCGGCGTGGAGTGGGTGACTGCCATCTTCGCCAGCGCGGTGCGGAGGTCCTGCACGGTCAGATCGCGCAGCGGGATCCTCCCGATGGCCGTGAGGACCGGGCGAAGTGCATCGGCGTAGACCTCGACCGTCTTGGCGGCGCGTCCCGGCAGGCCCTCGGCCAGCCAGTCGGTCACCGCCATGTCCACTGTGTAGCCCGCAGCGGTCCGGACGCCGGCGTCGAGCTCGGAGTGCAGCGCCTTGAGCTTGTCCTTGACCTCGGTCCGGGTCTGGCCGCTGACCTTCTTGCGGATCCGCTTCCCATCTGCGGCGTAGCCGAGCGAGACCACCCCGCGCCACCGGCCCGAACAGGTCTTGTGGTGAGCGCTATCCCGGCAGTCGCCCCGGTGATCGAAGTAGATGCCGTCTTCGCCGTAGCCACGGCGTGAAGCCCCACCCATACCGGAAGCCTACAACTTGGCTCCCACAATGGCTCCCCAAGCTGGACAGCAACCATTAGCGTGGGGTCGAATACCGCATCTGATCTGCAAGAACTTTGTCGGTGGAGCTGAGGGGATTCGAACCCCTGACCCCCTCCATGCCATGGAGGTGCGCTACCAGCTGCGCTACAGCCCCGCGCGGACTGGGCACGGATAAGCCTGGCCCGAAAGGCCGGACATTGGAGAACCGCACCAGCACCGTGGAGAGATCTTACCCTGTCGCGGCGACGACTTCGACCTGACTCGGCTACTGAACGGCAACCGAGCTCAGGCTGGCGCGGATGGCCTGTTTTTGCAGCTTGCCGGAGGCCGTGCGGGCCAGGGACGCGGCGAACGAGACGCCGGCCGGGCACTTGAAGTGGGCCAGGCGGTCGCGGGTCCAGGCGATGAGTTCGGCCTCGGACACCTGCGCGCCGGGCCGGAGGACGACGACGGCGTAGGGCGACTCGCCCCATCGGGCGGAGGGGACACCGACGACGGCGACTTCGGCGACGGCCGAGTGGCCGGTCAGCACGCTCTCCACTTCGGCCGGGTATACGTTCTCGCCGCCGGTGACGATCATGTCGGTGAGCCGGTCGTGCAGGCAGAGATAGCCGTCGGCGTCGAAGGAGCCGCCGTCGCCGGTGCGTAGCCAGCCGCCGGGGAGCAGCACCTCGGTGGTCTGCCCGGGCTTGCGCCAGTAGCCCTTCATGATGCGCGAGCCAGCCACCAGGACCTCGCCGCGCTGCCCGGCCGGGCAGTCCTTCAGCGTGACGGGGTCGACGACGCGGACCCGGGCGCCGCGCATAGGGCGGCCCGCCGAACGCAGGCGGTGCGCGAACTCCTCGGCCGGAACGTGGTCGCCGGGTCCGAGCAGGGTGAACCCGCCGGTGGATTCGGTCAGACCATAGGACTGCAGGAACGAGCAGCCGATGACCTCGGTGGCGTCGTGGAGCACGGGCAGCGGGATCGGCGAGGCCCCGTAGACGACGTAGCTGAGCGCGCTCCAGTCGGCGATCCTGGCCTCGGGCAGGGCCAGCAGCCGCTGCAGCACCGTCGGCACCAGGACGGCGTGGGTCACCTTACGGTCCACCAGCAGGCGCAGCACGCCCGCGATGTCGGCCTGCTGCTCGAGCAGCAGGTTGCCGCCGTTGAGGTTGGCGGCCAGCAGCATGCCGAGCCCGGCCACATGGAAGAACGGAACGGGCGCCGCGCAGACCGAACCCTCGTCAAGCTCGATGCTCGCGTGCAGTTCGTGCAGGGCGCAGCCGAGGTTGCGGCCGGTGAGCTCGACGCCCTTGGGCACGCCGGTGGTGCCGGAGGTGTACAGGATGAGCGCGGTGTCGTCGGGTGCCGCCTCCTCGCCGGGGTCGTAGGGCTGGGCGTGGTCCCGCCAGGCGAGATAGTCGAGGTCGGTGATGAGCGTGTCGCAGTCGAAGCCGAGGGTGCCGACGTCGGCGACCAGGGGGCGGCCGGGGGGTCGACGACGACCACGCGAGGTTCGGCGTCGGCCAGGATGGCCAGCACCTCGCGCGCGGACAGCCGGTTGTTGACCGCGGTGAAGATCGCCCGGCACTTGGCCGCGCCGTACATGACCTCGGCGAACTCCGGGCCGCTGGCGCCGATGAACGCGACGCGGTCGCCGGGGCACACGCCCTTGCGCTGCAGCGCGCGGGCGACCTGGCTGGACCGCTGGTCAAGTTCGGCGAACGAGGTCAGCCGGCCCGCCTCGGTGAACGCGATCGCGCCCGGGGTAATGGCGGCCAGCTTCCTGATGATGTCGGCCAGCGAGTACACCGGCGAGCCGTCGACGTGGTACGACCAGGGTTCGGCCTCGATCATGACCGCTACAGTAAACGGAGCAGCACGGGCCGTCTACGGTGACGATGAACCCGGCCCGTTCGGGCCCATCCGGCTGGGAGGGATCATGGGTGACACGCCGCTGGCCGGGCGGGTGGCGGTAGTGTCCGGCGGCGGGCGGGGGCTCGGCCGCTCGTTCTGCCTGGCGCTGGCCCGGCAGGGCGCGAAGGTCGTGGTCAACAACCGGAACCGGGTCACGGACGCGGACGGCCGCGGGCCCGCCGACCACGTGGCCGGGCAGATCACGGCGGCGGGCGGCGAGGCGGTGGCCGAGCACTCCGACGCGGCCGACCCGGCCGGCGGCGAGGCGATCGTCGCGGCGGCGGTGGAGCGCTGGGGGCGGCTGGACATCTGCGTGGCCAACGCGGCGATCGGCCCGGGCGGCATGTTCCACAAGCAGCCCGCCGCGCAGTTCGGCGAGGTGCTCGAGATCAACCTGCAGGGCAGCGTCCGGCTGGCCCGGGCCGCGATG
>DASXOA010000205.1:0-4070 GCA_036494675.1 Rugosimonospora sp.
GGTGAAGGCGAACCCGTGCCCCTCGTGGCCGTCGCCGGCGTCGGTGCGCAGCACCACGTACGCCGCGGAGTAGTCGGGGTCGGGGTTCATCGCGTCCGACCCGTCCAGGTCCCGGGAGGTCGGGAAGCGCACATCGTACGTGTCCAGCGACACGAACCGGCTCACCGGCCCGGACTGCGACGGGATCCCCACGCTCTGCCCACCCGGCCCGCTCATAGGTTCCCGCCCCGACTCCGGCGCACCGGCTCACGCTCGCTCATGCCGCCGCCATCCGGTGACGGGCCCGACCCAGGCCGTCGATCTCCAGCTCCAGCAGGTCGCCGGAGCGCAGGTACGGCTTCGGCTCGGGCTGGCCCATCGCCACTCCGGCCGGCGTACCGGTGTTGATGACGTCGCCGGGCCGCAGCACCATGAACCGGCTGAGATACCGGATGATCTCGGCGACGCCGAACGCCATGTTCGCGGTCGTCCCGTCCTGGCGCAGATCCCCGTTGACCCAGAGCCGCAGCCCGAGCTTCTGCGGATCGACCACCTCGTCGGCGGTGACCAGCCACGGGCCAAGCGGGTTGAACGTCTCGCAGTTCTTGCCCTTGTCCCACTGGCCGCCGCGCTCGAGCTGGAACTCGCGCTCGGACACGTCGTTGACCACCGCGTAGCCGCCGACACAGGCCAGCGCGTCGGCATCGGAGTCGAGATAGCGCGCCTCGTGCCCGATGACCACCGCCAGCTCGACTTCCCAGTCGGTCTTCACACTGCCGCGCGGCACCAGGACGTCGTCGTACGGGCCGACGACGGTGTCGGGCGCCTTGAGGAACAGCACCGGCTCGGTGGGCAGCGCGGCGCCGGTCTCTTCCGCGTGGTCGCGGTAGTTGAGGCCGATGCACACGATCTTCCCGGGCCGGATGGGCGGCCCGATCCGCAGCCCGGCCGCGTCGAGGACGGGCAGCTGGCCCCCGTCGACCGCGGCCCGGACCCGGTCGAGGTCATCGCCGGCCAGCAGGGCACCGGTGATGTCGTCGACCACGCCGGACAGGTCGACCAGCTGACCGGTCGAATCGAGTGCGGCCGGCCGCTCGGCTCCTTGCGGCCCGACACGAAGCAGCTTCACGCGTCATCCCGTCGTAGACAATCGGACGTATACATCGGATGTCTATCAGGTCACGTCCCGGTTCCACAAGAGTCGGTGGGCCGGCCGACGGGTAACGATCGGATCAATCATGGGGCGGTAGGAGGCCGAAAGCCGCCAGCGGCGCCCGGGTGACGGGCGCCGCTGGGTTCGGGTTTCTCAGTTGCCGCTGACGAACTGCTGCGCGAGCCGCTCGCCGAGGGCCACCGCCGCAGCGTTGCTCTCGATCGGCTGGACCACGGCGGCCGGGCCGGTGAACACGATGAACGTGACGCCGGAACCCGCGCCGCCGATCCTCGCGTTCGGATTGATGCCGAGCCCCAGAGCCAGCGCGTACGATCCCTCGCCGATCATCTGCGTCGGCCCGACATCGCCGACTACCGCGTAGACCACCCGGTCGTTGTAGATCACGGCCGCTACCGAGCCGGCCTGGATGCCCGAACTGGCGTAGTTCCAGGTGCCGCTCGACCCCGGTACCACGATGTACGGCAGCGTGGCCGAGTCGAGTTGCCGGCCGTCCGACTGCTGGAACGCGGTCTGGTCCGCGAAGCAGCAATCCGTGCTCTCGTTGCACTGATCGCTGCGCTGGCCGTCACAGTCGATGGCCATGCCGGACTTCCAGAACACCGCGCCGGTCGCCCCGCAGACCGGGACCGAGTTCGAGTCCCCCTCGCTGCGGTAGGTGCCATTGGACACCGGGCTGCAACTGGCCGTCCTGGCCAGCAGTTGGGCTGCTGTCGGCCCCCCGGCACCGCCTGCCGTACCGGAAGCGGCGGCGACGCCGACCCCGGCACCGGCACCGGCGCCCGTGCCCGTGCCCGTGCCCACGCTCGCCACCCCGTTCCCGCCGCCGAGGCCGTCGGCCCCCGCACCGGCCCTGGTCGCACCGCTCGACACGGTGATCGCGTCGAAGTCCGGCGCCACCCCGCCCGCGTTGGTGAACGTCAACGTGTTGTTTCCCGCGTTGAGATTCGCCGTTGCCACCAGTGTGCTGACCACCGCGTCGCCGCCGGTGGCGACGAAGCTGAGGGTCGTGGGCGCGCCGCCGTTGACCGACAACTGCGCCTGGCGGGCCGTCGCGGCGGTGTACGAGATGGTGACCGTCGCGCCACCGGTCGCGCTCGCGGCCACCCCGTTGAACTGAAGACTGCCGGCGGCGTCGCCGGCGAAGCCCACCATGCTGCCGCCCAGGCACATGCCGCAGGGCGCAAGCGTCGCCGCGCCGGACAGCGTGTTGGCCGGGGATTCAGCCTCGTACAGGTACGTCGCGGCGTTCGCGACCCCGATCGTCGCTACGTTGATGCCGACCGTCGCCAGCGCACCCGCGCCGGCGAGGAGCACGCGACGCAATCGCATGTTGCCTCCCAAAGAGTTTGTGAAGGGGTCTTCCTTCCGCGCGCGGTAAGGGACCGGTACCCGACGGGCACGGCGATCTCCGGCGCCGTCGCTCGCGACGCGTTCATCGCTCCTGATACTGGTGAACCGGCGGGCGTGCCGCCTCCCGCGCGAGCCGCACTCCCCGCGAGCTCGCATTCCCCGCGGGGTGACTCAGCCGGGTACGTGCCAACGCACCGATGTCGGATTCGGTGTCACGAGATTCGGCGTCACGAGCGGACGTCCGGCGGTATGCGCTCCGCGCGCTCGCAGGCGCCGCGCCGCCGCCGCTCGGGATCGTGTTCGTGTCGGCCCAGCCGAGGAATTGGCGTTGTGGGTGGTGATGTCGTCGCACTGATCGATAGGGGCTGGGGCCTCTGTATGGCTCAGCGTAGTGGATGGTGTGCCCCCATGTTGCTGTCCCGCCCGTTCGGGTGTACGCCGTCCCGGAGGCGCACTGACGGCTCCGGTTAGCCGCGCACCACCGCCGCGCTCACTGTTGGACCAGGGCCGGATCCGGGAAACGGCCCGATCGGGAAGACGGCCGGATCCGGAAGACGGAGCGGGCCGGCGGTGGCCGGTGGATCCCGGTCCCGATCCGCCTGGCGGGACGACCCGTTGACAGTTCCCGCGCCAGCCAAACACTCAAGACATCGACATTGCTCAACCGATCGGACGGCTGGGATCGAGGGAGGCTGGTACATGATGCGCGGCAGACCTGTCCGGAGCTGGTTCACCGGCGGGCTCGTGCTCGCCACCGCCGGGGTCGCCACCGCGATCCCGACCACCGCGATCCCGGCCACCGCCTCCGCCACCGCCTCCGCCACCGTCCCGGCCGCGAGCACGCGGTACGAGGCGGAGTCGGCGACGATCTCGCAGGGTACGGTTGCCAGCGACCACAGCGGCTTCACGGGGCCCGGGTTCGTCGACTTCACCAACGTCGCCGGGAGCTACGTGGAGTTCAGCGTGCCGGAGGCGGGGGCCACCTCGGCCACGCTGACGTTCCGGTTCGCCAACGGTACGGCGACCGACCGGCCGATGAGCCTGTCCGTGGGCGGGGTGGCCGCGGCGCCGTTGTCGTTTCCGGGTACCGGCGCGTGGACGACCTGGAAGACGGTCGCCGTACCGGTTTCGCTGGCGGCCGGTACCAATACCATCCGGGTCACCGCGACCACCGCCAACGGCGGCCCGAACCTCGATTCCCTGACCGTCGACGCGGTCCTCGACTGGTCCACCAGGCTGGTCGACTCCACGATGGCCCGGTTCACCCCGTCGACCCTGGGCGGCTGGGGCTACACCGAGGGGCTGTACCTCTACGGCCAGTACCTGGTCTACCAGCGCACCCACGATCCGGCATACCTGTCCTACATCAAGAGCTGGGCGGACCGGTTCGTGGGCAGCGACGGCAGCATCGACAACAGCTTCGACAACCTGGACAGCATGCAGTCCGGCAACATCCTGCTGATCCTGTACAAGGAGACCGGGCAGGCCCGGTACCGTACGGCGGCAACGAAGATCTGGACCCGGCTGGAGGGCACCGACGGCACCAACGGCAGCTACCCGCGCACCT
>DASXOA010000206.1:0-4802 GCA_036494675.1 Rugosimonospora sp.
CCGCCTAAACGGCGGATCGGCTATTCCTGCCCTGCTCCGCAGGAGTTCCGTTTCCTCCCCGGCCTGAAGGCCGGAGTATCCACAGAAGGAATCTGATGACGGTCGTAGGCACCCGACGCGATGAACTCCGCGAGCGTCAACTGCTCCAGCGCGCTCGCCATCCAGTCGAGGTGCCCCTTGGCCGCCACGACCTCCGGTACCAGTTCCTCGGGCAGCACCATCCAGGCGAGCCGCAGCCCCGGCGCCAGCGACTTGCTCGCCGTGCCGAAGTACACCACCCGCTCCGGGTCGAGGCCCTGCAGAGCACCCGCCGGCCGACGGTCGTACCTGAACTCCCCGTCGTAGTCGTCCTCCAGGATCAGTCCGCCGGTGGCACGCGCCCAGTCGACAGCCGCCGCGCGCCGATCCGGGTGCAGCGTGACCCCTGTCGGGAACTGATGCGCGGGGGTCATCAGCACCGCGCCGACTCCCCGCATACGCGCCAAATCGCCTGTACGCGCGCCATGTTCGTCGACGTAGAGGGGTGGGGTGCGCAGGCCGGCGTTGGTCAACTGGTCGCGATAGACGGCGAAGCCGTACGACTCGACGGCCACCGCCCGTACCTGCCGCGCCCTGAGTACCTGCGCGATCAGCGTCAGACCGTGGTGGAAACCGGAGCAGATGACGACCCGCTCCGGCTCGGCGTAGACCCCGCGGGCCCGCGCCAGATAATCCGCGAGGGCGGTGCGCAACTCTACCCGGCCGAACGCGTCGCCAAGGCCGAAGGCGTCGTGCGGCGCCGCGGTCAGAGCGCGGCGGGCCGCGGCGAGCCACTGCTTGCGGGGAAACTCCGCGAGGTTCGGCGAACCCAGCAACAGGCTGTAGGTGGGACCGCGCCCGGTCGGCCTCGTACGGGAAGCGGCCGGCGCGGCCCTGCGCGGCTCGGCCCGACGGGCCACCCGGGTCCCGGAGCCCTGCTGGGCGGTGAGCCAGCCCTCGGCGACCAGTTCGGCGTAGGAGTCGGCCACGGTGTTACGGGCGATGCCGAGATCGGCAGCCAGCGAACGGGACGACGGCAGCCGGGTGCCGGGCACCAGACGCCCCGTGCGCACGGCCTCCCGCAGGGCGTCCGTGAGCCCGGCGCGCAGCCCGGGTCCGCTCAGTTCCAGATGCAGGTCGGCACCGAACGCGGAAGGCGGGGTGGCCGCCTCGGCGCGAGGCGGGGTGGCCGCCGAACTGGCCCAGGAATCCGTCATACAAATGGACCATACTTCATGGCCACCTGATCGAGTCCCTGGACGTGACGGCCGGTACCGACGTCGCCTTCGCGTACGCGCTGCTGCGGTGCGGAACGCCGGCGGACTTCGCGCGTCAACCCGGGCAACGTCTGCGGCTCACCCTCGGGCTACGCAAGACCGACGACCGCTGGACGGTACTGCACGAGCACCACTCCTTCCCCGACACGACGAGCGCGCCCTCGGCATTCGTGGCCCGCTGGGGGAACGGGCATCAGATGAATCCGATTCGCGAGCCCTGGTCGGAAACGGTTGGCCTGGACGGCCGGGAGGTGCTAGATGCCACAGAAACACCTGTTCAGTCCTATTTAGGCATAGACGTGGCTATCCTCTGTTCATCGGATGTACCGCCTAAACCAGGCGTAATCCGACCAGTCGATCCGTGACAGGCAGAGGAAGTAAGGAAACCATGCGTCTGGGACGAAACATCCTGATCGGGAGCGCCGCGACGTTGGTCGTCGTGGGACTGGCCGCCGGGCCCGCGTCGGCGGCGAACACCGGCGACACGACGACAACGTTTGATGTCAACGCCGGGACTCTGGATATCACGGTGCCTGCCGCGGCAACCATCGGCGCCGGCGGTGCGCCAGGGACCACGATTACCGGTCAACTCGGTGCGGTGACCGTCGCTGACACGCGGGCCGCCGATCCCGCGGACTGGGTGGCCAGCGTGGTCGCCACGGACTTCACCACCGGGACTGCCACGCCGGCGGAGACCGTGCCGGCGACCGACGTCAACTACTCCTCGGGGGCGGCGACCGCGACCACCGGTAACGGCACCTTCACCCCGTCCGGCGCGGCCGTGCCGCTGAACAACACGACCCCGCTGACCGCCTTCACCCACGTCGGCGGCACCGGAAACAACTCCGCCACCTGGAACCCGACACTGGCCGTCAACGTCCCGCTGGCCAACGTGGCCGGCACCTACACCGGGACGGTGACGCATTCGGTCGCATGACCGACGCGGCCGGTTGGCGTATTGGACGCTGCTGGCAACGCTGTGCTTGTCTGCCCTGGCACCTCTGGTCCAGGGCAGACAGGCTGCGGCGCAGACCGATCAGAGTGGCAGCTTCGGCATCCAACTGCTCGACGCCCCGACCGACCGTCGTTCGGACCCCCGCGCACTGAAGTACATCGTGGACCACCTGGCACCAGGTGCGGTCATCCACCGGCGCGTGCTGGTGGTGAACAAGTCATCCGCGCCCCTGCACATGGATATCTATCCGAGTGCGGCAACCGTCGGCAAGGGAAGCTTCCGCTTCGCGACCGGGCACACCGCGAACGAGCTGACCTCGTGGATATCCGCCGTCCCCGGCACTGTTGACCTGCCGGTCGGAGGCCAGGCCACGTCCGAGGTGACCATCCAGGTGCCGCCCAGAGCCTCCCCTGGCGAGCGGTACGGGGTCGTCTGGAGTGCGGTGAGTTCCAGCCCGAACCCGTCGGCGAATGTCAACCAGGTCTTCCGGGCCGGCGTGCGGGTCTATCTCGACGTCGGCCCCGGTGGCGACCCACCATCCGACTTCACCATCGGTGGCATCGTGCCCGCCCGTACCGCGCACGGCGTACCGTCGCTGAGCATCGCGGTGCACAACACCGGACAGCGTGCGCTGGACATGTCCGGCGAGGTCATGCTCACCAACGGCCCCGCCGATGCCCGGGTCGGTCCATTCGAGGTCTCCCGCGACACCACCCTGGCACCCGGCCAGTCCGGCACCGTCACCGCGACGCTGCCACGCGACCTGCCGAACGGCCCGTGGACCGCGCGGATCGACCTGGCAAGCGGGCTGGTGAAACACAGCATCACCGGTCGGGTCACCTTCCCCGCCCCGGGGGGACACAGCGGCCTGTGGCACTCCCTCTCCGCGGACCACGTCGTCCAATGGACCCTGCTGATCGGGGCGCCGGTCCTGGCACTGACCGGTCTCGCATACGCCGCGTGGCGCCAGCGGATCCGGCCACGAATCAGTTAGCGCCGGGACGGCACCGGCGTGCCAACGTCGTGACGAGGGAACCGTCAGGCCCACTCCCGCTTTCAGCCTGAGAGTGAGCGTGGCAGCCCGAACGACGGGAGCACGCTGGTGTCGAAGCGGGTGATGGCGGAGATTCGGTCGCCGCTGAGGGTGAGGACGACGAGGCCGATTCCGTGGCGGATGCCGGTCGGGGCGCGGAGGTAGGTCCCGAGTGCCGGCTGGCCGTTCGCGCGCGTCGGTACGAAGTCATAGGACAAGTCGCGGCGGAGAATGGTGGCGTAGAAGCGTGCCACGTCGGTAAGGCCCTGGTACTCGAGGGGAATCGGCGGCATGGAGACGTAGATGTCGTCGGTCAGCAGGGCGAGCAGGGCGTCGATGTCGCCGGACGCGTACGCGCGGACGAACTTCGTCACGAGCGCCTGCTCGGCGGGTGAGCCGGCAGCGGGCGGCGGTTCGCGATCGCCGCTCGGTGGCAGATGGCGCCGCAGCCCGGCGCGGGCTCGTTTGAGCGCGCTGGTAATCGATTCGACGGTCGTGTCGAGCATGCCGGCGACCTCGTCGGCGTGGTAGCCGAGTACGTCGCGCAGGATGAGCACGGCAAGCTGGCGGGACGGCAGGACCTGAAGTGCGGTCACGAAGGCCAACGACATGGCTTCGGCCTGCTCGTACCGGGCCGCCGGGCCGAGCGGCGCGTTGACCGCCCCGTCAAGGAGCGCGTCGGGGAACGGTTCAAGCCAGACGACCTCCCCGAGCCGGGTCGGCTCGGGCGGTTCGACCGCGGGGATGTCCCACGGCATGGCCGGGCGGCGGCTCGCCGAGCGAAGCGCGTCGAGGCACCGGTTGGTGGCGATCCGGTACAGCCAGGTGCGGATCGAAGCACGCCCCTCGAACGCGCCGATGCCCTGCCACGCGGACAGGAGCGCGTCCTGGAGGGCGTCCTCCGCGTCCTGGAAGGATCCGAGCATGCGGTAGCAGTGCACCTGCAGCTCTCGACGGTGTGGCTCGGTCAGCTCTCGGAACGCGTCGCCGTCCCCGGCTCGCGCCCTGGTGATCAGGTCGGCGGTAACCGTCCCCACTCTCGCGTCACCTCTCCCCCGCACACTGTGGCCTTCACTGTATGGACGCCGGCCGAGGGGCAAACTGGGCGGTCGGCGGACGCCCAATTTCACGAAGTTGCCGCGTCTGCATCCTCGAAGGCTCGGACGGCCGGAGTCCGCGGACCGTCCACATTCCTAGGAGGACGCGTGTCAATCATCGACAAGACAATTCTGGTGACCGGAGCCAACCGCGGTATCGGGCAGGCGCTGGTCGAAGAGGCTTTGAACAGGGGCGCGAAGCGCGTGTACGCCGGTACGCGCCAGCCGTTGACCCATCCGGACGGGCGCGTCACGCCGCTGACCCTTGACGTGACCAGCCTCGAGCAGGTTCGGGCGGCCGCCGAGAGCGTCGCATCGCTCGACATCCTCATCAACAACGCCGGGCTGGCGATCTACGAAGATCTCAGCGATCGAGCCGCGCTCGATCAGCAGCTAGCCGTCAACCTGTACGGCACGTACGG
>DASXOA010000207.1:0-45280 GCA_036494675.1 Rugosimonospora sp.
GGGGGTGTCGCGCACGGCCACCGGTCGCGCCGGGGTCTGGGGGTACCTCGTGGTGGTCCTGGCCGCCTCGGTGGTCGGCCTGCTGGCCGCGGCCGTCGCCTGGGCGGTGGCCGGCGACGAGATCCCGATGTTCGTGAACCGTGCCGTGCCGTGGCCGCCACCGGCCTGGCCGGCCCCGGGTGCGGTGCTCGGATCCTGGGCGGTCGCGGTCGCGATCCTGGTCGGCGTGGCTCTGGCGGCGGCGTACGACCTGCGCCGGAGGGTCCGGCGGTACGGGCAGTTGAAGGCGGGGAGGGAGTCATCGTGAGTGAGCGTCAGCGAGTGATTCGGGAATATGGCCTGGTTCTCGGCCATGGCCGGTCCGAGCGGAGCGAGGGGCGGCCATGACTGGGTTGGCAGTGGCCTGTCGGCGGGTCGTGCACATCTACCGGGCCTCGGAGGCCGGGGCCGCCGGTTCGGGCGACATCGTCGCGCTGGCCGGGGTCGACCTTTCGATCAGCCCGGGCGAGATGCTCGCGCTGGTCGGCCCGTCCGGTTCGGGCAAGTCGACACTGATCTCGCTGCTCGCCGGGCTGATGCGCCCGTCCGCCGGCCGGGTCAACATCGGGACGTACGACATGGGCAAACTGTCCGACTCGGAGGTCTCCCGGCTGCGCGGTACCGAGATCGGTGTGGTGCTCCAGGGTGCGGCGCGCAACCTGCTCGCGTACGCGGATCTGCACCGCAACATCTGGCTGGCCCAGCGCCGGGCGGCCCGTACCTCCGGCATCCAGTTGGACGACCCGGACCGGATCCTGGACCTGGTCGGGCTGGGCGGACGGGGCCGGGCGAAGGTCGGCGAGCTGGCACCGGGCGCCCGGCAGCGGGCGGCTCTCGCGGTCGGCATCGCGGCCGGCCCCGGCCTGCTGCTGGTCGACGAGCCGACGTCGCAGCTCGACACGCACGGGCGCGACGAGGTGCTGGGCGCGCTGGAGACGGTCAACCGGGAGCGGGGCACCACGATCGTTGTGGTGACCCACGACGCCGAGGTCGGTGCCCGGCTGGGTCGGGCGGTGACCATCCGGGACGGCCGGGTCGGTGCCGAGGGGCGCGACGGGCAGGACTTCGCGGTGGTGGCCGGCGACGGTACCGTCCAGTTGCCACCCGAGGTGCTCGGCATGTACCCGCCGGGCACGTTGTTCACGGTGGATCACGAAGACGGGACGGTTTCGTTCGTCGCCGGTGGCGCACACGCGGCGCTGGCACCACCGCATGCTTCCGGTGTCGTGCCAGACTAGGGAACCATGAGCGAGCACAGCGAGCGAATCATCGGACTCGGAGCGTCCGAGTCTCATGGCGTCGGCACGCACAACGAGGTCGTGGCATGACTGATCCGCGTTCCACTCCGTCGATCTTCACCCGTGGCGCGGTCGACCTGAGCGCCCTGCGTACTCCGCCGCCGTCGACCCCGGGGGGCCCCGACGCCTCCGGTGCGCCGCCGGCCGGTGGGCGCCCCGGTGCCGTCCCGCCGGGCACTTCGGGCGTTCCGGGCGGCGGCATGGCGATCGTCGATGTGACGGAGGCCACGTTCCAGACCGAGGTGCTGGAGCGGTCGCTGACGACTCCGGTGATCATCGAGTTCTGGTCCGACCGGTCCGAATCGTCGAAGCAGCTTGCCACCGTGCTGGAGAAGCTCGCCATCGAGGGCAACGGTGCCTGGGTGTTCGCCAGGGTCGACGCCGACGCCAACCCCCGGCTCGCGGAGGCGCTCCAGCTTCCCGGCGTCCCGGCCGCGTTCGTGGCCATCGGTGGCCGGCTCGCTCCGGGCTTCACCGGCTCGGTACCGGAGTCCCAGCTGCGCCCGTTCATCGCCGAGGTGCTCCAGGCGGGTGGCGTCCAGGTCGAGACCCCGGCCGATCCCCGGCTGGAAGCCGCCGACGACGCCCTGATGAGCGGTGATCTGGAGGCGGCGGAGCAGGCGTACCGGAAGGTGCTGGCCGAGTCGCCCGCGGACGCCATCGCCGAGGCGGGGCTGGCCCAGGTGGGCCTGCTGCGCCGCATCGAGGGCGCCGACCCGGCCGCGGTGCTCGCGGCGGCGGCCGACGCGCCGGACGACATCCCGGCGCAGACCCTGGCCGCCGACATCGAGGTGCTCTCCGGCCAGGCCGAGGCCGCCTACCGGCGCCTGGTGGACCTGGTCCGCCGGACCTTCGGCGCGGACCGCGAGACGGTGCGCCAGCACCTGGTCTCGCTCTTCACCGTCGCCGGGCCGGACGACCCGGCCGTCATCGCGGCCCGCCGCGCGCTCGCGAGCGCGCTCTTCTAGGAGGCAGCCATGCCCCCGGACCCCGGCCGTCCAACCGCGGCGCCGCGCGCAGCGGCGCCGCTGGCGGCCGGGGCGCGCCGGATCGCGGTTCTCGACGCGCCGAGCAATCTGGGGTTGCGGCCGCCGACGGTGAGTTCGGTGCCGGGCTGTGCCAAGGCACCCGGTGCGCTGCGCGACCAGGATCTGCTGGCCCGGCTCGGTGCCCGGGACGCCGGGTGCCTGACGCCGCCGCGCTACGACCCCGGCGACTGGCGCCCCGGCGACGGGGTCAGCCAGGCCGAGGCGGTCGCGTGGTATTCGCGCCGGCTGGCCGGCCGGATCGGGGCGATCATCGAGCGTGGGGAGTTTCCGCTGGTACTCGGCGGGGACTGTTCGATCATGCTGGGTTCGGCGCTGGCGCTGCGGCGGATGTCCGACCGGGACGGGCTGCCGTACGGGGTGATCTACGTGGACGGCCATTCGGACTTCCGGCATCCGGGCAACGCGTCGTACGTGGGGGCGGCGGCGGGTGAGGACGTCGCGCTGGCCACCGGGCGGGGGCAGCCCGACCTGACCGACATCGACGGGTTGCGGCCGTACCTGCGCGACGAGAACGTGGTGCTGTTGGGCATCCGGGCCCAGGACGAGTACCGGCTGGACCTGCGCGCCGCCGGATTGGCGTTCCGGTCGGTACCGCAGCTTCGCGGCGACGGTGCCGGCCGCACCGCGCAGTGGGCGCGTGAGCAGCTCGGCGGCTGCCTCGGCTACTGGCTGCACGTCGACGTGGACGTGCTGGACCCGGCCGTGATGCCGGCCGTGGACGCGCCGGACGAGGGCGGCATCGCGTACGCGGAACTGGAGCTGCTCATCGCCGGCCTGGTCGGCGCGCCGGGCTGCCTGGGCATGGAGCTGACGGTCTTCGACCCGGACTACGACCCGGACGGTGTCTACGCCCGGGAGCTGGTCGGCGCACTGGTCACCGGGCTCGCGCCGCTGACCCGGCCGGACGATGACAGTCCACCGATGCCGATCGTGATGCCGGCTCAGCGCGGCGAGCCGGTACCGGTACCGCATCCGAGCGCGGCGGAGACCGCGTAGCCGGGCTGTCCCGGCGGAGACCGCGTAGCCGGGGCCGACCCCGGCGGAGACCGCCTAGCCGGGCCTAATCCCGGTCGGTCCTCTCGTCCTCGCGCAGCGCACGGAGCTGTTCGAGGTGTGCCCGGGTGTGCCGGGTCTCGTTCACTTCGAGGACCTGGATCCACGGCGCCGGGGCGTCCAGGACCACGGCGTCCCCGTCCTGGATCCGCGACGGCACCGGGGTGTCGCCGAGCGGCCCCAGCTGCCCGGCCAGGTCGCGCAGCACCGCGACCGTGATGGCGACGCGGTCGGCCAGCCCGCGCAGCCCGCCGTACGACGCGGCGTAGGCGCTCAGCGCCCGGTCACCGACCGCGTCCCGGTTGTCGTAGCTGGCGTCGCGACCGGCCAGCAACGCCTCGGTGGCCGCGATCAGCTGCTCATTGTTGCTGGCCACATGCGCGACGATCTGTTCCGCGGTCCAGTCGCCGTCGGCCGGTGCCCGGAACGGTCCCCGGCCTGCCTCCTCGATGAAGTCGGCGTACGTGTCCACGCCGCAACGTTAGCCCAGGACGGTGAAGAACCTTCCGGCGATCGGCACGGCGGCGTCGGTGCTCATGCCGCCGTCCTCGACGAAGACGGCGAACGCGATGTCACCCCGGTACCCCATGAACCACGAGTGGGTCGGCGTGGGCTTGTTGTCGTGCTCCGCGGTGCCCGTCTTGCCGTAGATTGGGGCCCCCGGTACCGACTTGACCTTGACCGCCGTACCGTCGGTGACGACTTCACGCATCATCTGCTTGAGCGCGTCCACCGTGGACTGCTTCAGCGGCGCCTGGTCGGCGGCCGGGTGCGCCGGCGCCGGGTCCAGCACCAGGTGCGGCTGCTTCCACTGCCCCCGCTGCACCGCCGCCGCCATCGCCGCCATCACCACCGGTGACACCGTCGTCTTGCCCTGCCCGAACGCCGCGGCCGCCTGCTCCGCCGCGTCGCCGTTGGCCGAGACGCTGCCCGTGTACGCGTCGATGCCCAGGTCCCAGGGGATGCCGACACCCAACTGCTTTCCGGTGTCGGCGAGCCCGGTCGGACCGAGTTGGGGTGCCAGCGACGCGAACGCGGTGTTGCACGACTTGGCGAAGTCCTCGTGCAGCGGCACGTTGCCCAACTGCTCGAACTCCGAGTTGTGGATGGTGTACCCGTCCACCGTCCGGGTCTGCGGGCAGGAAACGATCGTGTTGACGTTGACCTTGCCCGCCTCCAGCAGGTTGGTCGCGGTGACCGTCTTGAACATCGAGCCGGGCGGGACGCTGGCGTCCAGCGCCAGATCCTGGCCCTGCGCTCCGGGCCCGTTCGCGACGGCCAGGACCGCTCCGTCGGAGATCCGGATGGCCACCAGCGCCGAGGGCTGCTGGGTCATGGTCAGCGCGGTCTCGGCGGCCTTCTGGGTCTTCTGGTCCAGCGTCGTCTTGATCGACTGGCCGGCGACCGGTGCGCTGGTGAACAGCGTCTTGCCCTGGGCGGAGTCGCCGGTGGAGTCCGAGTTCGTGCCGCTCGGCGGGTTGGCCGGGACGGCCACCACGGAGACGCCGCTCTTGCCGCGCAGTTGGTCGTCGTACGCCTCGGCCAGGCCGCCGAAGCCGACCTGGTCGCCGATCTGGTACTTGCCCGGGTTCTTGTCCATCCGCTCCTTGGTCACGTCGCCGACCGTGCCGAGCAACGCGCGGGCGAAGGTACTGGTCGGCGCGAGTTCCTGGGTGCCGTTGGTGAACACCGTGCCGTCCAGGTCGTGGATCTGCGGCCGGATCTGGTCGTAGACGGGCTGGCGAAGCGTCACGACCTGGACGAACGCGGTCGGCGCCGCGGCCTTGATCTGGTTCGGCAGGTCGGAGAGGTCGACGTCGAGGTTCGCTGACTTGAAGGCCGAGTTCAGCGCATTGATCAGGGATGTCTGGTCTTTGATCAGACTGGGCTGGATGCCGACGTTGACGACGGGCTGCTCGCTCACCAGCGGCTGGCCGCTGCCGTCCAGGACGCTGCCCCGGGTCGCGTCGGCCGTCTTGACCGTCATCTTGTCGGTGTCGGTGAGCTGTGCCGCGATCACGGACGGTTCGAAGATCGGGTCCCACTTACCGTCGTTGCGGTGCAGCCGCAGGCTGGTCTGGTACGACCAGGTGACGCCCTTTTCGACCGGCCAGGACACGTCGATCGGCGCGGTCGCGTCGTCCTTGTCGACGGTCGCCTTTCCCGCCTTGAGTGTCGGTTTCACGCTGGCCAGGTCACCGGTGAGTGCCTTGATCTGGGTGGCCACGGCCGGACCGGTCAGCGCGCTGCCCGAGGACGAGATCAGCTGGAGCGAGGCGGCGAACTGCCCGCTCCGCCACCCGCCCAGGAAGTCCGAGATCGCGGACTCCGGTCCGGGACCTTTCGAGCAGCCCGCCAGCCCGCCGCCCAGCAGGGCGGCGGTGGCGAGCAGTGCGGTCACGCGGGCTCTCTGACGCATCTGGGCACCTCCGGCAGCGATTGTGTCCCACAGATACAACGCTCGCGGCCCCGACACAGGTGGGCCGGGTGGATCGATCGTGTCTCAGACGTCACAATCCACGGGCGCGCGTGCGGCCGGGCCGCCGGGCGGATGGGCCCGCTCCGCGGGACGTCATAGGGTGGGGTTGAGAAGCGTGTTCCCCACAGCGTTGTGGGGCGAGGGGAGTGGCACCCATGGACCGTGCGGTGACCGGTGTCGACGGGGCCGACCGAAGCACCGGTGGCGGCCCGGCCGGCGAGCGCGCCGATGCGGACGAGGCCGCTGGAACCGGTGATGCGGACATAGCCGGCCAACGCGCCAACGCTGGGACATCCGGCCACGGCAGCGGTGCCGGCAGGGCCGGTCGAAGCACCAGATATCGGGCCTATCGGGGCGGTGCGCTCCCCGGCGACCTCGACCCCGACCCCGACCTCGATCCCGACGCGGTGGAAGACCTCGAGGAGATCGACAGGCCCGGGGACGGCGGGGACACCGAGGACACCGAGCTGGACCAGCCACTGCCGGACGCGGAGCGCCTGGTGGCCGAGGCGGTGGCGCTGGCCGGCGAGGACCTGGACAGTGCGCGGCTGGTCCGCCGGTACTGGCGGTTCGCGCCGGACGAGGACCTGGTCGGGCTGACCGCCGCCGAGATGCTCTCCGGCGCCCGGGCGCACCGGGAGCTGGCCGAGCAGCGGGTGCCCGGCGAGCTGAAGCTGCGGGTCGGCGACACCGCCGACCAGGAGCTGACCATCCTGGAGATCGTCACCGACGACATGCCGTTCCTGGTCGATACCGTCACCTCGGCGCTGAGCACCCGCGGCCTGTCGGTGCACCTGCTGGTGCACCCGCTGGTCGTGGTGCGCCGCGAGCCGCTGGGCCGGCTGGTCGAGGTGTGCGCCGACGTCGAGGCGGACGACGCGATCGCCGGAGACGTGGTGGAGAGCTGGATGCGGCTGTCCATCGACCGGGTACGCGCCGGCACCGACCGGGACGAGCTGCGCCGCGACCTGCAACGGGTGCTGACCGACGTGCGCGAGGCGGTCGAGGACTGGCCGAAGATGCGCTCCCGGGCCCTGGCCATCGCCGACGAACTGGCCAGTACCTCGCTGCCGGTACCGCCGCGGGACATCACGGACTCGATCGAGCTGCTGCGCTGGCTGGTCGACGAACACTTCACCTTCCTCGGGTACCGGGAGTACCGGCTGGCCGGTACGGCGGGTGACGACGGGTCCGGCGGGCCGGCCGTGGGACGGATGCGGCTGCAGGCCGTGCTCGGGACCGGGCTGGGCATCCTGCGCCAGGATCAGACCGCTCCCCGGAAACTGGCCAGCATGACGCCGGAGGCGCAGGCGAAGGTCCTGGAGAAGCGCCTGCTCGTGATCACGAAGGCGAACTCCCGGTCCACCGTGCACCGCTCCTCGTACCTGGACTACATCGGCTTCAAGACCTTCGACGCCGACGGCAACGTGGTGGGTGAACGGCGGTTCCTCGGCCTGTTCTCCTCGGCCGCATACCTCGGCTCGGTACGCGAACTGCCGGTGGTCAAGCGCAAGGTGGCCGCGGTGCTGGAGCGCTCCGGCCTGTCGCCGCGCAGCCACTCCGGCAAGGATCTGCTGGCGATCCTGGAGGACTACCCGCGCGACGAGCTGTTCCAGATCCGCACCGACGACCTGTACGACGCGGTGATGGGTGTACTGCGCCTCGCCGGCCGGCGGGCGCTGCGGCTGTTCCTGCGCCAGGACGGGTACGGCCGGTTCATCTCCTGCCTGGTGTTCATGCCCCGGGACCGGTTCACCACCGAGAACCGGCTGCGCATTCAGAAGATCCTCCAGCGTGAGCTGCACGGGATCGGGATCGACTACGCCACCCGGGTCGGCGAGTCCGTGCTGGCCCGGATCCACTTCATCGTGCGCACCGACCCGGCCGCGCCGCCCGTCGACGTGGACGCCGCGGCGATCCAGGAGCAGTTGGTCGAGGCGACCCGCGACTGGAACGACGACTTCCGGCTGATCCTGGAGCGCAAGCTCGGCGAGGAGCAGTGCCGGGGACTGTTCCCGCGCTACGCGCCCGCGTTCCCCGACGCGTACAAGGACGAGCACACGCCGTACGAGGCGGTTCAGGACATCGCGAAGCTGGAACTGCTGGACGAGCCCGGAGAGCTGGCCACGCACATCTTCCGGCGCCGCAAGGACGACAGCAACGTGCGGTTCAAGGTGTTCCGGTACGGCGAGCCGATGATGCTGTCCACCGTGCTGCCGGTGCTGCACTCGTTGGGCGTGAAGGTCTCCGACGAGCGGCCGTACGAGGTCGAGCGCTCCGACGCCACCGTCTACCTGTACGACTTCGGACTGGTGCTGCCCCCGCAGGCGCGGGAGCTGCCGGAGATCCGTGCGCACATGGAGAACGCGTTCTCCTCCACCTGGCGGGGCGAGGCCGAGATCGACGGCTTCAACGAGCTGGTCGTCCGGGCCGGGCTGACCTGGCGGCAGGTGGTGATCCTGCGGGCCTACGCGAAGTACCTGCGCCAGGCCGGCGCGGTCTACTCGCAGGAGTCGATGGAGAACACCCTGATCGCCAACCCGGGCATCGCCGCGCTGCTGGTGGCGCTGTTCGAGACCCGGTTCTCGCCGTCCCTCGGGCTGTCGGAGGAGGACC
Organism: Rugosimonospora sp.; assembly: GCA_036494675.1. Classification (GTDB taxonomy): domain Bacteria; phylum Actinomycetota; class Actinomycetes; order Mycobacteriales; family Micromonosporaceae; genus Rugosimonospora. The sequence goes on from DASXOA010000207.1 coordinate 8,535, forward strand.
GGTCGCTACAGGCCAAGGAGCTGGTCACCGCGATCGGGCGGCAGTTGGACGGGGTGGCGAGCCTGGACCAGGACCGGATCCTGCGCTCGTACCTGACGCTGATCCAGGCCACCCTGCGTACCAGCTTCTTCCAGCGGGGCGCCGACGGGCGGCCGAAGTCGTACGTGGCGTTCAAGCTGGAGCCGCGGGCGATTCCGGAGCTGCCCGCGCCCCGGCCCCGGTACGAGATCTGGGTCTACTCGCCCCGGTTCGAGGGCGTGCACCTGCGCTTCGGCCCGGTGGCGCGCGGCGGCCTGCGCTGGTCCGACCGGCGCGACGACTTCCGTACCGAGATCCTTGGCCTGGTCAAGGCGCAGATGGTCAAGAACGCGGTGATCGTACCGGTGGGTGCGAAGGGCGGCTTCGTCCTCAAGCAGGCTCCGGCGGACCGCGACGGATTCCTCGCCGAGGGCGTCAACTGCTACAAGCTGTTCATCAGCGCACTGCTCGACGTCACCGACAACCTGGTCGGCGGGGTGATCGTGCCACCGCGCGAGGTGGTGCGCCACGACGGCGACGACCCGTACCTGGTGGTCGCGGCCGACAAGGGCACCGCCACGTTCTCCGACACGGCCAACGAGATCTCGCTGGCGTACGGGTTCTGGCTCGGCGACGCGTTCGCCTCGGGCGGCTCGGCCGGGTACGACCACAAGAAGATGGGCATCACCGCCAAGGGCGCGTGGGAGTCGGTGAAGCGGCACTTCCGTGAGCTGGACATCGACACCCAGAACCAGGACTTCACGGTCGTCGGGGTCGGCGACATGTCCGGCGACGTGTTCGGCAACGGGATGCTGCTCTCGGAGCACATCCGGCTGGTCGCCGCGTTCGACCACCGGCACATCTTCCTGGATCCGGCTCCGGACGCCGCCACCTCGTTCGTGGAGCGCCGCCGGCTGTTCGACCTGCCGCGCTCGTCGTGGGCCGACTACGACACGTCGTTGATCTCGTCGGGTGGCGGGGTCTTCCCGCGTACCGCGAAGTCGATCCCGATCTCGAAGCAGATGCGCTCGGCGCTCGGGCTGGGGGCGTCGGTGACCGCGATGGCGCCGAACGACCTGATGAAGGCGATCCTGCTCGCCCCGGTCGACCTGCTGTGGAACGGCGGGATCGGCACCTACGTCAAGGCGAGCGGCGAGTCCCAGGTGGAGGTCGGCGACAAGGCCAACGACGCGATCCGGGTCAACGGGACTCAGCTGCGCGCCAAGGTGGTCGGCGAGGGCGGCAACCTCGGCCTGACGCAGCGGGGCCGGGTGGAGTACGCGATCGCCGGCGGCCGGATCTGCACCGACTTCATCGACAACTCCGCCGGGGTGGACACGTCCGACCACGAGGTGAACATCAAGATCCTGCTGACCGACGCCTCACTGCCGGCACCCGAACGCGACGCGTTGCTGGTCGAGACGACCGACGAGGTCGGCGAACTGGTGCTGCGGGACAACTACGACCAGGCAACGGCGCTGAGCAACGCCCGGGTGCAGGCCCACTCGCTGCTGCCGGTGCACCGCCGGCTGATCATTGAGCTGGAGCGCGACGGGCGGCTGGACCGGGTACTGGAGGCGATGCCCACCGACGACGAGTTGGCCGTACGCTTCGCCGCCGGCGCCGGGTTGACCTCGCCGGAGTTCGCGGTCCTGCTGTCGTACGTGAAGATCGCGCTGGAGGACGAGGTCAACGGCTCACCGCTGCCGGATGAGGAGTGGACCCACGACACCCTCGTGGACTACTTCCCGACGCCGCTGCGCGACCGGTACGAGATGCTGATGCCCAGCCACGCGCTGCACCGCGAGATCGTCACCACCCAACTGGTGAACCAGACCGTCAACCGGGGCGGCATCACGTTCGTGTACCGGGTCGTGGAGGAGACCGGTGCCACGCCGGCCGACGTGATCCGCGCGTTCATGGTGGTCCGGGACGTGTACGGGCTGCCCGAACTGTGGCGGGCCGTGGAGGCGCTGGACAACCAGGTGCCGGTCGAGGCGCAGACCACGGTGTACCTGGAGATCCGCCGGCTGATGGACCGGGCCGTGCGCTGGCTGGTCACCAACCGGCGGGCGTCGCTGGACGTGGCCGAGGAGATCGCCCGGCTGCGTCCCGGGGTGCAGCGCCTGCTTCCCGAACTCGGTGCGCTGTTCCACGGTCAGGAGCGCACGTCGCTCCAGTCCAACGTGGACAGGCTGACCGGCATGGGTATCCCGGCGGACCTCGCCGAGCGGGCCACCCGCGTCATGTACGGGTTCGGCCTGCTCGACATCGTGTCGGCGGCCGACGGCTCCGGACGGGACCTGATCGAGGTGGCGGCGATCTACTTCCTCCTGTCCGACCGGTTCCAGGTGGACGAGTTGCTGTCGAAGATCTCGCTGCTGCCGCGCGACGACCGCTGGCAGACGCTGGCCCGGATGGCGCTGCGGTACGACCTGTACGCCGCGCTGGCCGCGCTGACCTCGGAGGTGCTGGCCTCGACGGATGCCGGCCAGCCGGCCGAGGAGCGGGTCACCGCGTGGGAGCAGGGGAACTCCCTGGCGATCAGCCGGGCCCGCAACGCGATGGCCGAGTTCAAGGAGGCGAGCGGCGACCTGGCCGCGCTGTCGGTGCTGCTGCGCCAGATCCGCACCCTGGTGCGCACCGCGGGCGCCTGACCCGCGACCCGGCCGCTGCCGTCGACCCGGGCCCCGTGCCGGCCGCTGTCGACACTGGTCCGGCCGCCGGTCCGGCCGAGTGTGACCGAGGAGTCACACACCGGGGCGAGGGGCGCCACCGGGCGCGGCATGACCGTACGCTGACTGTATTCTTGGTCGTCCCTAATTAGGAAAGCTTCCTAAATGGTAAAGGTAGCGCCCCGATGAGCTTGACCCGCCTGCCCGGCACGCCCCGGCTGCTGCGGGCGATCAACGATCGTGCGGCCCTTGAACTGCTGCTCGAACGGGGCCCACTGACCCGGGCCCAACTCGGGGAGCTGACCGGTCTGTCCAAGGTCACCGCGTCCCAGCTCGTGGAGCGGCTGGAGGAGCGCGGCCTGGTCGCCCGGGTCGGCGAGCAGGCCGGCGGCCGGGGGCCCAACGCCGCGCTCTACGCGGTCGTCCCGACCAGCGCGTTCGTGGTGGGCGTGGAGATCGGCCCCGAGCACGCCGTGGCCGCCTGCGCGGACGTCACCGGCGCCGTGGTGGGTCGGGTCCAGCAGTCGATCCACGACACCGACGACCCGGTGGGCGTCGTGCACAACGCGGTCATCGAGGCGGCGCGCAGCGCCAAGGCCCCGATCAGCCGGGTCCGCCGGGTCGTGCTGGGCACGCCCGGCCTGGTCGACCCGTCGACCGGGGACCTGTCCTTCGCGTTCGACCTGCCGCGCTGGCAGCGGGGCCTGCTCGCCGCGCTGCGCGAGGACCTCAAGCGGCCCGTCGTCTTCGAGAACGACGTGAACCTCGCGGCCGTCGCCGAGGCGCACGCCGGCTCGGCCCGGGGCGTCGAGGACTTCGTCCTGCTCTGGCTGGGTCGCGGCGTCGGCCTCGCGGTGATGCTGGGCGGCCGGCTGCACCGGGGCGTGAGCGGCGCGGCCGGGGAGATCGGGTACGCGCCGGTGGTCGGCGCCCCGGTGCCGCGCGATGTCGCCCGCCGGTCCAAGGGCGGCTTCAAGGAATTGGCGCAGAGCGACGCGGTCCGCGCCGTGGCGCGCGAGCACGGCTTCCGGGCCGCCACCGCGCAGGACGCGGTGCGCGCGGCCGTCGAGGCCGGCACCACCGGTGGGCCCGTCCTCGACGAACTGGCCAGGCGCCTCGCGCTCGGGCTGGCCGCCGCCTGCGTGGTGCTCGACCCCGCCGTGGTCGTGCTGGCCGGCGAGGTCGGCCAGGCCGGCGGGATGGCGCTGGCGCAGCGGGTACAGCACGAGGTGGCGGCGATCGCGCCGGTGTCGCCGCGCGTGGTGGTGTCCGAGGGGCCGGAGGAGCCGGTGCTGCTCGGTGCCCTGCTGACCGCCCTCGAATCGGCGCGCGACGAGGTGTTCGGGTCGACGGTCGACGAGTGACCCTGCCGGCCGGCGAGCACCGGCCGGCAGCGGTACCGCCTCAGGTGATGTCGCGCCGCCGGAACGCCACGAACGTCCAGAGCAGCACGACGGCGACCAGCACTCCGCCGACCACCGCGCCCTGGTTCATGTGGATCATCCATCGGATCGGCTCGCAGGAACCGGGCCCGAACTGGTGGCGGCAGGCCCGGTCGTCGACGTAGAGCTGGCGCTTGTCCAGCCAGGCGGCGGCGTAGCCGGACAGGAAGAACCGTTCCGGCCGGGGTACGTCGATCAGCCTCAGGACGATCCGCGCGCCGAGTTCGAAGATCACGACATAGCCGATCGCCACACCCAGGGCGGTCGCGGTGTGCCGGCCGATCGACGCGATGCAGAAGCCGAGCACCGCCGCGGCCAGTATCAGCGCCAAGGCCCGGGCATCGGTCAGCGCCAGCGAGGTGAGCAGGCCGCTGGTGATCCCGCTGGCGTCCCCGCGCGTCGAGGCGATCGCCCACATGCCCGCCACCCAGGCGACGCTCACCACGATCCCGGTCGCCAGGGTGCCGATCAGCAGCGCGGCCAGCTTGCCGGACAGCACCCGCAACCGGCGTGGGCGCCATAGCAGCAGGGTCATCATGCCGCCGCTGCTCCACTCGGCGCCGACGAACGAGGCGCCGACCGCGAACGCGAGCAGAACGAGCAGGAAGCCCACCAGGTCGATGGTGTCGCTCGCGTCGGTACGGAAGGTGAACTGGTGCGGCTCGAAGCTCGCCACCTCGTCCGGGGTCGGGGAGAAGGCGCCGAGCTGGGAGCAGTCGAAGCCGGGCGGGTAGATCGCGCCATTGGGCGCCGTCCCACCCGTCTTCTGCTGCTGCTCACAATCCTGCTGGTCCTGGAGCTGCTGCTGGTGGATCTGCTGGATCTGGGCCAGTGCCGCGGCCCGGGTAGCCGCGTTGTGGTGGTGCGAGGTGGCCGCGAAGCCGATCCCGATGATGACCAGGACCAGCAGCACGCTACCCGTCATGATCTTCGTGAACCGCCGGCCGACCAGCCGGCTCAGCTCCGCTCCGAGCAGCCTCATGCCGCATCTCCCTTCGAGGCTCCGGCGAGTGCGTCGCCCATCGGGCCGCCCCCGGGTGGGCCGCCGCCTCCGGTGGGTGGGACCGCGCCCGCCGTCTCCGTGAGCTGGAGGAACACGGTCTCCAGGTCGGGGCTGATCGGGGTCAGCTCGGACACCCAGAGCGAGTGGCCGCCGAGGGTACGGCTGATCCAGGCCGGGTCGGTCAGCGCCGACACGATCAGATGATCGTCGGCCGGCCGTACCGTCGCGCCCGCCTCGGCGAGGATCGTCGCGGCCCGGGCATGATCGCTCACCCGTACCCGGTATTCGCCCTTGTCCTGGCTGGCCAGCACGTCGGCGACCGGACCGGCGGCGACCCGCCGGCCGCGCGAGATGATGGTCACCGAGTCGCAGATCTGCTGGACCTCGCTCAGGATGTGACTGGAGAGCACGACGGTCGCGCCCGTGGCGACCAGGTTGCGCATCAGGTCCCGCATCTCCCGGATGCCGGCCGGGTCCAGCCCGTTCGCGGGCTCGTCGAGGATCAGCAGATCCGGCTCCTTGAGCAGGGCGGTCGCCACGGCCAGCCGCTGCTTCATGCCCAGCGAGTACCCCTTGACCCGGTCACCGGCCCGGTCCGTCAGACCGACGATCTCCAGCACCTCGTCCACCCGCCGGGCCGGCAGGCCCCCGGTGCGGGCGAGCAACCGCAGGGTCTTGCGGCCGGAGAAGTTCGGGAAGAACTGTGGGCTCTCCACGACGGCGCCGATGCGTCCGACCACCTCGGGCAGCCCTTCCGGCACCGGCCGGCCCAGGATGGTCATCCGGCCGCCGCCCGCCCGGATGAGTCCGAGCAGCGTACGCAGGGTGGTGGTCTTCCCGGAGCCGTTCGGTCCGAGGAAGCCGTGCACCTGACCCGCCGGTACCACCATGTCGAAGCCGTCCAGGGCTCGCCTGGCGCCTTTGCGCCGGCTCCGGTACGTCTTCGCCAGTCCTTCGATCTCTATCACTGCCGCCATGACGGCCCACCCTACGGTGACGGGGGTCACTCGGGGGTCCCGTGATTGGATAACGGCGTGTCCAACGATCCTGATCTGGTCATCTCCGTCGACAAGGCGACCATCACGCGCAGCGGCAAGGACCTGATCCGCGACATCGACTGGCGGGTCGAGGCGGATGAGCGGTGGGTGCTGCTCGGACCCAACGGCGCCGGCAAGACCACCCTGCTCAGCCTGATCGCCGGCCGGCTGCACCCGACCAGGGGCACGGCGCAGGTGCTCGGCGAGCGGCTCGGCCGGGTGGACGTGTTCGAGCTGCGCTCCCGGATCGGGCTGTCCTCGGTCGCCGTACACGACCGCATCCCCGGCGACGAGAGCGTGCTCAACGTGGTGGTGACCGCCGCCTGGTCGGTGGTCGGCCGGTTCCGGGAGTCGTACGACCCGTTGGACACCGCCCGCGCGAACGCGCTGCTGCGCCAGTTCGGCATCGGCGACCTGGCGGAGCGGCTCTACGGCACGCTGTCCGAGGGCGAGCGCAAGCGGGTGCAGATCGCGCGCGCCCTGATGACCGACCCGGAGTTGCTGCTGCTCGACGAGCCGGCGGCCGGGCTGGACCTCGGCGGCCGGGAGGACCTGGTGCGGCGGCTGGCCGCGCTGGCCGCCGACCCGGACGCGCCGGCGATGGTTCTCGTCACCCACCACGTCGAGGAGATCCCGCCCGGCTTCACCCACGCCCTGCTGCTGCGCGAGGGCGGGGTGGTCGCCGCAGGCCCGCTGGACTCCGCGATGACCAGCGACAACCTGTCGAAGGCCTTCGATGTGGCGCTGCGGCTGGATCACGTGGACGGCAGGTTCTCTGCCCGCGCGACCTGATCCGCGTACGCTCCCGGCATGACCGCCGAGAACCCGCCGCCCGACCGCGGTGCCACGTCCCCCGGCCCCGCCGGCGACGGAGTGACCTCGCCCAGGGTGGTGATCGTCGGCAGCGTGAACATCGACCTGGTCGTCACCGCGCCGACCCTGCCCCGACCCGGAGAGACCGTGCTGGGCCACGATTTCACCCAGGTGGCCGGCGGTAAGGGAGCGAACCAGGCGATCGCCGCCGGCCGGGCCGGTGGCTCCACGTCGATGATCGGCGCGATCGGATCGGACGCGTTCGGGGTCACCCTGCGCGCCCGGCTGTCGGCGTCCGGGGTCGACACCTCGCTGCTGCGGATCCGCTACGGCGCCTCCGGGGTGGCGCTGATCGTGGTCGACGACGCCGGTGAGAACTCGATCGTGGTGGCACCCGGCGCGAACGCGGCACTGGTCGACCTCACCGACGCCGAACTCGCCGCGATCGCCGGCGCCGACGTGCTGCTGTGCCAGTTGGAGGTGCCGGTGGCGACCGTCACCGCCGCGGCGGTGACGGCACGGGCGGCGGGTACCCGGGTGGTGCTCAACGCCACGCCGGTGCGCGACCTGCCGGATGAGCTGTTGGGCGCGGTGGATCTGCTGGTGGTCAACCACATCGAGGCGGCCGGGCTGACCAGCCTGCCGATGGTGGACGTGGACACCGGCGACGCTCCGGACGGTGCGGTGCTGGTGGACGCGCTACTGGAGTCGGTACCCCGGGCGGTGCTGACCCGGGGCTCGGACGGCGCGTGGTACGGCGACCGGGACGGCATCCTGGAGCACGTACCGGCGCCGGTCGTGGACGCGATCGACACCACCGGGGCGGGTGACGCGTTCACCGGTGCCCTGGCGGTGGCCTGGGGCGAGGGGCGCGACGTCGTCGACGCCGTACGGTGGGCCAGTGCCGCCGGTGCCGCCTCGGTACGGCGACTCGGGGCGTCCGCGGGGCTGCCCGGGCGCCAGGTGATCGACGAGTTGTACGCCGCGACGTACGGCAGTGGCGCGCATGGGTGACGATTGATCCATGCGCTTCATCCTCAACGTGTTCTGGTTGGTCTTCGGCGGCCTGCTGCTGGCCATCGGCTACGCGATCGCTGGACTGATCTGCTATGTCCTGATCGTCACCATCCCGTTCGGCATCGCCGCGTTCCGGATGGCCAACTACGCGCTCTGGCCGTTCGGTCGTGAGCTGGTCAAGCGCCCGACCGCCGGGGCGGCGTCCGCGGTCGGCAACGTGGTCTGGCTGATCGTCGCCGGATGGTGGTTGGCGCTGGGTCACCTGACGGCCGCCATCGCCCAGTTCGTCTCCATCATCGGCATCCCGCTCGGCCTGGCCAACCTCAAGCTGATCCCGGTCTCGCTGCTCCCCCTCGGCCGGGAGATCCGCGACGTGCCGTGAGCGTAGGCTCCTCGCAGGCATTCGACGAGGAGGTCAGCGTGGTCGTCCAGCTCACGGTCGAGAACGGGATCGGTACCATCCGGCTGGATCGGCCACCGATGAACGCGCTCAACGCCGAGGTGCAGGAGGAGTTGCGCTCCGCCGCGATCGCCGCCAGCGAGGACGACGCGATCGCGGCCGTCATCGTGTACGGCGGGGAGAAGGTCTTCGCCGCGGGCGCGGACATCAAGGAGATGGCCACGATGTCCTATGTGGACATGGCCGCCCGTGCGCCCCAGCTGTCCTCGGCCTTCGACGCGATCGCCCGGATCCCCAAGCCGGTGGTCGCCGCGATCTGCGGGTACGCGCTGGGTGGCGGCTGCGAGCTGGCGCTGGCCTGCGACTGGCGGGTCGCCGCGGCCGACGCGAAGCTCGGCCAGCCCGAGATCAGCCTCGGCATCATCCCGGGCGCCGGTGGCACCCAGCGGCTGGCCCGGCTCGTCGGCCCGGCGAAGGCGAAGGACCTGGTGATGTCCGGCCGGATGGTGGACGCCTCGGCGGCGCTGGCGATGGGCCTGGTCGACGAGGTGGCGCCGACCGCGGCGCAGGTGCTGCCGGTGGCGTTGGCCCTGGTCAAGCGGTACGTCGGCGGGCCGGCGCAGGCGCTGCGGGCGGCGAAGCTGGCCGTGGACGGCGGCCTGTCCATGGACCTGGCCTCGGGCCTGGCCTGGGAGTCCGCGCAGTTCGCGGCGCTGTTCGCGACCGACGACCGGCGTGAGGGCATGGCGGCCTTCGTGGAGAAGCGCAAGCCCAACTTCACCGGCCGGTGAGGTCGGTCGGCAGGAGCCGGCGGGCGATCCGTCCGGTGGAAGCTGTTGTTACTCGCCGGTAGGATGCGGGAATGACTGAGAAGATCGACGGGCACGGCGGCGAGCTGGCCCTGGCCGCGCTGCGCGCGTACGGGGTCACCGAGATGTTCACCCTCTCCGGCGGGCACGTCTTCCCCCTCTACGACGCCGCGCACAAGGCCGGGATGCGCATCGTCGACGTCCGCCACGAGCAGTCCGCGGTCTTCGCCGCCGAGGCGGTCGCCAAGCTGCGCCGCACACCCGGCCTCGCCGTGCTGACCGCCGGCCCGGGCGTCACGAACGGCGTCTCCGGCCTGACCAGCGCGTTCTTCAACGCGTCCCCGGTGATCGTGCTGGGTGGCCGGGCGCCGGCCTTCCGGTGGGGTTCGGGCAGTCTCCAGGAGCTTGACCACCTCCCGCTGGTCGCGCCGGTGACCAAGCAGGCGACGACCGTCTTCGAGACCGACGAGATCGTGCGGGCACTGCAGGGTGCCGCCACCACCGCGCTGACCGCGCATCGCGGGCCGGTGTTCCTCGACTTCCCGCTGGAGGTCATCTTCGGCGCCGGCGAGGGCGAGGTCATGGCGCCGCAGATCCCGGTCATCGAGCCCGACCCGGAGGACGTGGCGAAGGCGGCCACGCTCATCGCGGGCGCGGCCAGGCCGGTCATCATCGCCGGCTCCGACGTGTACGCGGGCGACGCGATCGAGCCGCTGCGCGCGGCCGCGGAGGCGCTGCGGGTACCGGTCTTCGCCAACGGGATGGGCCGGGGCGCACTGCCGGCCGGACACCCGCTGGCCTTCGCGAAGGCGCGCCGGGTCGCGCTCGGCGGCGCCGACGTGGTGGTGGTCATCGGTACCCCGCTGGACTTCCGGCTCGGCTTCGGGGACTTCGGTGAAGCCGCGGTGGTGCACATCGTCGACGCCCCCGCTCAGCGCGCCACGCATGTGGAGCCCGCGGTGTCTCCGGCCGGTGACCTGCGGCTGATCCTGACCGCGCTGGCGGAGCACACCGGTCCCGGTCAGGACCACGCCGACTGGATCGACGCTCTGCGGCAGGCCGAGGACAAGGCCCGCGCGAAGGACGCCGAGGCGATGGCGGCGGACAGCGACCCGATCCGGCCGGCGCGCGTCTACGGCGAGCTGCGCAAGGTGCTGGCCGAGGACGCGGTGACCATCGGCGACGGCGGGGACTTCGTGTCGTACGCGGGGAAGTACCTGGAGCCCTCGACGCCGGGCACCTGGCTGGACCCGGGGCCGTACGGGTGTCTGGGCACCGGCATGGGGTACGCGCTGGGGGCCCGGGTCAGCTACCCGGACCGGCAGATCTGCGTGCTCATGGGCGACGGTGCGGCCGGGTTCTCACTGATGGACGTCGAGTCGCTGGTACGGCACCGGCTGCCGGTGGTGATCGTGGTCGGCAACAACGGCATCTGGGGTCTGGAGAAGCACCCGATGCAGGCGATGTACGGCTACGACGTAGCCGCCGACCTCCAGCCCGGCCTGCGCTACGACGACGTGGTGCGGGCGCTGGGCGGTGCCGGCGAGACGGTCACCGGGGCGGACGACCTCGGGCCGGCACTGAACCGGGCGTTCGACGCCTCGGTGCCGTACCTGGTGAACGTCATCACGGATCCGGCCGACGCGTACCCCCGCTCCTCCAACCTCGCCTGACGGGCGGCGGGAGGGCGGCCACGGCCGCCCTCCGCCCTGGCAAGGTCCTCGGCAAGGCGAATGCTGTGGGATTGGCGAGGTGCCGGCGCAACGCCGGCACAGGGTAGGGAGCAACTGTGACGTATCCACCCGGTCCTGGCTACCCCGGTGGCGTTCAGCCGGGCCCCGCCGTCCCGCCGCCGGTCGGCCAGCCGGGTCCGCAGCCCGGCCCGCCGTTCCAGCCGGGTCCGCAGCCCGGCCCGCCGTTCCCGGCGGGCGCGCCGACCGGCCCGCCGATGCAGCCCGGAAGGCCGCTGCTGCCACCGCCACCGCCGAAGCGGTCCCCGGCGACACTGATCATCATCGTCGCCGTGGCCGCGGTGCTCCTGCTCGTGGTGGCCGGGGCGGGCATCTTCCTGTTCGTCAACCGGGACCGGATCACCGGTAGCGGTGGCGCGCACCGCAGCGCGAGGCCCTCCTACGGGCCGATCTACCGCAAGCTCCCGTCCTGCGACACCATGCCCGCGACCGCGTTCGCATCACTGATGCCCGGGGGAATGCTCTCCTCGAACGTCCACCGCGACGGGACCGAGGACGATGGACCGAACGCCATCTGCCAGTGGGACAACATCGACGCCGACAACAAGCAACCCCCCGAGGACCGGATCGTCCACCTCACGATGAACGGTTACTCCGACTACTTCGGTTCACCGTTCGACGCCGCGAAGAAGGCCCTCGCCACCGACCGGTCGGACTCCGACGGGGTGGTCGGCAAGACCGATCACAGCTTCACGTACGGCCCGGTCACGGAGCTGTCCGGCCTGGGCACCGGGGCATTCGCCCAGAATTACACGGTCACCGACGGCTTTCCCCGCGGCGGGACGGGTATCTCGCTCCAGGTCGAGAACGTGGTAGTGGAGCTGAGCTTCGAGGGCGGGGACGGGGAGGACGACCAGGAACACCCGATGGATCCGGCGAAGGCGAGCCAGGCGGCGATGGCCGTCGCACACGACGTGGTCGCCTGGCTGGCGTCCTGCGCCGACTGCAAGAGTTAGAGCCTGGCGGCGTCACCGGATCGCCCACCCCGACGAGGTTGCCGACGGTCGGCTACCGGAATGCGGGCCAGTGCTCCGGCCTTCAGGCCGGGGGTGAAGGCCCGCGCTGGGAGGGCCGCCAAGGCCCGAGCAGTGCCTTAACCGGGCCGGTTCTGCTGTTCGATGTACTGCTTCACGACGCTCAGCGGTGCCCCGCCGACGGAGCCGGCGAAGTACGAACCCGACCACAGCTTGTTGGCCCGGTAGTAGTGGTGCGCAAGGTCGGGGAACTCCTGCCGTAGACGGCGCGAGGACACTCCCTTGAGGGAGTTGACCAGCCGGGCCACGGCGACCTTGGGCGGGTAGTTGACCAGCAGGTGGACGTGGTTGTTCTCGCCGTTGAACTCGACCAGTTCCCCCTCGAAGTCGCGGCACACGTCCCGCATGATCGCCTCCATCCGGGACAAGTGCCGGTCGGCGAACACCTTGTGCCGGAACTTCGTGACGAAAACCAAATGAACGTGCATCGCAAAAACACAGTGTCTACCAGTGCGGATGCCTTCAAGCTCTGCCATAAACCAATATGGTACAGTGCTGTCCGTGCAGCTCCGGTACAACTTCCGCCTCTACCCGACGCCCGGCCAGCAGATCGAGCTGGCGCGGGCGTTCGGGTGCGCGCGGGTGGTGTTCAACGATGGGCTGCGCCTGCGGCAGGCGGCGCGGGAGGCGGGCGAGAAGTACATCTCCGACGGGGAGCTGTCGCGCCGTCTGATCACCGAGGCGAAGCAGGCGCCCGAGCGGGCGTGGCTCGGCGAGGTGTCCAGCGTGGTGTTGCAGCAGGCCCTGGCCGACTTGAACACTGCGTACCGCAACTTCTTCGCCTCGATTTCGGGCAACCGCAAGGGCCGCAAGGTGGCGCCGCCCCGGTTCCGGTCGCGCAAGGACAACCGGCAGGCGATCCGGTTCACCAAGAACAGCAGGTTCAAGGTCCTGGACAACGGGCGTCTGCGGCTGCCGAAGATCGGCGACCTCGCGGTGCGCTGGTCCCGGTCGCTTCCCTCGGACCCGTCGTCCGTTGCGATCATCCGGGACGCGACCGGGCGGCACTTCGCCTCGTTCGTCGTGCACACCAGCCAGGGCGAGGCTTTGCCGCGGGTCGAGTCCGAGGTCGGTATCGACCTGGGCTTGACCCACTTCGGGGTGCTCTCGGACGGCACGAAAGTGACCGCGCCGAAGTTCCTACGCCGCGCGGCGCGCAAACTCAAGCGGTTGCAGCAGACCCTCTCACGCAAGCAGAAGGGCTCGGCGAACCGCAAGAAGGCCGTCGTCAAGGTCGCTCGGGCGTACGCCCGGGTGGCCGACACCCGGCGCGACTGGCAGCACAAGCTGTCCACGAAGATAGTTCGCGAGAACCAAGCGATCTACGTCGAGGACCTGTGCGTGACCGGTCTCGGCCGGACCCGGCTCGCGAAGTCCGTGCACGATGCGGGCTGGGCGAGCTTCACTGGGATGCTGGAGTACAAGGCCGCCCGGTACGGGCGGACCTTTGGCCGGGTGGACCGGTTCTTCCCATCCACCCGCATGTGGCCGTATCAACGAGAAGATGGCGCTCAACGTCCGAGCGTGGAACTGCCCGTGCGGCGCGACCCACGACCGGGACGTCAACGCCGCCATCAACGTGTTGGCCGCCGGACAGGCGGACAACGGAAACGACCGTGGAGCGCAGGTAAGACCGGGACTCGTCCCGGCACCGCGCGGCGAAGCGGTAACCCACCCGGACGCCGCGTGTTCCGCGCGCAGCGTGGAGGGAATCTCCGTCCGTTCCACATCAGGGCGGAGAGGATGTCAAACCTTCGGGTCCGTCGGCGGCTCTTCGGCCGGGCGCTCCGACTCCCGGCGCTGTTCCCGCTCCTGGCGAAGCTCCCGCTCGCGGCGACGCAGGTCCGCCTCCCACGCGCGCAGCCGGTCCTCGTCCTGCCGGCGGTTGCGCGCGTCCAGCTGGCGCAGGAACTCCGGGTCGTCGTCCGGGGCGAGGTCGCGGCCCGGAGGCTCGGGCTCCGCTCCGCTGGCCGGTTGCAGGGCCACCTCCTCGGGAGGGGCGATCGTCCGGTCCGGCCGGCCCGCGACGAACCAGGCGATCCCGCCGACAGGGGAGAACAGCAGGATGATGAAGACCCACGCGATCCTGGGCAGCGCACGGATCTCGAACTCCTCGGCCGACAGGCAATCGATCAACGCGACCACCATCAGCGCGAGATCGGCGAGGACAAGCAGGGGGAAGAGTCGGCCCATGGGCATCAAGGTAGTACGGTCGCGGCAACACCGAGTATCGCGAAACCGGCGATTCCCAGCGCCATGACGGCAGGGATCCAGCCAGCCCGAACGGGTGGGCTGCCGGATATCGCGGCGATCCGTCTCTGACACAGGGCCAGCAGACCGAGCCAACCGAGTACGCCCACCGCGATGATCAGGGCTCGCCCGGGGGCGTTGTCCAGCCGCAACGCCACCCGCAGGGTGAGCAGCATGATGCCGGTGGCCGCCAGGGCGGTACGCCGCCAGGACAGCCGGGTGCGCAGGCGGGCGGTACCGGGTGGGGCATCTGGATCTTCGTCACCGTCGCTGTCCAGCGTGGGATTCCGGCTCATTTCCGCATCCCGCCCACGGCGAGGATGATCACCAGCAGTATGGCGCCGAGCGCCAGCGCGATGGCCAGGACCGCCGGGAACCGGGACGGGGGCAGCGGCTGGTCCAGCCGCATCGCGCGTTCGGTGCGCGCCCAGTGGTCGACCGCGTGTAGCCCGATGGCGCCGCCCAGCGCCAGGAGCACCACGGCGATCGCCTCGCGCAGGTGCGTCACTTTCAGCTGCGGCAGGAATCCGGCCACCGCCAGTCCGCCGCCCAGCAGTGCCAGGCCGGTTCGGATCCAGGCCAGGAATGTCCGCTCGTTGGCCAGCGAGTACCGGTAGTCCGGGCGGTTTCCCTGCGCGCGTACCTCCTCGGAGTCGAACCAGTGCCGGACGGTATGGAAGATCATCCGCTCATTATCTGTGGTCGTCCGGCCCGGTGAACTCGCTACCCCGTCGCCGGCCGGCCGGGTCACCGCCGAAGACCTGGGAGTCCTGGTCGGGTCGTCCGCCCGACGGGTGGTGATCGCCGGCCGGTGGGCGGGCCGGGGTACTCGCCTCGGTACGCAGCCGGGGGAGCGCCTGCGGGTGGTTCTCGCGCAGCCAGCCGACCAGGCGCTCACGGACCAGGCAGCGCAGGTCCCACAGGGTCGGCGCGTCGCGCGCGCTGACCAGGGCGCGTACCCGCACCAGGGCGTGCACCGCGTCGGTGACCTGAAGGACGCTCACCCGGCCGTCCCACAGCTCGTCGTTCTCGGTGAGGATCACGCGCAAGTGGTCGCGCATCTCCTCGATCGGCACCGACCAGTCCAGGTCCACTTCGACCGTGCCCAGCAGCGATGCCTGGGTACGGGTCCAGTTCTCGAACGGTGTCGTGGTGAAGTACGAGGTGGGGAGCACGAGCCGGCGGTCGTCCCAGATGTGGATCACCACGTAGGTCAGGGTGATCTCCTCGACCCGACCCCACTGGTCGTCGATCACCACGACGTCCTCCAGCCGCAGCGATTCCCCGAAGGCGATCTGCAATCCGGCGAACACGTTGCCGAGCAGCGCCTGGGCCGCGAACGCGACCACGGCGGCCACCACGCCGGCCGAGGCGAGCAGGCTGGTGCCGACGAGCCGGGCCTCGCGGAACGTGAACAGGCTGATGATGATCGCGGCCACCACCGAGGCCGCCACGGTGATCCGGCGCAGCAACTGGATCTGGGTGTGCACGGTCCGGGCCGACCGGTTGTCCAGTACGTCGGTGCGGAACCGGGCCAGCGCGGCGTCCTCGACGAGCAGCAGCAGGGCGGCGAGCAGCCAGGCGCCGGCCGCGATCGCGAGGATGTCCAGCAGGTGCGTCACCCCGTAGCGCCAGGCGCCGCGCAGGCTGGTGTGCCGCAGGCCGACGTCCAGGGTGAGCATGACGAACAGCAGCTGGAACGGCCGGTGTGCCCGCCGGCTCAGGCGTTCGACCGGGCCGAGCCGCCGGCCGACCCGGATGAGGATCAGGTGGATCAGCTCGATCACGGCGAGCACAGCCAGGCATGCGAGAGCGACGAGGGAGAGTTGGACCACGACGTCGTGCACGAATATGACGCTACCGAGCCCGTTCCGGCCGCGCCCGGCGGGTGACTTCGGTCACGCGGTCCCGCGCGGGGCAATAACCTACCAGCGGGTAACATTTGGCGTGGGCAACCGCACAGCGAGCCAGGTTGACCCGTCCGACGGCACGCGGAACGCTCCAGGTACCGCTCGCTCAACAGGAGGTCATCGAAGCGCGATGAATATCGTCGTACTCGTCAAGCAGGTGCCCGACTCTGGTTCGGAGCGCGGCCTGAACTCTGACGACAAGACCGTCGACCGCGGGTCGGCGAACAACGTGATCAATGAGATGGATGAATACGCCATCGAGGAAGCGCTGAAGATCCAGGAAGCGCACGGCGGCGAGGTGACGGTGCTGACCGTCGGCCCGCAGCAGGCGACCGAGTCGATCCGCAAGGCGCTGTCGATGGGGCCGGACAAGGCGGTGCACGTCGTCGACGACGCGCTGCACGGCTCCTGCGCGCTGGCCACCTCCAAGGTGCTCGCGGCGGCGATCGGCCGGCTGTCGCCGGACCTGGTCATCTCCGGCGCCGAGTCCACCGACGGCCGGGTCCAGGTGATCCCGCACATGATCGCCGAACGGCTGGGCATCGCCGCGCTGACCGGGGCCCGCAAGCTCACCATCGACGGATCGACGCTGACCGTTGAGCGGCAGACCGACGAGGGGTATGAGGTGGTCACCGCCGCCGCACCCGCCGTGGTCTCGGTCTGGGACACCATCAACGAGCCTCGGTACCCGTCCTTCAAAGGCATCATGGCCGCCAAGAAGAAGCCGGTCGAGACGTTGACGCTGGCCGATCTGGGGATCGCCGCCGATGAGGTGGGGCTCGCCGGGGCGAGCAGCGTGGTGGTGGAGGCCGGCAAGCGGCCGCCGCGGGAGAGCGGTACCAAGGTCACTGACGAGGGCGAGGGCGGCGTGAAGCTGGTCGAGTTCCTCGCGTCCGAGAAGTTCGTGTGAGGTCGGGACATCATGGCTGAAGTTCTCGTTGTCGTCGAGCACTCCGCCGGGGCACCCAAGAAGGTGACCCTGGAACTGCTCACCCTCGCCCGTACTCTCGGCGAGCCCGCCGCCGTCGTGCTCGGTGAGCCGGGTACGGTCGCGGCGCTGTCGGACAAACTCGGTGAGTACGGTGCCGCCAAGATCTACGCCGCCGAGCACCCGGACCTGGCCGGCTACCTGGTCGCGCCGAAGGCCACCGTGCTCGCACAACTGGTCGGCCAGGTGTCCCCGGCCGCGGTCCTGCTCGCCTCGACGCAGGAGGGGAAGGAGATCGCCGGTCGGCTCGCGGTCAAGCTGGACAACGGCCTGCTCACCGATGTGGTCGACGTGGCCGCGGACGGTACCGCGACGCAGGTGGTCTTCGCCGGCTCCACCATCGTGAAGTCGAAGGTCGCCCGGGGGTTGCCGCTGGTGACGCTGCGGCCCAACTCGGTGACCCCGGCCCCCGCGCCGGCGACTCCCGAGGTGTCCACCGTCGACGTCGCGCTCACCGACGCCGACCGGCTGACCACGGTCGTCGACCGCGTCGTGGAGCAGAAGGGCTCCCGGCCGGAACTCACCGAGGCCTCGGTGGTCGTCTCCGGCGGCCGCGGCATGGGCAGCGCGGACAACTTCAAGGTCGTCGAGGAGCTGGCCGACCTGCTCGGCGGCGCGGTCGGCGCGTCCCGGGCGGCCACCGACTCCGGCTTCTACCCGCACCAGTTCCAGGTCGGGCAGACCGGCAAGACGGTCTCCCCGCAGCTCTACGTCGCGGTCGGCATCTCCGGGGCGATCCAGCACCGGGCCGGCATGCAGACCAGCAAGACGATCGTCGCGGTCAACAAGGACGCGGAGGCACCGATCTTCGAGCTGGCCGACTTCGGCGTGGTGGGCGACCTGTTCAAGGTGGTACCGCAGGCCGCGGAGGAGATCCGCAAGCGCACGTAGCACCGGCGTGAGGTGGCGGCCCCGGACGGGATGGTCCGGGGCCGTCGCCGTACCGGTTTCGGGGAAGCTGGCCGGGGCTCCCCGGTCCGGAACCGTCACCACGTCTATGCGCGGGGGGCCGTACCGGT
This sequence comes from Rugosimonospora sp., assembly GCA_036494675.1. Taxonomy (GTDB): domain Bacteria; phylum Actinomycetota; class Actinomycetes; order Mycobacteriales; family Micromonosporaceae; genus Rugosimonospora. Next base: position 26,701 of record DASXOA010000207.1, read on the forward strand.
TCACGGTCTTTGATTTGCCGGCGGCGGTGGGGGTAGGTCGCGGCGACGGTCGATAGGCTTGAGGGCGATGGCTTACCTTGATCACGCCGCGACCACGCCGATGTTGCCCCAGGCGGTCGAGGCCTACGTTTCCGCCGCGCAGGAGGTGGGCAACGCCTCGTCGTTGCACGCCGCCGGCCGGTGCGCCCGCCGCAAGGTGGAGGAGTCACGCGAACTCGTCGCCGCGGTGCTGGGCGCCCGGCCGTCTGAAGTGATCTTCACGGGCGGCGGTACCGAGAGCGACAACCTCGCCGTGAAGGGCATCTTCTGGGCACGCCGGTCGGCCGATCCGGCCCGTACCAGGGTGATCGCCAGTTCGGTGGAACACCACGCCGTGCTGGACTCGGTGCAGTGGCTGGACGAGCACGAGGGCGCCACGGTCGGGTGGCTGCCGGTCGACGCCAACGGCACGGTGGACGTGGACGCGGTACGCGCCGAGTTGGCCGCGCACGCCGACGAGATCGCGGTGATCAGCGTCATGTGGGCGAACAACGAGGTGGGCACGTTGCAGCCGGTGACCGACCTGGTCGCGCTGGCCGCCGAATACGGCATTCCGTGCCACTCCGATGCGATTCAGGCGGTCGGCCAGGTACCGATCGACTTCGCCGGCAGCGGCGTCGCCGCCCTGACCGTGACGGGTCACAAGCTGGGCGGCCCGGTCGGCGTGGGCGCCCTGCTGCTGGGCCGGGACGTGGCCGTCACCCCGCTGCTGCACGGCGGCGGCCAGGAACGCGACGTGCACTCCGGCACGTTGGACGTGCCCGGGATCGTGGCGTTCGCCACCGCGCTGGAGGCCAGCGTCAAGGCCCAGCCGGAGTACGCGCTGAGGGTCGGCGCCCTGCGCGACGACCTGGTCGGCCGGGTGCTCGACGCCGTACCGGACGCGATCCTCAACGGACACCCCACCGAGCGGCTGCCGGGCAACGCGCACTTCTCGTTCCCGGGCTGTGAGGGGGACGCGCTGCTCCTGCTGCTGGACGCGGCCGGCATCGCCTGCTCCACCGGGTCGGCCTGTTCCGCCGGCGTGGCGCAGCCTTCGCACGTACTGCTGGCGATGTGCGCCGACGACGACCGGGCCCGGTCCTCGCTGCGCTTCTCGTTGGGGCACACCTCGACGAAGGCGGACATCGACGAACTGATCGCCGCGCTGCCCGGCGCGGTCGAGCGGGCCCGGCGGGCCGGGATGAACAAGCCGGCCACCCGGTAGCCTGGACCCATGCGAGTACTGGCCGCCATGTCCGGAGGAGTCGACTCGGCTGTCGCCGCCGCCCGGGCGGTCGACGCCGGGCACGACGTGACCGGAGTGCACCTGGCGCTGGCTCGCAATCCGCAGACGTACCGGTCGGGAGCGCGCGGCTGCTGCACGCTGGAGGACTCCCGGGACGCCCGGCGCGCCGCCGATGTCATCGGCATCCCGTTCTACGTGTGGGACCTGGCCGACCGGTTCCACGAGGACGTGGTGGACGATTTCGTCGCCGAGTACGCGGCCGGGCGCACGCCGAACCCGTGCGTGCGCTGCAACGAGAAGATCAAGTTCGCGGCCGTACTGGACCGGGCGCTCGCGCTGGGCTTCGACGCGGTGGTGACCGGCCACCACGCCCGCCTCGACGGGCAGGGCCGGCTGCGCCGCAGCGTGGACGCGGGCAAGGACCAGTCCTACGTGCTGGCCGTGCTCACTCCGGAGCAGTTGCGCCACTCGATGTTCCCGCTCGGCGACACCACCAAGGCCGGGGTGCGCGAGGAGGCCGCACGGCGCGGACTGGCCGTGGCCGACAAGCCGGACTCGCACGACATCTGCTTCATCGCCGACGGCGACACTCAGGGCTGGCTGCGCGACCGTCTCGGCTCGGCGCCGGGCGAGATCGTGGACGCGGCATCCGGCGAGGTGATCGGCCGGCACGACGGCGCATACGGCTTCACCGTCGGCCAGCGCAAGGGCCTGCGCATCGAACGTCCGGCGCCGGACGGTCGCCCGCGCTACGTGCTGTCGATCACCCCGGTCAGCAACACGGTGACGGTCGGTCCGGCCGAGGCGCTGGAGGTGTCCACGGTGTACGGGCAGAGTCCACTGTGGACGGGTGAGTCGCGGGTACGGGCGGAGATCCAGCTGCGCGCGCACGGCGAGGTGGTCCCGGCCACCGTCGCCGCGTCGGCGGACGGGCTCGTCGCCACGCTGGACCGGCCGGTCCGCGGGGTGGCGGCCGGCCAGGCGATGGTGGCGTACCAGCCGGACCCGGCGGGCGACATCGTGCTGGGCTCGGCGACGATCAGCCGTGCCGAGCGTCTGGCAACCGCGGCGTGAGCCGGTCAAGCGCCGGAGGCGCCAGGCTCAGCGCCGCAGGAGACGGGCACCGCGGCGTGAGCCGGTCGAGCACCGCAGGAGAAGGGCACCGCGCGTGAGCGTTCCCGAGGAGTTCGGCGTTCCCGCGGAGGCTGGCGGGCAGCGGCCGTGGCCGGCCGGAGTCGCGACCGGGATCGGCTCCCTGCCCGGTACCGACATCGCGGAGGCGATCAAGACCGTCCTCGGCGAGCTGCCCGATCTTCCCTACCTGCCCGAGCTGCCGGCCCGGGGACCGGGCGCGGACATCATCGGCCGGAGCGCGGGGTTCCTGGTCGATCTGCCGGTCGAGCTCTACGCGGCCCGGTGGCGGGTGGCGGCCCGGCGCGGGCGCGACGCCCGGCGCACAGCCGACCTGCTCGAACGCGATCTCGATGAGCTCACCGAGCAGGCCGACGGGTATGCCGGCCCGATGAAGTTCCAGTGCGCCGGCCCGTGGACCCTGGCCGCCTCGCTCGACCTGTCGGCCGGTGGCGCGGTGCTGCGCGACCCCGGCGCGGTACGGGAGCTGACCGCCTCGCTCGCCGAGGGCCTGGCCGCGCACGTGGCGGAGGTCCTCCGGCGGGTACCGGGTGCCCGGCCGCTGCTCCAGCTCGACGAGCCGTCGCTGCCGGTGGTGCTCGCCGGCCGGGTACCGACCGAGAGTGGCTTCGGCATGTTGCGCCCGGTGGAGCCGGTGACCGTGGTCGAGGCGCTGGACGCCGTGATCGGGGCGGTGGGGGTGCCGGTCGTGGCGCACTGCTGCGCCGCGGACGCCCCGATCGAGCTGTTCCGGTCGGCGGGCGCGGCCGCTGTCGCGGTCGACCTCGCGCTGGCCACCGACCTCGACCAGATCGGTGAGGCGATCGACGCCGGGGTGGGTCTGTTCGCTGGCGCGGTGCCGGGCGCCGCCAACCCGCCGGCACCGGCACAGATCGCCGCCGATGTCCGGGAGCTGTGGAACAAGCTCGGCTTCCCGCTCGGTGATCTGCCGGACCGGGTGGTGATCACGTCGGCCTGCGGGCTGGCCCGCGCCACGCCGGCGCAGGCTCGGGCGATCATGAAGGCATGCCGGGAGGCGGCCGAAAGACTGCTGGACCAGGCCCGCTCCTGATCGTCGTACCGGCAGGCTAACGTGCCGGTATGGACGTTGAGGGGGATCTGCCGGCCCGGGTGACGCGGGCGCAGGAGGCCCGGGCGGGTGCGGAGCCGCCGGCCGCGGCCCGGGAGCGGCACGCCGAGGTGTCCGCCGAGATCGACGACAATCAGTACCGCTATTACGTCCTCGATCAGCCGAGCATCTCCGACGGTGAATATGACGCGATGATGCGCGAGCTGACCCAACTGGAGACCGAGTTCCCGGCGCTGCGCACGCCGGACTCGCCCACCCAGCGGGTCGGCGGCACCTATTCGACGATGTTCACCGCGGTGACCCACGCCGAGCGGATGCTCAGCCTGGACAACGCGTTCACCGACGACGAGTTGGCGGCCTGGGCGGAGCGGGTCGAGCGGGACGCCGGCGGGCCGGTCAGCTACCTGTGCGAGTTGAAGGTCGATGGACTGGCGATCAACCTGACCTACGAGCACGGCCGGCTGGTCCGGGGCGCCACCCGGGGCGACGGGCGCACCGGTGAGGACGTCACGCCCAACGTGCGCACCATCGGCGACGTGCCCGAGCGGCTGCGCGTCAAGCGGGGCGAGGAGCCGCCGGGGCTGGTGGAGGTCCGGGGCGAGATCTTCTTCCCGGTGGAGGCCTTCGGCGAACTCAACGCCGACCTGGTGGAGCAGGGCAGGGCGCCGTTCGCCAACCCGCGAAACGCCGCCGCCGGCAGCCTGCGCCAGAAGGACCCGCGGATCACCGCTGGGCGGCCGCTGCACCTGGTCGTGCACGGATTGGGTGCCCGCCGGGGCTTCGAACCGGTCAGCCAGTCCCACGCCTATGAGCTGTTGCAGGGCTGGGGCCTGCCGGTCAGCAAGCGCTGGAAGGTGGTGCGCACGCTGGCCGAGGTGCGCGAGTTCATCGCGTACTACGCCGAGCACCGGCACGATGTCGAGCACGAGATCGACGGCGTGGTCGTCAAGGTCGACGAGGTGTCGATCCAGCGCCGGCTCGGCTCGACCAGCCGGGCGCCCCGCTGGGCGATCGCGTTCAAGTACCCGCCGGAGGAGGTCAACACCAAGCTCCTCGACATCCGGGTCAACGTCGGGCGCACCGGGCGGGTCACGCCGTACGCGGTGCTCGAACCGGTACGGGTGGCCGGGTCCACGGTCGCCCTCGCGACGCTGCACAACGCGAGCGAGGTGGTCCGCAAGGGGGTGCTGATCGGCGACACGGTGGTGCTGCGCAAGGCCGGCGACGTGATCCCGGAGGTCGTCGGGCCGGTCGTCGCCCAGCGTGACGGCACCGAGCGCGAGTTCGAGATGCCCACCCGCTGCCCGGAGTGCGACACCCCGCTCGCCCCGGCCAAGGAGGGCGACGTCGACATCCGCTGCCCGAACACCCGGTACTGCCCGGCCCAGTTGCGGGAGCGGATCTTCCACATCGGCGGGCGAGGCGCGCTGGATATCGAGGTGCTCGGCTACAAGGCCGCGACGGCGCTGCTGACCGACGGCATCATCGGCGACGAGGGGGACCTGTTCGCGCTCGACGCCGGCAGGCTCGCCGGCAGCGAGTTCTTCGTCAACAAGGACGGCTCGCTGGGGTCCAACGCGGTCAAGCTGCTGGCGAACCTCGACGAGGCGAAGGACCGGCCGCTGTGGCGGATCCTGGTGGCGCTGTCCATCCGGCACGTCGGCCCGACCGCGGCGCAGGCGTTGGCCAGGCAGTTCGGCTCGGTGGACGCGATCGTCGCGGCGTCCCGCGACGAACTGGCCGCGGTGGAGGGGGTGGGCCCGACGATCGCGGATTCGGTGATCGACTGGTTCACCGTCGACTGGCACCGCGAGCTCGTGGATAAGTGGCGGGCGGCCGGGGTGTCATTGGCGGAGGAGCAGGTCGAGGAGGGGCCCAAACCATTGGCGGGAATCACTGTCGTGGTGACCGGAAGCCTGGTCGACTATTCGCGCGACGGCGCGGCGGAGGCCATTAGCGCGCTGGGCGGCAGATCGAGTTCGAGCGTGTCCAAGAAGACCGATTTCGTGGTGGTCGGCGAGTCTCCGGGAAGCAAGTACGAGAAAGCGGTCGCGCTCAAGGTGCCCGTCCTTGACGAGGACGGATTCGCGGTGCTGCTCGGCGAGGGACCGGAGGCGGCCCGTGCGGTGGCCCGGATCGAGGAGTAGAAACTCCACCATTCCGGTGAAATGGTCGCCTCGATACGAGCAGAACCTCTGCGCGTGGAAGGCGGACGGACGTACGGTGAGCTGCGCCATCTATTTCGACTTTGTCACGAGTCACCACGATGGGCACAAAACCGGCGTCACCCACTTATCGTGATGTCGTTTCACTCGGCAGGCGTGTCGGCACCGGCGATCGCCGGGCAAGCGGGCGCCCAGGGAGGACCAATGGAGCCGACGGCGCTGCGCAACACGGCACCTCCCCGACGGGAGGGCGTCTTTTTCGGGTACGTCGCCGTCGTCTGCGTGTCCGGGCTCGCCGTCGTCGCCCCGCACCTGCCTGCCCTGCCGGCCTTCCTGCGCTCCGCACCCGCGGCCTTCTGGCTGATGGGTGCGCTGGCCGTGCTGCTGGACGTGTGGCCGCTGCGCCCGCCCGGTCCACGCCAGACCTCGCCGGTCTTCGCGTCGATCTGCTTCACCTTCGCCGCCCTGCTGATCTGGGGCATCGGCCCGGCCGTCCTGGTGCAGACCGTCGCGGTGGCGGCGTCGTCGGCCCGGATGCGGTACAAGCCGTGGCGGGCCGCGTTCAACGCCGCCCAGTACGCGGTCGCGTTCGGCGCCGCCGCCCTGGTGCTGGCGCTGGCCGGGGCCGAGCCGCTGGCCCGCGCCAACCGGCCGGGCTGGTCCGCCGCCATGATCGCGCTGGCCGCCGCGGCAACCTGGTTCGTGGCCAACTACGCCCTGGTCACCTGGGCCGTGTGGCTGCGCTTCGACGGCAGCTTCTGGGGGCTGCTCCGCCACACCGTCGGGTACGAGGCGCTGTCCACCGGGGCCCTGCTGCTGCTCGGGCCGGTGCTCGTCGGCGCCGTCGACCTGAGCCCGGCGCTGATCCCGTTCGTGCTGGTCCCGCTGTACGCGGTGAACCAGATGGCCCGGCTGTACACCGCCCACAACCGGTTGGCCACGCGCGACTCGCTGACCGGGCTGGCCAACCGGGAACGCCTGATGGCGGAGGTCGACGAGCAGGTCGGCGCGCACGAGGCCGCGGTGCAGGATCAGGGTGCCCCGGTGTTCGCCCTGCTGCTGCTGGATCTCGACCGGTTCAAGCACGTCAACGACGCCCTCGGGCACGGTGTCGGCGACCGGCTGCTGGTCCAGGTCGGCCGGCGGCTGGCGGCCACGGTTCGGCCGGGGGACCTGGTGGCCAGGCTGGGTGGCGACGAGTTCGCGATCGTCGCCCCGGGGCTGTCCGGCGCCGGTGAGGCGCGCGCCCTGGCTGAGCGGATCGCCGCCGTACTGGCCGATCCGGTCAGCCAGGACGGGCTGCCGCTGGACGTCGGCGGTTCGATCGGCGTGGCCGTGTACCCCCGCCACGGCGAGGACTTCGCCACCCTGATGCGCCACGCCGACGTGGCGATGTACGACGCGAAGAGCCGGGGCGACATCGTCGCCGTCTACACCCCGGAGTCCGATCACAACTCGCCGCAGCGGCTGGGCCTGCTCGCCGATCTGCGCCGAGCGCTGGAGACGCCGGGCGCCGAGGAGATCGCCTTCTACTACCAGCCCCAGGTCGAACTGCGCACCGGCGACGTGATCGGCGTGGAGGCGCTGCTGCGCTGGCACCACCCGCGGCGCGGCATGGTCGATCCGGAGGAGTTGATCCGGGTCGCCGAGCACAGCGCGGTGATGCGGCTGCTGACCCTTCGGGTGGTCGACGACGTCGTGGCCCAACTGGCCAAATGGGAGGCCGACGGGCTGAGCCTGCGCGCCGCGATCAACGTGAGCGTGCGCGACCTGCACACCGGCGAGATCGTCGACCGGCTGGCCGAGCGGCTGCGCCACTACGAGATCGGCCCGGACCAGGTGCAGTTGGAGATCACCGAGGGCGCGCTGATGGCGGATCCCCGGCGGGTACTCGCCACGTTGCGCAGGCTCGACCGGCTGGGTGTGGCGCTGTCGCTGGACGACTTCGGCACCGGATACTCGTCGATGCAGCACCTGCGCCGGCTGCCGCTGTCCGAGGTGAAGATCGACCGCTCGTTCGTACTCGGCATGGCGGAGGACTCCGACGACGAGGCGATCGTCCGCTCGATCATCGAACTGTCGGGCGCGCTCGGGTTGCGGGTGGTGGCCGAGGGTGTGGAGGACGAGCGGACCTACCGGCTGCTGGCCCGGATGGGCTGCGACGTGGCACAGGGCTGGTATTACGCCAGGCCGATGCCGGCCGACCAGCTGGCCTTCTGGCTGTCCCGGTACCGGCCGCCGCAGCGCCTGCTGGCCGGCTGGCCGGGGGCGGAGATGACCCCGGGCGCCCGGCGCGGCGGGGCGGGCAAATAGACTTTCCCGCGTCGGAGCGCGCGTGCGACGCTGCGCCCGAGGGATCCGTGACGACGATTACAGGGGGCAGCATTGGCCGCCATCTCCCGCGAGGAGGTCGCGCACCTGGCGCGCCTCGCTCGCCTGGCCGTCACCGAGCAGGAGTTGGACACGTTCGCCGGCCAGTTGGACGTGATCCTTCAGGCCGTGGCCCGGGTGGGTGAGGTGGCCGCGGCCGACATACCGCCGACGTCACACTCGATCCCGTTGACCAACGTGCTGCGCGACGACGTGGTGCGCCCCGGGCTGACCCGGGACGAGGCGCTGTCCGGAGCGCCGGACGCCGAGGACGGGCGGTTCCGGGTACCGCGGATTCTGGAGGAGGAGTCGTGAGCGAGCGCCAGTTGGCGGACCGACTCGGCGCGGTTGTGCCTCACGGCGCGTCCGCTCGCAGCGGGGAGGCGTCGTGAGCAACGATCTCGTCCGGTCCTCCGCCGCCGAGTTGGCCGGCCTGATCGCCGCCGGGGAGGCGTCCGCGGTCGAGGTGACCCGGGCGCACCTGGACCGGATCGGCACGGTCGACCCGCGGGTTCACGCCTTCCTGCACGTCGACGCGGAGGGGGCCCTGGCCGCCGCGGCCGACGTGGACGCCCGGCGTGCTGCCGGTGAGGCGCTGGGCCCGCTGGCCGGCGTACCGATCGCGGTCAAGGACGTGCTCACCACCAAGGGGGTGCCGACCACCGCCGGATCGAAGATCCTGGAGGGGTGGCGGCCGCCGTACGATGCCACGATCGTGCGCCGCCTGCGCGACGCGGGGTTGGTGATCCTCGGCAAGACGAACATGGACGAGTTCGCGATGGGCTCGTCGACGGAGTATTCGGCGTACGGGCCGACGCGCAACCCGTGGGACCTCGAGCGGATCCCGGGCGGGTCGGGCGGCGGGAGCGCGGCCGCGGTCGCCGCGTACGAGGCGCCGCTGGCCATCGGTACCGACACGGGCGGCTCCATCCGGCAGCCCGGCGCGGTCACCGGTACCGTCGGCGCGAAGCCGACCTATGGCGGCACGTCGCGGTACGGGCTGATCGCCTTCTCGTCGAGCCTGGACACGCCCGGCCCGTGCGCTCGCACGGTCGAGGACGCCGCACTGCTGCACGCCGTCATCGGCGGCCACGATCCGGCCGACTCGACCTCGATCCCGGCACCGGTGCCGCCGGTCGTCGAGGCGGCCCGGCAGGGTGCCTCGGGTGACCTGAGCGGGGTGCGCGTCGGTCTGGTCCGCCAGTTCGCCGGCGAGGGCGCCGAACCCGGCGTCGCGGCGGTGTTCCGGGAGACGGTCGAGGCGCTGGTGAAGCTCGGCGCCGAGGTGGTCGAGGTGTCCTGCCCGCACTTCGAGTACGCGCTGCCCGCCTACTACCTGATCGCGCCCAGCGAGGCGTCGTCCAACCTGGCCCGCTTCGACGGGGTGCGCTACGGCCTGCGGGTCGGCGACGACGGCACGCATTCGCTGGAGGAGGTGATGTCGCTGACCCGCGACGCCGGCTTCGGCGCGGAGGTCAAGCGGCGCATCATCCTCGGCACGTTCGCCCTGTCCTCGGGCTACTACGACGCCTACTACGGGCAGGCGCAGAAGGTCCGCACGCTGATCGGGCGCGACTTCGCCGCGGCGTTCGAGCAGGCCGACGTGCTGATCGCGCCGACCACGCCGTTCGTCGCGTTCCCGTTCGGCTCGCGGACCGGCGACCCGTACCAGATGTACCTGGCCGACCTGTTCACCATCCCGTCGAACCTGTACGGCGGCCCGGCCATCTCGGTTCCCTGCGGGCTGTCCGAGGGGCTGCCGGTCGGGCTTCAGGTGATGGCGCCGACCATGGCCGACGACCGGATGTACCGGGTCGGCGCGGCACTGGAGTCGGTCGTCCCGCCGCTGGTTCCGCCGGCCCTCTGACCGGCACAGACGGAAGGCCCGGCCGAGGCCGGGCCTTCCGTCTGCGTGCTGCGTTGTGCCGCTACCGGGCCGCGTTGTTGCCCCGGCTGCGCCAGGACAGCGGGCCGGGAAGGTCCACGCGCTGCGCGCGCGTCCGGGAGTTCCAGGACCACTTACCGATCTTGATGCTCCACGACGAGAATCCGTGGCGGCCGAAATTGAAGTGGATCGGGCCGAGCTTGTAGATCTTGCGGAACATGAGTGGCATCGTGGGAGCTCCTCTCACTCTGCGTTCCGGAGTACCCGACCGGCCTCGCCGCGAAACCCGGAGGAATCGCCGGCGGCACGGCGGCTAGGCTGTTCCGGTGACCACCATCGCGCCGCTGTCGTACGACGACGTCATCGAGCGTTATGAGCCCGTGATCGGGCTTGAGACGCATGTCGAGCTGGGCACCAGGACCAAGATGTTCTGTGCGTGCATGACCGACTTCGGCGCCGTACCCAACACCCAGGTCTGCCCGGTCTGTCTGGGCCTGCCCGGCAGCCTTCCGGTGGCCAACCGGGCAGCGATCGAGGCGACGATCCGGATCGGGCTCGCGCTCAACTGCACGATCGCCAGCTGGTCCAGGTTCGCCCGGAAGAACTACTTCTATCCGGACATGCCGAAGGACTACCAGATCAGCCAGTACGACGAGCCGTTGTGCGTGGACGGCTGGCTGGACGTGGAGGTCGACGGCGACCTGGTCCGGGTGGAGATCGAACGGGTGCACCTCGAAGAGGACACCGGCAAGACGCTGCACCTGGGCGGGGCCACCGGGCGCATCCACGGCGCCACCGAATCCCTGGTCGACTACAACCGTGCCGGCATCCCGCTGGTGGAGATCGTCACCAGGCCCGTACCGGGGACCGGGGCGAACGCCCCGCACGTGGCCCGCGCCTACGTCACCGAGTTGCGTGACGTGATCCGGTCGCTGGACGTGTCGGACGTCCGGATGGAGCAGGGCTCGCTGCGCTGCGATGTCAACGTGTCGCTGAACCGGCCCGGCCAGGAGTGGGGCACCCGTACCGAGACCAAGAACGTGAACTCGCTGCGCAGCGTCGAGCGCGCGGTCCGCTCGGAGATCCTGCGCCAGGCGGCCGTGCTCGACTCCGGCGGCCGGATCGTGCAGGAGACCAGGCACTTCTCGGAGGACACCGGCGACACCCGGTCCGGGCGCAGCAAGGAGACCGCGACCGACTACCGGTACTTCCCCGAGCCCGACCTGGTACCGCTCGCTCCGGACCAGGCCTGGGTCGCCGAGCTGAAGGCGGCCCTGCCCGAGTCGCCGAGGCTGCACCGGCGCCGGCTCCAGGAGGCCTGGGGGCTGTCCGACCACGACATGCAGTCGGTGCTCAACGCGGGCGCGGTCGAGCTGATCGAGGCCACGATCGCTGCCGGCGCGAGCCCGGACGCGGCCCGCAAGTGGTGGATGGGCGAGTTGGCGCGGCGGGCCAACGAGACCGGTGCGGAACTCGCCTCGCTGACCACCCCGGAGCAGGTCGCCGCCCTGCAGCGGCTGGTCGACGACGGGAAGCTGACCGACAAGCTGGCCCGCACGGTGCTGGAGGGCGTGGTGGCCGGCGAGGGCACCCCGGCCGAGGTGATGGCCGCCCGTGGGCTGGAGGTCGTCTCCGACACCGGCGCGCTCACGGCGGCGATCGACGAGGCCATCGCGGCCAACGCGGCGGTGGCGGAGAAGGTGCGCGGCGGTCAGGTCGCCGCCGCCGGCGTACTGATCGGTGCGGTCATGAAGGCGACCAAGGGTCAGGCCGACGCCAAGACGGTCCGCGAACTGATCCTCGCCCGGCTCGGCTCCTGACGCGTCCCGGCCCCGGGCTGGAGCCCGCGGTCGGGAGCCCGGCCGGAGACCGGCGGCCCGAGCCCGGCGGCGGCCGGAGGTGGGCCGGCGGTCAGCTGTGGGACGGGCTCGGCGAAGCGCTCGGGGTGGCCTTGACCGCGTGCCGCTGGATGGTCACCTCGGTCTGGCCGGTGCCGCCCAGCGTGATGTCGTCGTACCCCTGGAGTGCGTGCGTGGGATCGAAGTAGAGCACGGACATCTCCAGGGGCGTCGGCGCCTCGCCCTCCAGGCCGCGCAGTCCCGCGCCACCGGTCGATCCCTCGACCATCAGCAGCGTCTTCTGCTCACCGGACACCGCCGGCATCGTGCTCACGCCGCGTTGATGCAGGTGGCCGGCCAGCACCAGAGGTACCGAACCGTCCAGCGCCCCGGCCGAGGCCGGCTCGTGCACCATGGCCACGTCGACCGGCTTGCCCGCTGCCCGGATCGTCTGGGCCAACTGCTCGCCGGACGCCTCCTGCTCCTCGGCGGCCTGGTGCCCGGCCGCCCCGGTCGGTCCGGGTTCCTTGTCCGGGGTGAACTGCGGATCGCCGATCCCGGCGACGGTCAGCCCGTCCACGGTCACGATCCGGTTCTCCAGCACGATCGCGTTCGGCTGCTTGGCCACGGCGTCCGCGGTGGTGGCGGAGTCGTGGTTGCCGCGGACGAAGATGTACGGCACCTTGAGCGCGCCGATGGAGTCGACGAAGGATGCCTCCACCTGGGTACCCCAGTCGTCGATGTCGCCGGTGTCGACCACGAGGTTGATGTCGTACTGCTTCACCACGGTCGAGATCACCGACCAGGCGGCCGGGTTGAGGTGCAGGTCGGAGATGTGCAGCACGCGCAGCGATCCCGGGGCGGGCTGGTAGACCGGCAGCGTGGACAGCGTGCCGTAGAGCTTGCTGACGTTGTTGACCAGGCGCTGCAGCTCGTCGCGGTACTGGCCGAACTGGTTGGCGATCTGTTTCGCGTCGCCGATCACGGCGGGCGCGTTGGACAGCAGGCCGTGGTATTTCGGCTCGTCGACCGAGTCGGGCCGGAACGTGGCCACCGCCACGGCGCCGCTGCCCAGGATGGTGACCAGGGCCAGGCCGCCACAGATCGCCACCCGCTTCATGTTCCGGAACACGAACGCGCCGAGCAGCAGCGCGCCGAGCACCCCGGCACCGGTCGCCTGGAACACCATCCGGGTGATCCCGCGCTCCACGTCGGTGACGGCTCCGGAGCTCGCCTTTTCGATCCCGTTGGGGTCCGTGGCCAGCGCCAGCGTGCGCTTCTGGTCCAGCGCCTCCAGCCGTACCGTCAGGTGCGCCGGCCCGTCGTGGCTGGCCAGTTCCAGCGAGCCGAGCGGCGGGATCTGCACGTCGGTACCGCCGGACAGCGAGGGGGTCAGGCTGAACTGGGCCGCGAACGGCCCCACGTCGTCGTGGCTCGGCCCGGCCACCAGCAGGCCGATCGTCAACCCGACCAGGGTGGTCGCCACCATCGCCAGCGCCAGGCCGAGCCGCCGCCACATCCGGGGCCGATTGGTGGCGCGCACCCCGGCGCGAACGGCCGCGCCGCCGGAACGCACGGCGCGCCGCGACGCGTTCAGGGCGCCCCGCGACGCGGCCCGGGCACTGCGCGACGCGTCCACGGCGCGGCGGGCCGGCCGGCGGCCCGGCGAACCATCGTCGCCTGAACTGGTCGGGGTCACACTCAGCTCAGCCCCACGCCGCTGTCGGCCAGGACGATCCGCAGTACCCGGTCGTCGTCTGGTGCCGGTGTGCCCTGGCCGTCTTTGTTGGACGTGGTCACCCAGATCGACCCGTCCGGCGCGGTGACGGCGCTGCGCAGCCGGCCGTACGTGTTCTCCAGCAGGCTCTGCGGTGCGCCGAGGGTACCGCCGGCGTTGGTCAGCTGGATCAGGTACAGGCGGGTGCCCGTGAGGCAGCTCGCGATCAGGGTCACGCCGCTGTCCGCCACCCCGGTGCAACCCGCCTCGCTCGGCTTCAGCTCCACGATCGGGTCAGCGTACTTCGCGTCCTCCGCGATGCCCTCGACGGCCGGCCAGCCGTAGTCCTTGCCCGCCTGGACGAGGTCCACCTCGTCCCACGAGGAGCGGCCCAGGTCGGTGACGTACAGGTGCTTGCCCTGGTCCCAGGTCAGGCCCTGGGGATCGTGCAGGCCGGAGGCGTAGACCAGGGAGGTGGCGGTGGGGTTGCCCGGTGCCGGCTTGCCGTCCGGCTTCATCCGCAGGATCTTGCCGGCCAGGTTCTTGGGGTCCGCCGCGGCGGCCGGGTCGCCGGCGTCGCCCGTGGTCGCGTAGAGCATGCCGTCCGGCCCGAACCCGAGCCACCCTCCGTTGTCGCTGGTCCCGTGCGGGATGCCGGTCACCAGCGGGGTGGGTGTGCCGCCGAGCTTCAGCGACGCGATCCGGTTGTCCTGCGCCGTCGAGTAGTAGATGAAGACGGTCTGGTCGGTCTTGTAATCCGGTGAGACCGCGATGCCCAGCAGGCCACCGTCACCGCCGGGCGTGAAGCCGGTCAGCGTCTGGACCGGCGTGACGACCAGCCCGCCCGAGTCTTCGGACGGCCTGACCTCCTCCGGCTGGCTGGCGGACGCGGACGGGCCGGCACCCGGGGACGCGCTGGCCCCCGCAGCCGGGGCAATCTTGAGGATCCGGCCGCTGTCCCGCTCGGTGACCAGCGCGGTCCCGTCCGGCAGGAAGGCGAGCCCCCACGGCACGGCCAGCCCCTTGGCGACCACGTCGACGGCCATCTGCCCGCCATCCGCGTCGTCGCTGCTGGTCGGGGACGCCGTCGGGGTCGGCAGCCTGGGTGGCTGCCCGGCCTGGTCGGGCGGCGGTGGACCGAAGCTGCACGCCGACAGCGCACTCGTCGCCAGCACCAGGGCCGCGGTCAGCCAGGAGGCGCGCTTGAAGAGGGTGGCGGTCACGGGCCCAGCCTAGCCGGCCGGATCACCGCGACGCTTCTTGATCAACCCAACCCGGGCCGGCGTCGGGGTCGGGGCCAAGATCGGGGCCGGGGTACCCGCCGGAGACTGCGGCGCAGGTCGGGCGGCTATCGTCGGTACCCGTGAAGGTGTGGATCGCGCACGAAGAGGGCCGGGCGCTGCTGGGCGAGCTGCCCTCGGAGACCCTGGTCGAAGTCCTCTCCGCGGCGGACGGGCCGATGCCGTCCGATCCCGGGTCGGTGGAGTTCTGGGTACCGCAGTTCCTGGCCTCGGGCGATGTGGTGGATTTCGCCGGCAAACTGGGCGGGCTACGGGTCATCCAGCTGCTGTCCGCCGGTGCCGATACCTGGGTCGGCCGGATCCCACCCGGGATCGCCCTGTGCGACGCCCGCGGCGTGCACTCGCCGTCGACGTCGGAGTGGGTGCTCACGGCGGTGCTGTCGTACCTGCGCGCCTTCCCCGCCTTCGCCCGGGATCAGGCCGCGCGGACCTGGTCGTACGGCCGGCACGCGCCGACCGACGAGCTGACCGGCAAGCGGGCGCTGATCGTCGGGGCGGGGGCGATCGGGGAGGCGACCGCCGCCCGGTTGGCGCCCTTCGAGGTGACGGTGACCCTGGTCGCCCGTACCGCCCGGGACGGGGTGCACGGGATCGACGAGTTGCCGGCGCTGCTTCCCGACGCCCAGGTGGTGATCCTGCTGGTGCCGCTGACGGATGAGACCCGGGGCATGGTGGACGCCGATTTCCTGCGCCGCATGCCGGACGGCGCACTGCTGGTCAACGCGGCCCGCGGGCCGGTGGTGCGCACCGACGCGCTGGTCGCCGAGTTGGCCTCCGGCCGCATCGGCGCCGCTGTCGACGTGACCGACCCGGAGCCACTGCCGGTGGATCATCCACTGTGGACAATGCCGAACTTCCTGCTGACCCCGCACGTGGGCGGATCGGTGCGTGGGCTGCTGCGGCGCGCCTACGGGTTGGTGGGTGACCAGATCCGGCGGTACGCGGCGGCTCAGCCGTTGATCAACGAGGTCCGGAACGGGTACTGACCGGCTAGGCGGGCTTGGCCGCGTCGTCGCGGTCGGCCGGCTCCTGCGCCTCCGGCCGCCCCTCCGCCGGGGTCGCGTCACCCAGGCCCTGGTCGCTAGCGTCGCCTAGATCCTCGCCGCTCGCTTCGCCCAGACCGTGGCCGCTCGCGGCGATCAACCTGGGCAGGTCGGCCGGGGCGACACCGGGCAGGATCACCGATCGGCCGCCGTTCAGCGTGGCGATCACCCGACGGTCCGACGGTACGAAGCCGGTGATCTCTGCCCAGGGCACCCGGCGAGCGCCGAACAGTGCCCGGATGGACAGTCCGTTCCGGTTCGCGTCGGTACCCGCCCGCCAACCCCAGATCATGACCGCGAGGGGTACCAGCAGGATCGGCGCCAGGTACCACCGGGTGGCGGCCACCGGTACGGCGCCGAACAGGGCGACCAGCCCGGCGATGGCGATCGCCACGTTGTGCCGGAATTTGACGGTGCTCACCCCGCCATCGTCGCACCCCGACCCCGGCCGTACGCATGCGGACCGCCAGACTGGCAGGCCATACTGCCCGAATGACAGCGCTGCTCGCGATCGGCACCGGCCAGGGCCTGTTCCTCGCACGCAGCGAGGATGATCGACGTTCCTGGCGGGTCTCGGAGCCGCACTTCCCGATGACGGCCGTCCACGCGGTCGCGATCGACAAGCGACCCGGCACGCCACGCCTGCTGACCGGCATGACCAGTTCCCGCTCCGGCCCGAGCGTGGCGGTCAGCGACGACCTGGGGGAGACGTGGCAGGAGTCGCCGCGTGGCCCCATCGCGTTCCCACCGGAGGCGGGCGCCTGTATGAACCGGGTCTGGCAGCTCACTCCGGGGCCGGCCGAGCAGCCCGGCCGGGTCTACGCGGGCACCGAGCCGTCCGCGCTGTTCGCCTCCGACGACGGCGGGATGACCTTCGAGCTGCTCGACGGGCTGTGGGACCATCCGCACCGGCCCGACTGGGGCGCCGGGTTCGGCGGTCAGGCGGTACACACCGTCCTGCCCCACCCGGCCGACCCGACCCGGGTACTGATCGCCATGTCCACGGGCGGGGTCTACCGCACCGCCGACGACGGCCTCACCTGGGCGCCGACCAACACCGGGATCAAGGCGCCCTTCCTGCCCGACCCGTTCCCCGAGTTCGGGCAGTGCGTGCACAAGGTAGCCCGGGACGCGGTGAACCCCGACCGGCTCTACGCGCAGAACCACCACGGCGTCTACCGCTCGGACGACGACGGCGCCGGCTGGCACTCGATCGCCGACGGGCTGCCCACCGACTTCGGGTTCGCGATGGTGGCGCACCCCTGGCGGGCCGACGTGATCTACACCTTCCCCATCGAGGCCGACGAGCGGCTCCACCCTCCGGATTTCCGGTGCCGGGTCTACCGGTCCGGCGACGCCGGGCGCAGCTGGGAGGCGCTGGCCGACGGCCTGCCGGAGGCCCCGTTCTATCCGGCGGTGCTCCGCGACGCGATGTGCGCCGACGACGCACCCGACGCCGGGATCTACTTCGGCACCCGGTCCGGCGAGGTGTTCGCCAGCCGGGACGAGGGCGATTCCTGGTCGGCGGTCGCTCCGCACCTGCCCGACGTGCTGTGCGTGCGGGCGGCCGTGTTGTGAGCGGCCGGGCTGTGAGCGCTGGCGGCTAGCGGCCGGCCGGCACGTCGAAGATCAGGCAGGACGACGTGGCGTGCGCGACCAGTTGGCCGGACTGGTCGGTGAGGCGGGCCTCGGCGAGGGCGTTGCGGCGGGTACGGGACAGGACCGCGCCGGTGCACCGCAGCCTCCCCGAGGCAATGGTCACCGGCCGGAGGAACTTGGCGTTGAGATCCATCGACGTGTAGCCCTGCCCGGCCGGCAGCACGGAGTGCACGGTACAGCCGGCGGCGGTGTCCAGCAGGGTGGCCAGGATGCCGCCGTGCACCGATCCGAGCGGGTTGTAGTGGAATTCCCGCGGGGTCAGCGACACCGTCACCCGTCCCTCGTCGGCCTCGAACCCGTCGACGTCGATCGTCTGCATGATCGGCGGCGGGGGCACCTCACCCGCGATCATCGCTCGCAGCATCTCCAGCCCCGAACGGCTGCCGACCATCGCGGTATGGGTCGCCGGGTCGGACCAGGAGAACGTGCGGGTACGAGTCAGTTCCGCCGCCTGAGCCTGCGTCATGGATGCAGCGTCGCAGCCGTTTGTTGAGTCTGTCAACGAGATCTAGCCTTGGTCGCATGAGACCTGCGGCACTGGACTGGTCGGCGGACAACTGCACGATCGGCCGGACGATGGAGATCCTTGGTGAGCGCTGGACCGTGATGGTGCTCCGGGAGATCTTCAGCGGTCTGCGCCGGTTCGACGAGATGCGCGAGCGCACGAATATCCCCCGGCAGGTTCTCGCGAACCGGCTGGCGCTGCTGCTCGATCACGGCATCCTGCGCCGCCACCCGTACCAGGAGCCCGGCGCCCGGGTGCGCTACGAGTACCGGCTGACCCCGAAGGGCATCGACCTGTACCCGATCCTGGTCGCCGTACGGGAGTGGGGCGACCGGTACCTGGCGGACCCGGAGGGCCCGGCGCTCCTCACGGTGCACCGGGACTGTGGCGCCGAGGTGCACGGGGAACTGCGCTGCGAGGCGGGGCACCGGCTGAACTCGGCCCGGGAGGCGGCGCCCCGGCCGGGGCCGAGCGCCCGCCTCCGCACGGAGGCGGGCGCCCCGGCGAACCGGTGAGCAGCCGAGCGGTCAAGCGGTCGCTCGGGGATGGTGATGAGTGACCGCCAGCGGCGCCGAGGGACGAGGCGTCGCGGTCAAGCGGTCGCTCAGG